>NZ_JBKGLW010000003.1:0-440525 GCF_046555775.1 Citrobacter sp. U14242
AAAAATTGTTGGGGTATCGCCAAGCGGTAAGGCTCTGGTTTCTGATACCAGCATTCCGAGGTTCGAATCCTCGTACCCCAGCCATATTAAAGAAGTCATCCACGTTGTGGGTGCACCCGTTGGGGTATCGCCAAGCGGTAAGGCTCTGGTTTCTGATACCAGCATTCCGAGGTTCGAATCCTCGTACCCCAGCCATATTAAAAAAGCTCGCTTCGGCGAGCTTTTTGCTTTTCTAACACGGGTGACGACAAGCCTTACCCGGCCTACAAGTCATGTAGGCCAGATAAACGTGGCGACATCAGGCACCACTCGAGCTACAACCCTAGCGCATACTTCAATGCCTGGCGTTTCAGCACGCCTGCGCGTTCTGCAGCCATGAGTCCCAGATTACGTATGATGCGCAACGGTTGCAGGTTATTACTGAACCCGGCGTAGAACAAATCCATGCCACTCTGCATGATGAAATTATCGGTCATGCGGCGATTCTGATAGCGTTTCAGTACTGGCTGGCTAGCCCAGGACTCACCGTAGCTGCGGGCATTCACCAGCACGTCGATCAGTGCATCGACATCGCGAAATCCCAGATTTACGCCCTGCCCCGCCAATGGATGAATGGTATGTGCGGCATCACCGACCAGCGCCAGCCCCGGCTGGACATACTGCAACGCATGACGACGTGTAAGTGGAAATGCGCCGGCAGCCACAGGCAACACGTTACCCAGTCGCGATGGGAAATGTTTGCCTATCTCTGTCTGGAGTTGCGCCATGCTTAAGCTTTGTAACTGACGGATACGCGCCGGGGTGTCGTACCACACCAGCGAGGCCCAGTCGTCGAACAACGGTAAAAACGCACGCGGACCGTCAGGGGTAAACTGCTGCCAGGTGCTGTCTCCGGGTGCGTTTTCACACTGGACAGTTATCAGCATACAAGATTGCGCGTACTGCCAGGCATGAAGGCCAATCCCGGCCATTTTGCGTACCTGAGAGTTGGCACCATCAGCACCGATCACCAGCTTCGCGTTGATTTTTTCACCCTCTGCCAGCTCAAGTTCATGCCGGTCATTATGTCGATGTAAAGAAATCAGCGATGTGGGCACGCGCAACGTAACTTTAGGGTGAGCTTCCAGCGCCTGCCAGAGCGCTTGTTGCAGGACGGTATTCTCCACCATGTAACCCAGCAACGGCAGCTTAAGCTCTGCAGCATCAAACACCACATGGGCATTTTCCCATTCCCACGTCTCCAGCCGACGATAAGGATGGCTGCGCATCCCCTGCACCGTATCCCAGACGCCCAGCCCTTTAAGCAGCGATACCGAGGCGGAACTGATGGCCGAAATTCTGACATCCGGCTGTCCGTCAGCCACAAACGGCGCGGGCACAGCATGCTCGATAACCGTTACCGTAAATCCGTGCTGCGCCAGTCCCAGCGCCAGCGCGCCGCCGACCATCCCCCCGCCGACAATGGCAATTTCCGTTGGTTGATTTGTCATGGTCAATCATCCTGTTACCTGTATTGTGTAAGTTTACAGGATTTTTTACCCCTTGAGGCTGACATCCGTCATACTGGTCACAACCGCGCCAAAGCAGTACACTATGCGCCCTGCATTTCAGCCACAATTTCGCAAGAGCAAGTCGATGACCAAAAAACTCCATATTAAAACCTGGGGCTGTCAGATGAACGAATACGATTCATCGAAGATGGCCGATCTGCTGGATGCCACTCACGGGTATCAACTGACCGACGTGGCGGAAGAAGCGGATGTGCTGCTGCTGAATACCTGCTCAATCCGCGAGAAGGCTCAGGAAAAAGTCTTCCATCAATTAGGTCGCTGGAAGCTGTTAAAAGAGAAAAATCCCGATCTCATCATTGGTGTTGGTGGCTGCGTGGCTTCTCAGGAAGGCGACCATATTCGCCAACGCGCACACTACGTCGATATTATTTTCGGGCCGCAAACGCTGCATCGTCTGCCGGAAATGATCAACAAAGTGCGTGGTAGCAATACCCGTAGCCCGGTGGTAGATATCAGCTTCCCGGAGATCGAAAAGTTCGATCGTCTGCCGGAACCGCGTGCCGAAGGTCCAAGCGCGTTTGTGTCCATCATGGAAGGCTGCAATAAATATTGTACTTACTGCGTGGTGCCATACACCCGTGGTGAAGAAGTCAGCCGCCCGGCGGATGATATCCTGTTTGAAATCGCCCAGCTTGCGGCGCAAGGCGTACGTGAAGTGAACCTGCTGGGGCAGAACGTAAACGCCTGGCGTGGTGAAAACTACGATGGCACGATCGGTTCGTTCGCCGATCTACTCCGTCTGGTCGCTGCAATCGACGGCATTGACCGTATCCGATTTACCACCAGTCACCCGATCGAGTTCACCGATGATATCGTTGAGGTCTACCGTGATACGCCAGAACTGGTGAGCTTCCTGCACCTGCCGGTACAGAGCGGTTCGGATCGTGTGCTGAACCTGATGGGTCGTACCCATACCGCGCTGGAATACAAAGCGATCATCCGTAAACTGCGCGCAGCACGTCCGGATATCCAGATTAGCTCCGACTTCATCGTCGGCTTCCCCGGTGAAACCACCCAGGACTTCGAGCAGACCATGAAGCTGATCGCTGATGTCAATTTCGACATGAGTTACAGCTTTATCTTCTCTGCGCGCCCAGGCACTCCAGCAGCCGATATGGTTGACGATGTGCCGGAAGAAGAGAAAAAACAGCGTCTGTACATCCTGCAGGAGCGCATCAACCAGCAGGCGATGGCCTGGAGTCGCCGCATGCTTGGCACGACTCAGCGTATTCTGGTAGAAGGTACATCGCGTAAGAGCATCATGGAGCTGTCAGGCCGTACCGAAAATAACCGCGTGGTGAACTTTGAAGGCACCCCGGAAATGATCGGCAAGTTCGTCGACGTTGAAATTACTGACGTCTGGACCAACTCCCTGCGCGGTAACGTCGTGCGTACCGAAGACGAAATGGGATTGCGTATCGCAGAAAGCCCGGAATCCGTTATTGCTCGTACCCGTAAAGAAAACGATCTTGGCGTCGGTATTTACCAGCCTTAATCCTCAAAGCCCCCAGTCACAGAGATAACGATGTGGCTGGGGTGAGCCTTGTATTTCTCCTCAACGCCCCCATCTTTATCGCAATGCTTGCGCCTTTTCCCCGTGGCGTGAATAATTTCCTTATATGCCGGTCAATGTTCAACGTCCGGCGAGACATGCATAAGAGGAACAGTTTGAACATAGACACTCGCGAAATCACCCTTGAACCCGCAGACAATGCCCGCCTGTTGAGCCTTTGCGGGCCATTTGATGACAACATCAAACAACTGGAGCGTCGTCTCGGCATCGAAATTAACCGCCGCGATAACCACTTCAAACTGACCGGTCGTCCAATTTGTGTCACCGCTGCGGCAGATATTTTACGCAGCCTGTATGTCGATACGGCCCCAATGCGCGGCCAGACACAGGACATCGAGCCAGAACAAATTCACCTTGCGATCAAAGAAGCGCGTGTGCTTGAACAGAGCGCAGACAGCGTGCCAGAGTTCGGCAAAGCGGTGAATATCAAAACTAAGCGTGGCGTCATTAAACCGCGTACGCCGAACCAGGCGCAGTATATCGCTAATATTCTTGACCACGACATCACCTTCGGCGTTGGCCCGGCGGGTACCGGTAAAACGTACCTTGCGGTTGCGGCTGCGGTCGATGCGCTAGAGCGTCAGGAGATCCGCCGTATTCTGTTAACCCGCCCAGCGGTTGAAGCCGGTGAAAAACTGGGTTTTCTGCCAGGCGATCTGAGCCAGAAAGTCGATCCGTATTTGCGTCCACTGTATGACGCATTGTTCGAAATGCTGGGTTTTGAAAAGGTCGAGAAGCTGATTGAGCGCAACGTCATCGAGGTCGCACCGTTGGCCTATATGCGCGGCCGTACGTTAAACGATGCGTTCATCATTCTTGATGAGAGTCAGAACACCACCATCGAGCAGATGAAAATGTTCCTGACCCGTATCGGCTTTAACTCCAAAGCAGTCATTACCGGGGACATCACTCAGATTGACCTGCCGCGCAGCACCAAGTCTGGCCTGCGTCATGCCATTGAAGTGCTGGCCGAAGTCGATGAGATTAGCTTTAATTTCTTCCATAGCGAAGACGTGGTACGCCACCCCGTTGTTGCTCGTATCGTGACGGCATATGAAGCCTGGGAAGAAGCAGAACAAAAACGCAAAGCCGAGCTGGCGGCAGAACGCAAGCGCGAAGCTCAGGAGCAGGAACAAAAATGAGTCAGGTTATTCTCGATTTACAGCTGGCATGCGAAAACGAATCCGGCTTACCACCAGAAAGTCAGTTTCAGACATGGCTGGATGCGGTGATCCCGCAGTTTCAGGAAGAATCAGAAGTGACCATTCGTCTGGTCGATGACGCTGAAAGCCACGAACTGAACCTGACCTATCGCGGGAAAGACAAGTCAACCAACGTGCTCTCTTTCCCGTTTGAAGCGCCTCCTGGCATTGAAATGCCGCTGTTGGGCGATCTGGTCATCTGCCGTCAGGTGGTTGAGAAAGAAGCTCAAGAGCAAGGCAAACCGCTTGAAGCCCACTGGGCGCATATGGTGGTACACGGTAGCCTGCATTTATTGGGCTATGACCATATCGAAGATGACGAAGCGGAAGAGATGGAATCCCTGGAAACAGAGATTATGCTTGCTCTGGGCTATGAGGATCCGTACATTGCCGAGAAAGAGTAAGCTGCCGGGCTGACGCCCGGCGGTTGTTGTTGCCGTCTGACGCAGAAACTATGCTCGACGCGCTTTATATTAACTAACATGAGAACCCATACGACGCCATGAGCGACGACAATTCACACAGTAGTGACACGTTAACCAGCAAAAAGGGATTTTTCTCCCTGTTACTGAGCCAACTTTTCCACGGTGAACCGAAAAACCGCGACGAACTGTTGGAGCTGATCCGTGATTCCGGGCAGAACGACCTTATCGATGAAGATACGCGCGATATGCTCGAAGGGGTGATGGACATTGCGGACCAGCGCGTTCGCGACATCATGATCCCCCGCTCTCAGATGATTACCCTGAAACGCAACCAGACTCTGGATGAATGCCTTGATGTCATTATCGAGTCTGCCCACTCGCGTTTTCCGGTGATCAGCGAAGACAAAGATCACATTGAAGGGATTCTGATGGCCAAGGATCTGCTGCCATTTATGCGCAGCGATGCCGAAGCATTCAGCATGGAGAAAGTGTTACGCCAGGCGGTTGTTGTCCCTGAGAGCAAGCGTGTTGATCGCATGCTGAAAGAGTTCCGCTCCCAGCGTTACCATATGGCAATCGTCATCGACGAATTCGGCGGAGTGTCTGGTCTGGTGACCATCGAAGACATTCTTGAGCTGATCGTCGGTGAAATTGAAGATGAGTACGACGAAGAAGACGATATCGATTTCCGTCAGCTCAGCCGTCACACCTGGACTATTCGCGCGCTGGCACCGATTGAAGACTTCAACGAAGCCTTCGGGACCCACTTTAGCGACGAAGAAGTTGATACCATTGGCGGGCTGGTTATGCAGGCCTTTGGTCATTTACCTGCTCGCGGTGAGACCATCGACATTGATGGTTACCAGTTCAAAGTGGCTATGGCTGACAGCCGTCGTATTATTCAGGTTCATGTCAGAATTCCGGACGACTCACCCCAGCCTAAACTGGACGAATAAACCCGAAACTGGATCATAGACTACATGGCATTAGCCCCATTAATTGAACGCCAGCGCATTCGCCTGCTGCTGGCGTTATTATTCGGTGCCTGCGGGACGCTGGCGTTCTCTCCGTATGACATCTGGCCCGCCGCGATTATTTCGCTGATGGGTCTGCAGGCCCTCACCCTCAACCGCCGCCCGCTCCAGTCTGCTGCTATTGGCTATTTCTGGGGAATGGGTCTTTTTGGCTCCGGTATCAACTGGGTCTATGTCAGCATTGCACAGTTTGGCGGTATGCCTGGCCCGGTTAACGTGTTTCTTGTGGTACTGCTTGCCGCCTACCTGTCACTTTACACCGGTCTGTTTGCTGGCATTTTGTCGCGTCTGTGGCCGAAAACCAGCTGGATTCGGGTAGCGATTGCCGCGCCGGTTATCTGGCAGATAACTGAATTCCTGCGCGGCTGGGTCCTGACCGGCTTCCCATGGTTGCAGTTTGGCTACAGCCAGATTGATGGCCCGCTGAAAGGGCTTGCACCGGTCATGGGCGTAGAGGCCATCAACTTCCTGTTGATGATAGTCAGCGGCCTGCTGGTGCTGGCGTTAGTCAGCCGTAACTGGCGTCCGCTGGTCGTAGCCGTGATACTTTTCGCACTGCCCTTCCCGCTGCGCTATATCCAGTGGTATACGCTGGAGCCTGAAAAAACCACGCAGGTATCGATGGTGCAAGGCGACATTCCACAGTCACTGAAGTGGGATGAGGGCCAGCTGCTTAACACGCTGAAGATTTACCTTGATGCTACCGAGCAAGAGATGGGTAAATCGCAGCTGATTATCTGGCCGGAGTCTGCAATTCCGGATCTGGAAATTAATCAGCAGCGTTTCCTGAGCATGATGGATGACCTGCTGAAATCCAAAAACAGCACGCTGATCACCGGCATTGTCGATGCTCGCCTCAACAAGCAGAACCGTTACGATACCTACAACACCATCATTACGCTGGGTAAAGACAGTCCGTACCGTTATGACTCGACCAATCGCTATAACAAAAATCACCTCGTCCCATTTGGTGAGTTTGTTCCGCTGGAATCGATTCTGCGCCCGTTAGCACCATTCTTTGATCTGCCGATGTCATCATTCAGCCGTGGGCCATATGTTCAGCCACAGCTCCATGCGCATGGTTTCAAACTGACAGCGGCAATCTGCTACGAAATTATTCTTGGCGAACAGGTACGTGATAACTTCCGCCCGGATACTGACTATCTGCTGACCATCTCTAACGATGCCTGGTTCGGTAAGTCGATCGGTCCGTGGCAGCATTTCCAGATGGCGCGTATGCGTTCTCTGGAGCTGGCACGCCCGCTGCTGCGTAGCACCAATAACGGTATTACCGCGGTGATTGGCCCGCAGGGTGAAATTCAGGCGATGATCCCGCAGTTTACCCGCCAGGTACTGACCACCAGCGTTACGCCAACCACGGGCTTAACCCCTTATGCGCGAACCGGTAACTGGCCACTGTGGTTGCTTACCGCACTGTTTGGTTTCGCTGCCGTCGTGATGGGCCTGCGCCAGCGTCGTCAATAACCTCTGATCTCATCATATTGCCGGATGTTGGCGCTCATGCGCCTTCTCCGGCCAACACATTGTCCCCATCTCCCATTCTGGCACGTCTATTGCTTTGTTATACAAGGCAAACACTGTTTTGGCTGAATGTGCAACCTGGTCGCACCAAAGTTGAGCGAAGGTAGCACCTGAAAAGTGCAACAAGATATTTTTGCCCCCAAATGGTGCGGCGCACTTCGCAAAAATAAACAATAACACAGCAAATTCTTTACATTCATCCAAACTAAATGTTAACAAACATATACAAGACTGCACGTTTAAGTAGCAAACAATAACAACATCACAATGGGTATCACTGCGTCACCGGCGCAGACGATAAAGGAGTTGGATATGCAATTACGTAAGCTCGCCACAGCCATGCTGGTTATGGGAATGTCCGCTGGTCTGGCGCACGCAGAAGACGCAGCACCAGCGGCAGGCAGCACGCTGGATAAGATCGCTAAAAATGGCGTAATCGTCGTCGGACACCGTGAATCCTCGGTACCGTTTTCTTACTACGATAATCAGCAAAAAGTGGTCGGCTATTCACAGGATTATTCCAACGCAATTGTTGAAGCTGTGAAGAAAAAGCTGAACAAGCCTGACCTGCAGGTGAAACTGATCCCGATTACCTCCCAGAACCGTATCCCGCTGCTGCAAAACGGTACCTTCGACTTTGAGTGTGGTTCCACCACCAACAACGTTGAGCGCCAGAAGCAAGCGGCTTTCTCTGACACTATTTTCGTTGTCGGCACCCGCCTTCTGGCGAAAAAAGGTGGCGATATCAAAGATTTCCCTGATCTGAAAGGGAAAGCGGTCGTCGTCACTTCCGGTACCACCTCAGAAGTGCTGCTGCACAAACTGAATGAAGAACAAAAAATGGATATGCGCATCATCAGCGCGAAAGACCACGGTGACTCTTTCCGTACTCTTGAAAGTGGTCGCGCCGTTGCTTTTATGATGGATGACGCACTGCTGGCCGGCGAGCGCGCGAAAGCGAAGAAACCGGACAACTGGGAGATCGTTGGCAAGCCGCAATCTCAGGAAGCTTACGGTTGTATGCTGCGTAAAGACGATGCTGAATTCAAAAAGCTGATGGATGACACCATTGCCCAGGCTCAGACTTCAGGCGAGGCGGAAAAATGGTTTGATAAATGGTTTAAAAACCCAATTCCACCGAAGAACCTGAACATGAATTTCGAACTGTCAGACGAAATGAAGGCTCTGTTCAAGTCACCGAATGATAAAGCGCTTAACTAACTAAAATAAATGGGGCGAGTTCACCTTGCCCTCTCGATTGTTACTTGGCACGGACAGACTATAAGCCTGATGGTCGTTCCCCATCAGGCCTGAAAACCGCTAAACGCTGAATAACAATCTTCGAGGGTAGCGCTGCTACCCTTTTTTTTCTGGAGTAGATTTATGTCTATAGACTGGAACTGGGGTATTTTTTTACAACAGGCCCCGTTCGGCAACACCACCTATCTTGGCTGGCTCTGGAGCGGTTTCCAGGTCACTGTCGCATTATCCATCACCGCCTGGATTATCGCTTTCCTGGTGGGTTCGTTATTCGGCATCTTACGTACCGTTCCGAACCGTTTCCTTTCCGGAATGGGTACGCTGTATGTCGAGCTTTTTCGTAACGTACCGCTGATCGTTCAATTTTTTACCTGGTACCTGGTCGTACCTGAGCTACTGCCGGAAAACATTGGCATGTGGTTTAAGTCAGAGCTGGACCCTAACATCCAGTTCTTCCTTTCATCCATGATTTGTCTGGGGCTGTTTACCGCCGCCCGCGTCTGTGAGCAGGTGCGTGCCGCAATTCAGTCACTGCCTCGCGGACAGAAAAACGCCGCACTGGCGATGGGGCTAACGCTGCCACAGGCCTACCGCTATGTTTTGCTGCCAAACGCCTACCGCGTGATTGTGCCGCCAATGACCTCAGAGATGATGAACCTGGTCAAAAACTCCGCCATCGCTTCGACTATCGGTCTGGTTGATATGGCGGCGCAGGCAGGCAAACTGCTGGATTACTCTGCCCACGCATGGGAATCGTTTACCGCCATTACCCTGGCCTACGTACTGATTAACGCCTTTATTATGCTGGTGATGAATCTTGTCGAACGTAAAATCCGCCTGCCTGGCAACATAGGAGGCAAATAATGTACGAATTTGACTGGAGTTCAATTGTCCCTTCCCTGCCATATCTGCTGGATGGGCTGCTTATCACGCTGAAAATCACCGTTACGGCTGTCATCATCGGCATCGTCTGGGGAACCCTCCTCGCGGTCATGCGTCTGTCCAGCTTCGCGCCAATTGCCTGGTTTGCGAAAATATACGTTAACGTATTCCGCTCCATTCCGCTGGTGATGGTACTGCTATGGTTTTACCTGATTGTGCCAGGCTTCCTGCAAAACGTATTAGGCCTGTCGCCGAAAACCGATATTCGCCTGATCTCAGCAATGGTCGCGTTTTCGATGTTCGAAGCTGCCTACTACTCGGAGATTATCCGTGCAGGGATCCAGAGTATTTCCCGTGGGCAGTCCAGCGCGGCACTGGCACTGGGGATGACCCACTGGCAATCGATGAAGCTCATCATATTGCCACAGGCATTTCGCGCCATGGTGCCGTTGCTGCTCACCCAGGGCATTGTCCTGTTCCAGGATACCTCGCTGGTTTACGTATTGAGTCTGGCAGACTTCTTCCGCACCGCCTCCACCATTGGCGAGCGTGACGGCACACAGGTCGAGATGATCCTGTTTGCTGGCGCCGTCTATTTTGTATTCAGTCTGAGCGCATCGTTGTTGGTCAGCTATTTGAAGAAAAGGACAGTTTAATGATTACCCTGAAAAATGTTTCGAAATGGTATGGTCACTTTCAGGTGCTGACCGACTGCTCCACAGAAGTGAAAAAAGGTGAAGTGGTGGTGGTCTGCGGCCCGTCAGGTTCCGGTAAATCAACGCTGATTAAAACGGTAAACGGTCTGGAACCTGTACAGCAGGGTGTGATCACCGTGGATGGCACCGTTGTAAATGACAAAAAAACCGATCTGGCAAAACTACGTTCCCGTGTCGGTATGGTGTTCCAGCACTTTGAACTGTTCCCGCATCTGTCGATCATCGAAAACCTGACGCTGGCCCAGGTAAAAGTGCTCAAACGCGATAAAGCACCTGCGCGTGCAAAAGCGCAAAAGCTGCTTGAACGCGTCGGTCTGGCGGCGCATGCCGAGAAGTTTCCGGCACAACTCTCAGGTGGTCAGCAACAACGTGTCGCTATCGCCCGGGCACTGTGTATGGATCCTATCGCCATGCTGTTTGACGAGCCGACGTCCGCACTGGACCCCGAAATGATCAACGAAGTACTGGACGTTATGGTTGAGCTGGCCAATGAAGGGATGACCATGATGGTGGTAACTCACGAAATGGGCTTTGCGCGGAAAGTAGCGAACCGGGTGATCTTTATGGATGAAGGGAAAATTGTTGAAGACTCGGAAAAAGAGGCCTTCTTCGCGAATCCGAAATCGGACCGCGCCAAAGACTTCCTTGCCAAAATACTGCATTAATCTTCCCGGCGCGCGCATCAGAGTGCGCGCCATATTCCTTTCCCCCACACACTCTCTAAATATTTATATTCAATATTTTTTTAAATGCTATTCTGACACGGCTGTGAAAATGAATTATTGGTTATATCAATATACTTTCAGTATTGAATACTTTGCATAAATAATTCGTTTTTATTACATGGAGTATTTTATGAAAAAGGTATTTTTAGCCGCAGCAGTAATGGCCGCTCTGGTATCCGGGAGCGCGCTGGCCAGCGATACATTGACCATTGACGGCGAGATGATTGAAAGCGGTTGTATCGTCGGCAACAATGGCAATGCAGATATTAACCTGGATAAAATCACTGTTGACCAACTGAAGACGGCGGCAATCGGTGATAAACTCGCCGAGGAAGCATCGTCGTTTAATATCCACGACTGTCCGGCATATGATATTTTAATCTCGTTCAGCGCTGACGTACCGCCCGGTTTTCCTCAGGCCATCGTGAACGACCTTCAGCCTTCTGGCGACGTTGTTGCGCATTATATGTTTAATAATGATCGTATGAGCGTTGTTGGCGCTGGTGCCTATCTCGGTGATTATTATGAAGATGCGAGAGCGCAAGCACAAACACCTGAAGGTTATGACTTTCCGGTATGGGTGGGCTACAAAAAAATCGCCGAGGTTCAGCCAGGTGTCTCCCCTGCGGGCCTGACGCATTCCTCAGTAACTGTGGATATCACCTATATGCAATGATGGTTGCTTTGACCTTCGCGTCTTAAGATATCCCCCTGCGGGGGATATTTCTGCCTGTCCATGATTATCGGACCCTCAGCGTTAAATAACACATCGAAACATTTAAAAACCAATAAATTAACTCTGGCTTAAGAATACTCACCGCAATAGAATATTAATTAATATAATATTATCCAACGTATTAACCTTACAGGCGCATCATTAATAAATTTATGATGTCATATCCAATAACGATCGTTCATGTTAGTATATTGCCACACTGGAAGTAGGTTATTAGCTATGTCAATAAATGATCATTATTGAATACTTTGCACAGATAATTCATTTATTAAACATGGAATTTATATGAAAAAGGTATTTTTAGCTGCGGCCGTAATGGCCACTCTGGTATCCGGGCGCGCGCTGGCCAGCGATACATTGACCATTGACGGCGAGATGATTGAAAGCGGTTGTATCGTTGGCAACAATGGCAATGCAGATATTAACCTGGATAAAATCACCGTTGATCAACTGAAGGCGGCGGCAATCGGTGGTAATCTCGCCGAGAAAGCATCGTCGTTTAATATCCACGACTGCCCGGCATATGATATTGCACTCTCGTTCAGCGCTGACGTACCGCCTGGTTTCCCTCAGGCCATCGTGAACGACCTTCAGCCTTCTGGCGACGTTGTCGCGCATTATATGCGGGATGATTACTATGGGGATCATATGACCATTGTTGGCCGTCTTCGCTTTTTCGGTGATTATTATGACGATGCGAGAGCGCAAATGCAAACGCCTGAAGGTTATGACTATCCGGTATCGGTCGGCTACAAAAAAATCGCCGAGGTTCAGCCAGGTGTCTCCCCTGCGGGCCTGACGCATTCCTCAGTAACTGTGAATATAACCTATATGCAATAATGATTGCTTTGGCCTTCGCGTCTTAAAATATCCCCCTTGCGGGGATATTTCTTCCTGACCATGATTATCGGACCATCAGCATTAAATAACACATCAAAACATTTAAAAACCAATAACTTAACCCTGGCCTTAAGAATACTCACCGCATTAAAATTTGATTAATAGAATATCACCTAACGTATTAACCTTACAGGCACATCATTAATAAATTTATGATGTCATATCCAATAACGATCGTTCATGTTAGTATATTACCACACTGGAAATAGGTTATTAGTTATATCAATAAATGATCATTATTGAATACTTTGCACAGATAATTTATTTATTAAACATGGAGTTTATATGAAAAAGGTATTTTTAGCTGCAGCAGTCATGTCTGCTCTGGCATCCACCAGTGTATTCGCCGATACCATTACCATTAACGGTGAAATGATTGAAGAAGGCTGTATTATTGGTGATAACGGTGGTTCCGAGATTACCCTTGACAAAATCACGGCCAAACAGGTGAAAGACGTTGCTGTTGGCGGAGAACTGTTAAACCAGGCGGATAGTTTCAAAATAAGCAACTGCCCGAACTACGATGTACGTATTGAATTCAGCGCCCAAACTCCGACGGGCTATCCGGATGCGATTGTCAACACGGACACTCCATCCGGGGAGTTTGTCGCCCATTACCTGAGAGATGGTCGTACGGTAGATCACAAATCGCTGACTAACTTAGCCAGCAAGCGCGTGTACCTGGCTAACGACGAAGCCATTGCCGCGCAAACCGTTACGGGCTTCCAGTTTCCGGTGTTAACGGGTTATACCAAGATTAAGGAAGTCGGTACCGGAGAATCACCGGTAGGTACCACAACCTCCACGGTTAACCTCAGCATCACTTACGTTCAGTAACGCTCATCCCTATGAGTACCATACCGTCGGGCGACGCTCCTGTTCCAGGAGAGCCGCCGGGCGGTTTATAATGCCTCTGAACACGTATTCCTAAATTTATTCCTAAAAACCTTGAAATACTAAAAAAAATAATCACACCGCCCCAAATATCATAATAATTTATTTATAACCAGGTTATTTACACGCATCAGGATGACTCAAAAGAAGGTTATTTCATCAACAATGAGTATATAATCATTTTTTTTGCTTCAAAAAGCAAATCCATTGATAAATGAAATATATTATTTACCCACCATACAGAGTATTATCTTTCGCGCAAAGTTTCATATATTGATCGTAGATATTATCAATCATATTTTCAGTGCGTTATTTAATTAATATTTTATATAAATGGAGTTTTACATGAAAAAGGTATTTTTAGCCGCTGCAGTTATGGCCGCTCTGGCATCCGGCAGCGTAATGGCCGACACGATCACCATTAACGGTGAAGTGATTGAAAACGGTTGTACTGTTGGTGATAACGGCAATGCGGATATCACGCTGAATAAAATCACCGTACAGCAGGCAAAAGCGGCAACTATTGGCGCACATCTGGGTGATATGGCAAGTAGCTTTAAACTGAGTAGCTGCCCGGCTTACGACATCAATATCCAGTTTGTTGCTGATACCGTCGCCACTGACGCTAATGCCATCGTCAACACCGAAGCGCCGTCTAATACTGTTATTGCCCACCACCTGTATAACGAAGCGAATACCGAATCGCTGAACGGTACCACGCAGACTATCGCTAACGGTACGCCGGAAGCCGATAGCGCGCAGAGTGCTAACGGTTATTACTTCCCGATTAACGTCGGCTATACCAAAATTGCTGAAGTTGACGATCAGTCCTCCCCGGCCGGTATCACCAAATCTGTCGTCACGATGAATATCACCTACGCACAGTAATGCCCATAGTACGTTTATTTCGCGTAGCCAACATCCTCTCTTAGGGGAGGATGTTGTTATGGCAGATGGAGCCGATTGTTGATATGGGGAGAATAAACGAACAGATGAAAACGCGAGACACGATAATTGCGACGCTTATTCCCCTGGTGCTGATATGTGCATCACCACTCCGTGCAGATACCGCAAAAGGAGTGGGAGCTAAACTGACGATCGCTGCGTCATTAGTTGCCCCTTCCTGTAAGGTCACCATTGAAGGCGGAGCTGAGATAAACCTTGCTACCACCACCGTTACGGACGTCAAGAAAGCGGGCATCGGCGCAATTGTGCCCTCTGCTACGAAAACCACTAACGTCACGTTTGATCAGTGCAACGACGCCCAATATACCCTGCGTTTTACTGGCGCCCAGGTCAGCGATTTCCCTAACGCGCTGGCGAATGAACGCCAGGACGGCGCCAAAGGGGTAGGACACTACCTGAAGTATATCGACGCCAGCAACGCTTTTTATCCCAACAACACTTTTCTTGGCAATGACGACTCGTCGGCAGAAAAACATATGGATATGACGTCGACGTTTACCTTTCAGCTTGAGGCGGGCTATATGCGGCTGGCAGACGCGGTCACCACCGGCAAAACCAGCAGCACAGTCACGCTTGACGTCATGCAAAACTAACTCAAGACACACATATTTTATAAGGATGTGAATGATGAATGGAATTCAGAAAAATATTGCCGGTTTATTGCTCAGCTTGTTCACGATCTCCGGCGCATCGGCCAGCGTATCGCTCGCGGGCACGCGGGTGATCTACGACGGCGCAAAAAAAGAGGCATCGGTTCAACTCGAGAACCCCGATAAAACCCCCTATTTGGTGCAGTCCTGGATCAACACAGCAGATAATGATAAAAGCAAAAAATCGCCGTTCGTCATTACCCCGCCTTTATTTCGTCTCGACCCCCAGCAAAAAAACGTGCTGCGTATCATTCTTACCGGTCCACTACCGGAAGATAAAGAATCATTGTTCTGGCTGAATGTGAAAGGGATCCCCGGCGGCCCAACTGGCGATAACAGTATCCAGATTGCCGTCAACACCATCGTAAAACTCATTTACCGCCCAAAGTCACTGGGTAAATCCATTCCAACCGATCATAAAGACCAGCTTAGCTGGCGGCTTTCCGGCAGCCAGATTCAGGTTTCGAATGCCTCCCCTTATTACATCAATTTTGGCCGTATCGCCGTCGCGGGGAAAAAACTGGAAAAAGTGAGCTACGTTGCCCCCGGCGGTGTAGCACATTTCGACCTGCCCAAAGGCGTCACTGGCGGCGACGTCGCTTTCGCCATTATTAATGACCAGGGTGGCGTCAGCCAAGAGTTTCATTCACACATTTGACTGATAACTGGCTAATAGCAATAGGGATAATGCTAATGAACATGACGACAGAAATGACGCCCTTTTGCCCGATCCGTCTGGTATCCAGAATAATGCTAGTCTACGGGTTATCTGCTTCTGTCGCGCTGGCAGTCGAACAGCAAAAGTCAGCAAAATCGTCAACTGCCCCCTATTTTAACCCTGCTTTTTTTAAGCACTCCGGCGCTGGTAACAGCGAGGCGCCTGTCGATTTGTCCTTATTCGAAAAAGGCGGGCAGGCGCCAGGGTCTTACCGAGTTGATGTTATCGTCAACAACCGTCGGGTTGAGACCCAGGACATCAACTTCGTTCTTGATGATAGCAATCAGTTAGTGCCGTGCCTGAGCCTCGCCCAGTTAAAGAAATATGGTGTGAATACCACCGCCTACCCGGCGCTGATGGCAAAAGACAGTAATTGTGCCAATGTTGCGGTCATTGACCAGCTCAGTACAGTCTTTGACTTCAATAAACAGCAGTTGAAAATCAGCATTCCTCAGGCAGCGCTGGCCAACGACGTGCGCGGGTATATTCCGCCAGAAGACTGGGACGAAGGGATCAACGCCGCAATACTCAACTACGATTTTACCGGCGATGAAACCCGTCAGCGTCACGGCGGCGGCACTTCCGACACGCAGTATGCCAACCTGCGTCCAGGCATCAACATCGGCGCCTGGCGCATCCGCAACTACTCCACGTGGAACCGCAGCGACGATGGTGAAAGCAGCTGGGATACGGCCTACACCTATGCTCAGCGCGATATTCCGGCCTGGGGCAGTCAGCTCACGCTGGGAGAAAACACATCCAACGCCGATATTTTCGACGGTGTGCCCTTTACCGGCGTACAGCTGGAAACCGACGACAGCATGCGCCCGGATTCGCTGCGCGGCTATGCGCCTGTCGTTGAAGGCGTTGCGCGCACCAACGCGCAGATTATCATTCGCCAGAATAACTACGTGATTTATCAAAACTATGTCTCTGCGGGTGCCTTTTCGATCAAGGATCTCTACTCAACCGGCAGCTCAGGCGATCTCTATGTCACGGTAAAGGAACAAGATGGCTCAGAGCAGCATTTTATTGTGCCCTACTCTTCACTCACCAACCTGCAACGTCAGGGTACGATCGATTACGCCATCACCGCCGGGCGCTATCGCCCGGATAATTCCAGCGTTGACGAATCGCCATTCACCCAGGCCTCTGCCAGCTACGGTTTACCCTGGAACTTAACCGTCTACGGCGGCGGACAATTCGCCAGTCACTATCAGTCGCTGGCGATTGGTCTGGGGAAAAACATGGGGAACTGGGGGGGCTTGTCTGCCGATGTCACCCAGTCATGGGCCACGCCGGAAGAACGTATTAATGGGTACAAAAAATTACGTGGGCAGTCCTGGCGCCTGCGTTACAGTAAATCCATTCTCGAAACCGGCACCACCTTCTCCATGGCCAGTTATCGCTACAACAGCGATGGCTACTTTGACATGGCCGACATTCTCAATACCTACGGCAATGCCGATAATCTGCCCGACCGCCAGCGTAACCGCTGGGAATTAAGCCTGAGCCAACCGTTAGGCCCGGATTTCGGTTCAATTTCCGGTTCGCTGATACGGGAAGACTACTGGAACACCAACCAGCAGATGGATTCCTGGCGCGTGAGCTGGAACAACCACTGGCGCGCCATCAGCTATAGCCTGAGCTACAGCTACAACAAAAACACCCAGTCTTATGACAACAGTGAACGCTATGACAAGGACGAAGTGTTTTCGTTAAGCGTTTCCGTGCCGCTGGACAAACTGCTGCCACGCGCCTGGCTCTCTTATAACCTCAACGCAACCCAGGGCGGCGACACCGTTCACTCCGCGACGCTAAACGGTTATGCGCTGGAAGGCGATGCGCTTAACTGGAGCGTCCAGCAGAGCTATACCCAGAGCGACGAGAATGACAACAGCTATAACGGCAGCCTGCGCGCCACCTATAACGGCACCTACGGCACGCTGCAGGGTGGCTACAGTTACGATGACGATTCCAAACGCACCGACTATGGTCTGTCCGGCGCGCTGATTGCTCACCGTAATGGCATCACGCTGGCCCAGGAGCTGGGTGAAACCAATGCGCTAATCAAAATACCGAACG
The DNA here is from genome assembly GCF_046555775.1 of Citrobacter sp. U14242. Classification (NCBI taxonomy): domain Bacteria; kingdom Pseudomonadati; phylum Pseudomonadota; class Gammaproteobacteria; order Enterobacterales; family Enterobacteriaceae; genus Citrobacter; species Citrobacter sp. U14242. Next base: position 17,880 of record NZ_JBKGLW010000003.1, read on the forward strand.
CTTCCGGCGTGCGGGTCATTAATCGGGATGGCGTCAGTACCGACTTCCGCGGCTACACCATCGTCAATAACCTGACGCCATACCGCCAAAATGATGTCAATCTGGATACAGAAACCCTGCCCGCCGATGTTGATCTGCAGAACACCAACCGCATGCTGGTGCCCACACGCGGCGCGCTGGTCCGCGCAGAATATGGCGCCAGCGTCGGGGAAAGAGCGCTGATCACCCTGCGCCGCCCCGACGGCAGCGTGGTGCCATTTGGCGCCATGGTGACGCCAGAAGGCGGAACCGACGGGCAGAGCGGTATCGTGGCGAGCGACGGTGAGGTGTACCTCGGTGGCCTGACAGACAACACCACGCTGGTCGCCCTGTGGGGAAATAATCAGACCTGCCGCTTCGTCTATCACAGTGCAGAAACCACACCAGAGACTGGCGTGAATATGGTTCAGGGAGAATGTCAATAATGATAAGGAAGCTTTTTTTGCTGCTGACTGGCGTACTGGCCGTGTCCTGGTCTATGACCGGGCTGGCCAGTTGTACAGTGGATGAGATAATAGGTGGTGATTCGAGTTTTAATGGCAATGTAACACTCAGACAGCGTACAGCAGGCAATCCGTTAGTCACCGACAGTAGTGGCAGCGCAATCATCGTCGGATGTGACAATAAAGGCGGGTGGTTTGAATTAAACGTCACAGGGGTGTTGGATCCAGCACCGATTGGTGATGGCGTGATAAAAACCAGCGTTGACTATGTGGGTGTAGCCATCACTGCCGATGTGCTCAATGAAGACACCAACGGCATGACCAAGACGGTATTGACCAATGGGAGTTTTATCACCCGACGTTGGGTTATTCCGGAAATTGACAGTAACGTTCCGCAGACCCGAAAATTCCAGGTGGTAAGCAACCGTATATATGATTTCTGGGCTATCGGCCCGGAAGATCCCAAATCCGGCTTATTTGGTGCTGCAAAGATGGTGACCTTAACCGTCAGCGGGTATAACGACGTCCCCAGCACATCAGACGTCTACGGTTTTGGCAGCAATGCTGCTGCCATAGCAAGCTGCTCAATAGACAGCTCCGCGCTGTATTTTGCTATGCCGGACACCAAAACCAGCGATTTCAGCCAGATCGGGATCCTCGAAGCGTCAAAACAGAGCGGAACAACTTCAGGCGGTATCGACTGTGATCGCGATCTCAATGTGCAATTCACCCTTAGCGCAACGGATACCGTTCCAGGGCTGCCCAACGTTCTCGCGCCTGAAGCGGGTGGCGCCGAGGGGGTAGGAGCAATCTTCAAATATTCTTTTCGGGCTGCCACTGTCGGGGAAATCAGCGAAACGCGAGATCTCACGCTCGGCGAGCCTTTTAATCTGTTTGATGGCCCGGTAGGGCAAGTCAGGAGAACCTATTTTTATCTTGACGCCTACTACTATCGTTTTGGCGATCAGGTGAGTGCGGGCCATTTTCGCTCGACCGCCGTGTTGAACATTGAAATTCAATAGCGTGTGAGGGAATACCATGTTGATATCTTTAGTGAAGCGCTATGGAATGGTGGGAATGCTCCTGATGGGGGGTTTTGGCCTGTCATGGCCCGAACAGGCCGAAAGCGCTAATGTGTTTCAGGGAAGGAGTACCAACATCAACGTCACCGTTGAGGGCAACATCCTTGCGGACTGTACCCTGTACACTCAATTTCCGGAAGCCACCATCAATATGGGAACCGTGCAAATGGTTCCTGACGGTGCCGATTTTCCGGTAAAGGGAATGACATCGCCCAGTATCATTTTCAGCGGTGACTGCCTCAAGACCAGCGGCGCTTATATCAGCGTTGATGGCGACGCCACCAGCGATGCTGACAGCAGCATCTTCCTGAATAACCTTTCAGGTGAGGGCGCAGCCGTGGGCGTGGGTGCCTATGTATCTATGTACACCACATACAGTAAAGGCACCAACGGCACGTTTGAGCACATTAAATCCGGCGAAAAATACCCGCTACAGTCGGCAGCAGATATCGGTGCAGACGACACGTTATCCCTCGCGTTTAACGCCCAACTGGTGTACCTGCAAAACGCAGCGGCCGCTAAGCCCGGAAACTATCAGTCAGTAATTACACTTAACCTGATATTGCCCTGATTCATTTCTCCGCCAATACGGCCCGGCTCACCGGGCCGCTTTCCGGCTGTATCACGGCTCAAACGGTCGACGCTGGAACTGATCGTGACCGCATTTCGGGCACAGCGGCAGCACATCCGGTGTGTAAACGGCTAAATGGAAGTGACACTTCTCGCACACCAGATTGCCCAGTCCCACCACTTCACCACTGTGGTAAACACCATGGTGACTGAGATCCTGAAACACTTCTCGCCATTCGAGCTGGGTTTTATCAGTAATATCGGCCAGTTCCTGCCAGATACTCTCTTTAATCACCCGCATAAAGACGCTGTCAGTCTCCTCGTCGAGACTCTCTTCATAACTGAGTGCAAACTCTTCGAGGTCGCGTCTGACGGCCCTTGTGAGTTCTTCCACCTCGGTTCGCGTTAACTCCCCGGTCTGCAAAACTCGCTGACGCGCCTGGTCCACCAGCGCATCGATATCGCGCTCACCATTGCGCAGACGTTCGCTAAGTGACGTCACCAGTTCACGGTAATATTGAGCAACCTTGTTCATCGCTTCGCCTCCTGGGTCGTTAACTGTCTATAATAATAGACGTTATTTACGCTACGCTTTGCAAGACTGTCCACAGAGTATGTAAATTCGTGCAATATTTATCCTTGCGGGAATTCAACGCTGAATGCGCGAAAGGCTGTTTTGACGCGGGCGTTTGGGCTATGCTATGCGGATCTGAAACACCACATCTAGAGCTACGTTTGTAGCTGTATTGAAAACAGGACCACTGGCTGCCATGCAAGAGCAATACCGCCCGGAAGAGATAGAATCCAAAGTACAGCTTCACTGGGATGAGAAGCGCACATTTGAAGTGACCGAAGACGAGAGCAAAGAGAAGTATTACTGCCTGTCTATGCTTCCCTATCCTTCTGGTCGACTACACATGGGCCACGTACGTAACTACACCATCGGTGACGTGATCGCCCGTTACCAGCGTATGTTGGGCAAGAACGTACTGCAGCCCATTGGCTGGGATGCGTTCGGTCTGCCGGCGGAAGGCGCTGCGGTTAAAAACAACACCGCTCCAGCACCGTGGACGTACGACAACATCGCTTACATGAAAAACCAGCTCAAAATGCTGGGCTTTGGTTACGACTGGAGTCGCGAGCTGGCAACCTGCACCCCGGAATATTACCGTTGGGAGCAAAAGTTCTTCACCGAACTGTACAAAAAAGGTCTGGTATACAAGAAAACCTCTGCGGTGAACTGGTGCCCTAACGACCAGACCGTACTGGCGAACGAACAGGTTATCGACGGCTGCTGCTGGCGCTGCGACACCAAAGTTGAGCGTAAAGAGATCCCTCAGTGGTTCATCAAAATCACCGCTTACGCTGACGAACTGCTGCGTGATCTGGATAATCTGGATCACTGGCCTGACACCGTGAAAACGATGCAGCGTAACTGGATTGGCCGCTCTGAAGGTGTAGAAATCACCTTCGACGTGAACGGTTACGACAACACGCTGACTGTTTACACCACTCGCCCGGACACCTTTATGGGTGCAACCTATCTGGCCGTTGCCGCAGGTCACCCGCTGGCGCAGAAAGCCGCTGCGAACAACCCAGAATTGGCTGCCTTCATTGACGAATGCCGCAACACCAAGGTTGCTGAAGCTGAAATGGCGACCATGGAGAAGAAAGGTGTCGACACTGGCTTTAAAGCCGTTCACCCGCTGACCGGCGAAGAGATCCCGGTTTGGGCGGCAAACTTCGTCCTGATGGAATATGGCACAGGTGCGGTAATGGCCGTTCCGGGCCACGATCAACGCGACTACGAGTTTGCAACTAAATATGGTCTGAGCATTAAGCCAGTTATTCTGGCCGCTGACGGCTCAGAGCCGGACCTGTCTGAGCAGGCACTGACTGAAAAAGGCGTCCTGTTTAACTCCGGCGAGTTTGACGGTCTGTCTTTCGAAGATGCTTTCAACGCCATTGCCGACAAGCTGGTCGAAAAAGGTGTCGGTGAGCGTAAAGTGAACTACCGTCTGCGCGACTGGGGCGTTTCCCGCCAGCGTTACTGGGGTGCGCCAATCCCGATGGTCACGCTGGAAGATGGCACAGTACTGCCAACACCAGAAGATCAACTGCCGGTGATTCTGCCAGAAGATGTCGTCATGGATGGCATCACCAGCCCAATTAAAGCCGATCCTGAGTGGGCAAAAACCACCGTTAACGGCATGCCGGCACTGCGCGAGACCGACACCTTCGATACCTTCATGGAGTCCTCCTGGTACTACGCGCGCTATACCTGCCCGCAGTACAACGAAGGCATGCTGGATCCGGAAGCGGCAAACTACTGGCTGCCGGTTGATATCTACATTGGCGGTATTGAACACGCTATCATGCACCTGCTCTACTTCCGCTTCTTCCACAAACTGATGCGCGACGCGGGCATGGTGAACTCTGACGAACCGGCTAAACAGCTGCTGTGCCAGGGCATGGTGCTGGCAGATGCCTTCTACTACGTTGGCGCAAACGGCGAGCGTAACTGGGTTTCTCCGGTTGATGCGATCGTTGAACGTGACGAGAAAGGTCGTATCGTGAAGGCGCAGGATGCTGAAGGTCATGAACTGGTGTATACCGGCATGAGCAAAATGTCCAAGTCGAAAAATAACGGTATCGACCCGCAGGTAATGGTTGAACGTTACGGCGCGGACACCGTGCGTCTGTTCATGATGTTCGCTTCTCCAGCTGACATGACGCTCGAATGGCAGGAATCTGGCGTAGAAGGGGCAAACCGCTTCCTGAAACGTGTCTGGAAACTGGTTTACGAGCACACCACTAAAGGTGATGTGGCTGCACTGAACGTTGATGCATTGAGCGAAGACCAAAAAACGCTGCGTCGTGACGTGCACAAAACCATCGCTAAAGTGACTGATGATATCGGGCGCCGTCAGACCTTTAACACCGCGATTGCGGCAATTATGGAACTGATGAACAAGCTGGCAAAAGCACCGCAGGAAGACGAACAGGACAGAGCTCTGATGCAGGAAGCGCTGTTGGCCGTTGTGCGTATGCTTAACCCGTTCACCCCACACGTTTGCTTCACTTTGTGGCAAGCGCTGAAAGGCGAAGGCGATATCGACAATGCACCGTGGCCTGTTGCTGACGAAAGCGCAATGGTCGAAGACTCTACGCTGGTAGTGGTTCAGGTCAACGGCAAAGTCCGTGGTAAAATTACCGTCCCGGTAAACGCCACTGAAGAGCAGGTTCGTGAACGTGCTGGCCAGGAGCATCTGGTGGCAAAATATCTTGATGGCGTTACCGTACGTAAAGTGATTTATGTACCGGGTAAACTCCTCAATCTGGTCGTTGGCTAAGCGCGGGAGGAAGCGTGCGACATCTGACAACATTGTTGTTATCCCTGGTGGTGCTTGTCACCGCCGGGTGTGGCTGGCATCTGCGTAGTACTACGCAGGTTCCCTCCACGATGAAAACCATGATTCTGGTCACGGGTGATCCGAACGGCCCGTTAAGCCGTGCGGTACGTAATCAGCTGCGTTTGAATGGCGTTACACTGCTGGAAGACAGCTCAACGCGCAAAGACGTTCCGTCCTTACGCCTTGGTGCAGTCAGCATTTCGCAGGATACCGCGTCCGTGTTCCAGAACGGTCAAACCGCTGAATACCAGATGGTGATGTCTGTTAATGCCTCAGTCCTGATCCCGGGCCATGATATTTACCCGATCAGCGCTAAAGTCTATCGTTCATTCTTCGACAACCCGCAAGCGGCACTGGCGAAGGATAACGAGCAGGAGATAATCGTTAAAGAGATGTACGACAAGGCGGCCGAGCAGTTGATTCGTAAACTGCCAAGCGTACATATTGCTGATGTTCAGTCATCCAGTGATGACGTTGAGCCTGCAGTGAAAACAGCAGCACCAGCGACCTCCTCTCCGGCACGTGTTTCCACCACGCTGGGTAACTGATGCTCAAGTTGTACCCTGAACAACTCCGCGCACAGCTCAATGAAGGGCTGCGCGCGGCGTATTTATTACTGGGCAATGACCCCCTGTTGTTGCAGGAGAGCCAGGACATTGTCCGTATGGCGGCCGCCGCGCAAGGGTTCGAAGAACACCATACGTTCACCCTCGATACCAGCACCGACTGGGGCGCAATCTTTTCCCTTTGCCAGGCGATGAGCCTGTTTGCCAACCGTCAAACGTTACTCCTGCAGTTGCCAGAAAATGGCCCTAATGCCGCCATTAACGAACAACTTGCCTCGCTCGTCACGCTGCTACATGACGATCTACTGCTTATTGTTCGTGGTAACAAGCTGACCAAAGCACAGGAAAACGCCGCATGGTATTCCGGACTGGCCAATAACGCGGTGCTGGTCAGTTGCCAGACACCTGAACAGGCACAGCTTCCGCGTTGGGTAGCCGCAAGGGCGAAACATCATAATCTGCAACTGGATGACGCCGCCAACCAGCTCTTATGCTATTGCTACGAAGGCAATCTGTTAGCGTTAGCGCAGGCACTGGAGCGGCTGTCACTACTTTGGCCTGACGGTAAATTAACGCTGCCTCGTGTGGAGCAAGCCGTTAACGATGCCGCGCACTTTACGCCCTTCCACTGGGTGGATGCGCTGCTGATGGGCAAAAGCAAGCGCGCGCTGCATATTCTGCAACAGCTTCGTCTTGAAGGCAGTGAACCCGTTATTTTATTACGTACTCTGCAGCGGGAATTATTACTGCTGGTGAATCTGAAACGGCAGTCGGCCCATACCCCATTACGGGCATTGTTTGACAAACATCGGGTATGGCAAAATCGCCGTGGCATGATGGGGGAAGCGTTAAACCGACTAACTCCCACGCAGTTACGTCAGGCAGTCACGCTGTTAACACGTACGGAAATTACGCTTAAACAAGACTATGGTCAGTCAGTGTGGGCGGAGCTTGAGGGACTTTCCCTGTTGCTTTGCCATAAATCACTGGCAGATGTTTTTATTGATGGTTGATATGAAATCATTGCAGGCTCTGTTCGGTGGCACCTTTGATCCGGTGCATTATGGTCATCTGAAACCCGTTGAAATTCTGGCTAATCTGATTGGCCTGTCTCGGGTCATTGTCATGCCCAATAACGTACCACCGCATCGTGCGCAACCGGAAGCCTCCAGCGCACAGCGTAAACATATGCTTGAACTGGCCATTGCCGACAAACCGTTGTTTTCACTGGATGAGCGTGAGCTAAAACGCGATACCGCCTCGTACACCGCACAAACGCTGCAAGAGTGGCGCGTGGAACAAGGCCCGGATGCACCGCTGGCATTCATTATTGGTCAGGATTCACTGCTGACCTTTCCTTCCTGGCATGATTACGACACGATTCTGGATAACACCCATCTTATCGTGTGTCGACGACCGGGCTATCCCCTTGAGATGGAACAGGAACGGCACCAGCAGTGGCTGGAAAATCATCTGACCCATACGGCAGATGATCTGCATAACCTGCCAGCAGGCAAGATTTACCTTGCCGAAACGCCCTGGTTCAATATCTCCGCCACGCTTATCCGCGAACGACTGGAAAAAGGCGAGCCGTGCGACGACTTACTGCCACGCGCCGTGCTCGACTATATCAACCAGCAGGGTTTGTACCGCTAAGCGTGTTGTTTAATGCCGCCAGCAGGCGATCATTTTCCTCCTGACTGCGAACAGCAACCCGGTAATAGCGCACATCCAACCCAGGGTAATTGGCACAACTACGGATCAAAACATGTTGTTCCAGTAATGATTTTTGCAAATCGATACCCGGTCGATCACAGCGTAACAGCCGATAGTTAGCCCGACCGGGATAGACTGTCAGGCCGGGCAGTATTTGCAATTGTTGATCAAATCGCCGTCCCTCCTGCGCTAGCCACTTCCACGTTGCCTGCTGATAGGCGCTATCGCTGAGGATCATCTCTCCCGCCAGCGCGGCAAATGCGTTAATTGACCACGGCATTTGTCGGCTGCGCATTCGCGCTACGGCCTGTTCGTCGCTATTGACCAGATAACCCAGTCGCAATCCCGGTATCGCATAGAACTTGGTTAGCGAGCGAAGAACCCAAATGTGCGGATTCTCTTGTAGCAGCGGAATAAAACCTTCTTCCCCGGCAATAAAATCGATAAAGGCTTCATCGAGAATCAAGGTAATCCCCAATTCAGCGCAGCGCGTTGCTATCGCAGCAAGCAGACGATCATCGGGCAATAGCCCTGTAGGGTTGTTGGGCGTACAGAGAAAAAGGCAGTCCAGTTGTGGCGTTAACACATCAAGGATCGTGGCGCTGAGCTGCCAGCCATCCTCCTCGCGCAGCGCAAATTCATGGATTGCACATTCTCCCCATTCCAGCGCCCGGCGGTATTCAGCAAATCCAGGGACGACAATCATCGCATGACGCGGCTTGAGCCCATTAACCAGGGTGAAAATAGATTCTGTTTCGCCATTCCCCGCGAGGATCCACGAAACAGGTACCTGATGATGCTGTGCCAGCGCCGCATGCAACTGGGTGTAGTCAACATCCGGGTAGCGTTCAGCTCTGTCCAGATTGTCGATAAGCGCGCATTTTAAGTTTTCGGGCATACCCAGAGGGTTAATATTCGCGCTAAAATCCAGCAATTGCTCAGGCGGGATGCCCAACAATGCGGCGGCTTCCTGGGTATTACCGCCGTGCGCGCTCTTCAATAAAGACATCGTGCCGCTCCAGTTAAAAAAAGGTATTTTATTGAAAAATCTCTGCGCAATCAGGGCCAACATCATGTTTTGTGCGAATAGCCTCACGAGGAAAAAATGAGACTCTGGTTAGTACGTCACGGAGAAACCGAAGCCAATGTCGCCGGGTTATACAGCGGGCATGCTCCTACATCGCTAACAGAACGGGGGATTGCTCAGGCGCAATCACTGAGTGGACTGTTACGCAATGTCCCTTTCGACAACGTTCTGTGCAGCGAACTCGAACGAGCCCGCCATACAACCCAACTGATTCTGGCGGAACGCGAGGTTCCTGTGCGTGTTATGCCTGAACTTAATGAGATGTTCTTTGGCGACTGGGAAATGCGCCATCATCGCGATTTGGCGCGTGAAGACGCTGAAAATTATGCCGTATGGTGTAACGACTGGCAGAATGCAACCCCAACCAACGGCGAAGGATTCCAGGCATTTTCACAACGTGTTGAACGTTTCATTGCCCAACTTGCTGATTATAAAAATGTGCAGAACCTGCTGGTGGTCAGCCACCAGGGCGTACTCAGCGTGCTGATCGCCCGACTGCTGTCAATGCCGGCAGCATCAATGTGGCATTTCCGCGTTGAGCAGGGATGCTGGAGCGCGATTGATTTCTGTGACGATTTTGCGGTTCTGAAAGTTCTCAATAGTCGCGCCGAGTGGCACGAGGGTGAGTGAATGCACTGTTTTTTCTGCCGAAGGGCCTCTCTCCCATTGACACCCTATGACAGGCTGCTATTCTCCGCAACCTGACTTTTCCCGCCTTTCAGAGCTTTGCAGAAATTGTTTTACAAAAATGGCGATGCATTCTGTTGCGTGGGGTGGGATGATAGCGCACTTCAAAAGCGCTTTCGGAGACATTTGTCCCGATATCGCCTCTGGTTCAGGTATACTAACAGACGTTTTTAACTCTTTTTCACCCAGGGGGAACACTTGCAGGGTAAAGCACTCCAGGATTTTGTAATCGACAAAATTGATGACCTGAAAGGTCAAGACATCATCGCCTTAGATGTTCAGGGTAAATCCAGTATCACTGATTGCATGATTATCTGCACCGGCACGTCCAGCCGCCATGTCATGTCTATCGCCGATCACGTTGTTCAGGAATCTCGCACCGCCGGTCTGCTGCCGCTTGGCGTAGAAGGCGAAAACGTCGCTGACTGGATCGTTGTCGATCTTGGCGACGTGATTGTCCACGTTATGCAGGAAGAGAGCCGTCGCCTGTATGAACTGGAAAAACTCTGGAGTTAATGCGTGAAGCTGCAACTTGTCGCCGTGGGTACGAAGATGCCTGACTGGGTGCAAACCGGTTTTACGGAGTACCTGCGCCGGTTTCCAAAAGACATGCCCTTTGAGCTGATCGAAATCCCGGCAGGAAAACGTGGCAAGAACGCGGACATTAAGCGCATTCTCGACAAAGAGGGTGAACAGATGCTGGCCGCCGCAGGCAAAAACCGCATCGTCACCCTTGATATCCCAGGGAAACCCTGGGACACGCCACAGCTGGCGACCGAACTGGAACGCTGGAAACTGGATGGTCGTGACGTCAGTCTGTTGATTGGCGGACCCGAAGGGCTGTCCCCCGCCTGTAAAGCGGCAGCGGAGCAAAGCTGGTCACTCTCTGCGTTAACCCTTCCCCACCCTCTTGTTCGGGTGTTGGTCGCAGAGAGTCTGTACAGGGCGTGGAGCATTACCACCAACCATCCTTATCACCGTGAGTGATCATTGATTCTTGAGTAGATTAAGCAGCGGATGAAACTACAGAATTCTTTTCGCGACTATACGGCTGAGTCCGCGCTGTTTGTGCGCCGGGCACTGGTCGCTTTTTTGGGGATTTTGCTGCTCACTGGCGTGCTAATCGCCAATCTTTATAATCTGCAAATCGTTCGTTTTACTGACTATCAGACCCGTTCGAACGAGAACCGCATCAAACTGGTGCCTATCGCCCCCAGCCGCGGCATCATTTATGACCGCAACGGAATTCCTCTCGCCCTTAACCGCACTATTTATCAGATAGAAATGATGCCGGAGAAGGTCGACAATATTCAGGATACCCTCGACGCGCTACGCAACGTCGTGGATCTGACCGATGACGATATTGCAGCCTTTAAAAAAGAGCGAGCCCGCTCGCACCGCTTCACCTCGATCCCAGTAAAAACCAACCTGACTGAAGTTCAGGTCGCACGCTTTGCCGTGAATCAGTATCGTTTCCCCGGCGTCGAGGTCAAAGGCTATAAACGCCGCTATTATCCGTACGGTTCTGCACTGACCCACGTGATTGGTTATGTATCGAAGATCAACGATAAAGACGTTGAACGTCTGGATAAAGACGGCAAGCTGGCCAACTACGCAGCCACACATGACATCGGCAAGCTGGGTATCGAGCGCTATTACGAAGACGTACTTCATGGTCAAACAGGTTATGAAGAGGTTGAAGTCAATAACCGTGGCCGCGTAATTCGACAGCTCAAAGAAGTCGCCCCGCAGGCCGGGCACGATATCTATCTGACGCTTGATTTAAAACTCCAGCAATACATTGAAACGCTACTGGCGGGTAGCCGTGCCGCCGTCGTGGTCACAGACCCGCGTACTGGCGGTGTCCTGGCACTGGTATCTATGCCCAGCTACGATCCGAACCTGTTCGTGGACGGCATCTCCAGCAAAGATTATTCCGGGTTACTCAATGACCCCAATACCCCTCTGGTTAACCGTGCCACGCAAGGTGTTTACCCTCCGGCGTCCACGGTTAAACCTTATGTTGCGGTCTCTGCGTTAAGCGCAGGTGTTATTACCCGCAATACCGGGCTATTCGATCCGGGTTGGTGGCAATTACCCGGTTCAGAGAAACGTTACCGTGACTGGAAAAAATGGGGACACGGTCATCTGAACATCACCCGTTCTCTGGAAGAGTCCGCTGATACGTTTTTCTATCAAATCGCCTATGATATGGGGATTGACCGTCTTTCTGAGTGGATGAGCAAGTTTGGCTACGGTCATTATACGGGCATCGATCTCGCTGAAGAGCGCGCGGGTAACATGCCAACCCGCGAGTGGAAGCAAAAACGGTTTAAAAAGCCCTGGTACCAGGGTGATACAATCCCTGTCGGTATCGGTCAGGGCTACTGGACAGCAACACCTATCCAGATGAGTAAGGCGCTGATGATCCTCATCAACGACGGCATGGTGAAAGTCCCACATCTGCTAATGAGTACAGCGGAAAACGGCAAGCAAGTGCCGTGGATACAGCCGCATGAGCCTCCTGTCGGTGACATTCATTCTGGCTACTGGGAAATCGCCAAAGACGGTATGTACGGTGTAGCGAATCGCCCTAATGGGACTGCGCACAAGTATTTTGCTGGCGCCCCCTACAAAATTGCGGCGAAATCCGGTACCGCGCAGGTATTTGGCCTGAAAGCCAATGAAACCTATAACGCACATAAGATCGCCGAACGTTTACGCGACCACAAACTGATGACTGCATTCGCGCCCTATGACAAACCCGAGGTCGCTGTCGCGATGATCCTCGAAAACGGTGGGGCCGGTCCGGCGGTAGGTACACTCATGCGCCAGATCCTTGACCACATTATGTTGGGCGACAATAACACCAATCTGCCTGCTGAAAACCCGGCGGTTGCAGCAGGTGAGGACCAATAATCGTGACGGATAATCCGAACAAAAAGACATTCTGGGACAAAATTCATATCGATCCCACAATGTTACTTATCTTGCTGGCTCTGCTGGTATACAGCTCGCTGGTCATCTGGAGCGCCAGCGGCCAGGATATTGGCATGATGGAACGTAAGGTAGGCCAGATCGCTATGGGGCTGGTCATCATGGTGGTGATGGCGCAAATTCCCCCCAGAGTCTATGAAGGTTGGGCACCGTACCTCTATATCTTCTGTATCATCCTGTTGGTTGCTGTCGATGCCTTCGGCGCCATTTCAAAAGGCGCACAACGTTGGTTGGATTTGGGAATCGTGCGTTTTCAGCCCTCGGAAATTGCCAAGATAGCCGTGCCGCTGATGGTGGCGCGCTTTATCAACCGCGATGTCTGCCCACCTTCGCTGAAGAATACGGCTATTGCGCTGGTGCTTATTTTTATGCCCACACTGCTGGTTGCCGCGCAGCCTGACCTTGGAACCTCAATCCTGGTTGCTCTTTCCGGCCTGTTTGTCTTGTTTCTCTCCGGCCTGAGCTGGCGCTTAATCGGCGTTGCTGTGGTTCTGGTGGCCGCATTTATTCCAATACTGTGGTTCTTCCTGATGCATGATTACCAGCGACAACGCGTGATGATGCTTCTCGACCCGGAAACCGATCCGCTGGGCGCGGGCTATCACATTATTCAGTCTAAAATTGCTATTGGTTCAGGTGGGCTACGCGGCAAAGGCTGGTTGCATGGTACGCAGTCGCAGTTGGAGTTTTTGCCCGAACGTCATACTGACTTTATCTTTGCAGTACTGGCGGAAGAGCTGGGTCTGGTTGGGATTTTAATCCTGCTTGCCCTGTACATTTTGCTGATAATGCGCGGATTGTGGATTGCCGCCCACGCGCAAACAACCTTTGGTCGCGTCATGGCCGGTGGTTTAATGTTGATATTATTCGTTTATGTCTTCGTAAATATTGGTATGGTGAGCGGTATTCTGCCTGTAGTTGGGGTTCCACTCCCACTGGTCAGTTACGGAGGCTCTGCACTGATCGTGCTGATGGCCGGGTTCGGGATTGTCATGTCGATCCACACCCATAGAAAAATGTTGTCGAAAAGCGTGTAAGGGGTACGCAATGCGTAAGCAGTGGATTGGAATCTGCATCGCAGCAGGAATGCTCGCGGCGTGTTCAAGTGATGATGGTCAGCAGCAGGCTGCCGTCGCGCCGCAGCCTGCGGTGTGTAATGGTCCGATTGTTGAAATCAGCGGGGCCGATCCGCGTTTTGAACCCCTGAACCCAACGGCGAATCAGGACTATCAGCGTGACGGTAAGAGCTACAAGATAGTCCAGGATCCCTCCCGCTTTAGCCAGGCTGGACTGGCCGCCATTTACGATGCGGAGCCAGGAAGTAATTTAACTGCCTCAGGTGAAGCGTTCGACCCGATGCAGCTGACCGCTGCGCACCCGACACTCCCCATTCCAAGCTATGCCAGAATTACTAACCTGGCAAACGGTCGAATGATCGTCGTACGCATTAACGATCGCGGCCCATATGGCAACGATCGCGTCGTTTCGCTGTCGCGAGCAGCCGCCGATCGTCTGAACACATCTAACAACACGAAAGTGCGTATCGATCCTATCATTGTCGCACAGGATGGCTCTCTGTCCGGCCCAGGTATGGCCTGTACGACAGTGGCCAAACAAACCTATGCCCTGCCCTCTCGCCCTGATTTAAGCGGTGGCGGCAGCATGCCTGCTACACCGGATGCGGGTCAGCCACAAGGTGATATCCGCCCGATCAGCAATTCCACGCTGAAAAGCGATGACCCTACCGGAGCACCAGTAAACAGCGGTGGTTTCCTCGGCGCACCGACCACGCTCGCTTCCGGCGTGCTTGAAGGTAGCGAACCGACGCCTGCGCCACAACCGGCCGCCCCTGTTACTGCACCAGCCACAACACCGACTGTCGCAGCAGCACCAGCCGCTGCCGTTGCCACTCCGGCAGCCGCAGCCAACGGTCGTTACGTCGTTCAGGTTGGTGCGGTCAGCGAACAGGCTCGCGCGCAGCAGTATCAAAAGCGTTTAAGCCAGCAGTTTGGCGTTCCGGGCCGGGTTGTGCAAAACGGTGCTGTTTGGCGTATTCAGATGGGGCCATTCGCCAGCAAAGCTGAAGCCTCCACACTGCAACAGCGTCTTCAATCCGAGGCGCAATTACAGTCCTTCATCACCGGCGTGTAATAACGTAAATCCGGCATCTGAGTTGTCAATTTCTGTAAACGACATTAACAAAGTCACGCGGAAAGTCAGATGCCTGTGAGTTATGCATTTGCTATAGTAGGGCACTTTTTTTAATTTCACCACGGACGTCGTAGTTCAGACCATGAAGACCACTTTTTCCGCTCGTTTCGTGCAGCGCATGGCGCTCACCGCGGCTCTCTGCGCAGCCTCTCTTTCTGCTGCCCATGCAGATGACCTGAATATTAAAACCATGATCCCGGGTGTTCCGCAGATCGATGCGGAGTCGTATATCCTGATTGACTACAATTCAGGCAAAGTTCTGGCAGAACAGAATGCGGACTCTCGCCGCGATCCCGCCAGCCTGACCAAAATGATGACCAGCTACGTCATCGGACAGGCAATGAAAGCCGGGAAATTCAAAGAAACCGATTTGGTCACCGTCGGCAACGACGCCTGGGCTACGGGCAACCCTGTCTTTAAAGGTTCGTCCCTGATGTTCCTCAAGCCGGGTATGCAGGTGCCAGTATCGCAGCTAATCCGTGGTATCAACCTGCAATCCGGTAACGATGCTTGCGTGGCAATGGCAGACTTTTCTGCCGGAAGTCAGGATGCTTTCGTCGGCCTGATGAACAGCTATGTTAATGCGCTGGGGCTGAAAAACACCCACTTCCAGACCGTACATGGCCTGGATGCGGAAGGCCAGTACAGCTCAGCCCGCGATATGGCGCTGATTGGTCAGGCTCTGATCCGCGATGTACCTAACGAATACTCTATCTATAAAGAAAAAGAGTTCACCTTTAACGGCATCCGCCAGCTCAACCGTAACGGTCTGCTGTGGGATAACAGCCTGAATGTTGACGGTATCAAAACCGGCCATACTGACAAAGCGGGTTATAACCTTGTTGCCTCCGCGACGGAAGGTCAGATGCGTCTGATCTCCGCCGTGATGGGGGGGCGCACCTATAAAGGTCGTGAAACCGAAAGTAAAAAGCTGCTGACCTGGGGCTTCCGTTTCTTTGAAACCGTAAACCCGTTGAAAGTCGGCAAAGAGTTTGCCTCAGAGCCCGCCTGGTTTGGTAATACCGATCGTGCGTCATTAGGTGTCGATAAAGATGTCTACCTGACTATTCCACGCGGCCGCATGAAAGATCTGAAAGCCAGCTATGTTCTGAACACCACGGAACTGCATGCTCCGCTGCAGAAAAACCAGGTTGTCGGCACCATCAACTTCCAGCTTGATGGCAAAACCATTGAGCAGCGTCCACTGGTGGTTCTGCAGGAAATCCCGGAAGGCAACTTCTTTGGTAAAATCATTGATTACATTAAATTAATGTTCCATCACTGGTTTGGCTAAAAATTGAACACTTGAAAGTGTGATTTACGTCCCCATATACTAAGTATCCAGATAACTCCCACGCTCTGTGGGAGTTATTATTTTTTGATGTAACGCCGGAGCTGACATGAAAACCAAACTTAACGAACTGCTTGAATTCCCTACTCCATTTACTTACAAAGTAATGGGGCAGGCGTTGCCTGAGCTGGTTGATCAGGTGGTTGAAGTGGTACAGCGCCATGCGCCAGGTGATTACTCCCCAACGGTAAAACCGAGCAGCAAAGGCAATTACCACTCGGTCTCAATCACTATTAATGCGACACACATTGAGCAGGTTGAAACGCTGTACGAAGAATTAGGTAATATCGATATCGTACGTATGGTGCTGTAAAAACCTGTCGGTTACCCGCTGCATTCTCGCTCGGGTAACCCCTCTCCCGCTGTGATATACTTTTCCCCTATTTTACATTCTCTACTGTATGGATTTCGAGCAGCAACAAGGCGGCGACGCAGCGAATCTCCAGGAGCTTACAGAAGCAAGTGACCGGAGTGAGTGAGGCAAACTGGCGCAGCCAGTCTGAACAGCGCTTACGCTGATCCCGAAGGGGTGAGGCCAAAGGCCGAGTAAAGCCAACGCTGTTGCAGCTTGAAAGACGACGAGTATCTACGGAGATGCCGTTTTGTATCAGGATAAAATTCTTGTCCGCCAGCTCGGTCTTCAGCCCTACGAGCCAGTCTCTCTGGCCATGCACGAATTCACCGATACCCGCGATGAAAACAGTCATGATGAAATCTGGCTGGTAGAGCATTACCCTGTCTTTACCCAGGGTCAGGCAGGTAAAGCAGAGCACGTACTGATGCCCGGTGATATTCCCGTTATCCAGAGCGATCGGGGCGGTCAGGTGACATACCACGGA
The DNA here is from genome assembly GCF_046555775.1 of Citrobacter sp. U14242. Taxonomy (NCBI): domain Bacteria; kingdom Pseudomonadati; phylum Pseudomonadota; class Gammaproteobacteria; order Enterobacterales; family Enterobacteriaceae; genus Citrobacter; species Citrobacter sp. U14242. The sequence goes on from NZ_JBKGLW010000003.1 coordinate 34,881, forward strand.
CCGGGTCAGCAGGTTATGTATGTTCTGTTGAACCTCAAACGCCGCAAACTGGGCGTACGTGAACTGGTAACACTGCTGGAACAAACCGTGGTGAATACGCTTGCGGAGATAGGTATTGAGGCCCATCCGCGCGCTGATGCGCCGGGAGTATATGTCGGCGAAAAGAAAATCTGCTCATTAGGGCTACGTATCCGTAGAGGCTGCTCGTTTCACGGCTTAGCGCTCAACGTAGATATGGATCTATCTCCCTTCCTGCGCATCAACCCCTGTGGCTATGCCGGAATGGAAATGGCAAAAGTCTCGCAGTGGGACAGTACGGCAACAACCGAGAGCGTTCGCCCTCGTCTGCTGGCTAACATTTTAGCGCTGTTGGGCAATCCCCCCCACGCGTACATTGAAGACTGAAAAACAGGTTATAGTTTGCCGCAGCATATGTTGTGGCAAATGGCACAAAACAACAACTATTTTACATTTTGCCAGCCTGTCAGGCTGCTTTCTGGCCCGTTTCAATGATATACTGCGTACCACTAATTCAAAAATAGTTGATAAATGCAACATTCCCTTGAATTGAAACGCTTTCCTTCGTAATTCGCAACTGGAACACGCAAGCTATGAGTAAACCCATTGTGATGGAACGCGGTGTTAAATACCGCGATGCCGATAAGATGGCTCTTATCCCGGTAAAAAATGTAGCAACAGAGCGCGAAGCCCTGCTGCGTAAACCGGAATGGATGAAAATAAAACTGCCAGCGGACTCCACTCGCATCCAGGGTATCAAAGCAGCGATGCGCAAAAATGGCCTGCACTCTGTCTGCGAAGAAGCGTCCTGCCCTAACCTGGCAGAATGTTTCAACCACGGGACCGCGACCTTTATGATCCTCGGCGCAATCTGTACCCGCCGCTGCCCATTCTGTGACGTTGCCCATGGTCGCCCGGTTGCCCCTGATGCTAACGAACCGTTAAAGCTGGCTCAGACGATTGCGGACATGGCGCTGCGCTATGTCGTCATCACCTCCGTTGACCGCGACGATCTCCGCGACGGTGGCGCTCAGCATTTCGCGGATTGTATCACCGCAATCCGCGAGAAAAGCCCGTCGATTAAAATCGAAACGCTGGTACCTGACTTCCGTGGCCGTATGGATCGTGCGCTGGATATCCTCACAGCCACCCCACCAGACGTGTTTAACCATAACCTCGAGAACGTTCCGCGTATTTACCGCAACGTACGCCCTGGGGCTGATTACAACTGGTCACTGAAGCTTCTGGAACGTTTCAAGGAAGCGCACCCTGAGATCCCAACCAAATCCGGTCTGATGGTGGGTCTGGGTGAAACCAATGCTGAAATCATTGAGGTTATGCGCGATCTGCGCAGTCACGGCGTGACAATGCTGACGCTGGGCCAGTATTTACAACCCAGTCGTCACCATCTGCCGGTTCAGCGCTACGTAAGCCCGGACGAGTTTGATGAGATGAAGGCTGAAGCCATGGCCATGGGCTTTACCCATGCAGCCTGTGGCCCATTTGTTCGTTCTTCTTACCATGCGGACATGCAGGCGAAAGGGCTGGAAGTGAAGTGATCGTGTAATACTCACTTACATTTCAGCAATAAAAAAACCGGCAATTGCCGGTTTTTTTTCATGCAGAGTATGCAGTATGAGCATCGTGCTCCTGACATTACTCTTTATGGGAAAGCTTCTCTGTCTGAACGCTACCGTCAGCATCTTTCTTAGCATCGGCATTATCATCGTTCATCGCTTTCTTGAAGCCTTTAATTGCCGTTCCCAGGTCTCCACCCAGTGTACGTAACTTCTTGGTACCAAACAGCAGAACGACCAGTGCGGCAACCACCAGCAGTTTGGTAATACTAATCTCACCCATAGATACCTTCTTAACTTAAACCAGGCTGCATAAAGCGCCATATTAACCTGAGAATATTAACGGCCTTTCGACGCGCGCACACAATAGCAATCTGTAACAAGGTGAATCAAGCCTTGTTTAAAAAAACGTCATAATAATTGCGGTGGCGCAAAGCGGCGGTTACGTAACACCGGAAGTTGCGCCCTGACCTGCCTCACCCGCTCAGCAGAAACCTCCGTCATTATCAGCGCGGGCGTTTCCGCCGCAGCGGCAATCGTCACACCAAACGGATCGATAACCCGGCTTTGACCGATATTCTTGTTACCACACTCCCCTGCTGCAACCACATAACAGGTTGCATCAAGGGCCCTTGCCGCCAGCAGCGTTGTCCAATGATGCTCTTTCAGCGAACCACGAACCCAGGCAGCCGGTAAGACCAGAATTTCAGCCCCCTGTAACGCGAGCGCCAATGCCAGCTCAGGAAAGCGCAGGTCATAGCAGGTCATTAACCCTATCTTTAATCCGTCTACGTCCAGCAATGGCGCTACAGCCTCACCTGCATCGACATTCCGCGACTCCTGAATCGAAAAGGCATCATAGAGATGTAATTTTGCGTAGTGAGCAACAACCCGGCCTCCCCGTAGCGCAACCAGCATGTTCAACGCCCGGCCAGGCACAGAGGGAACATGAATCGTCAGAATCGTCGTCATCTCGTTTTGCGCGCTCTCTTGCTGTAGCCGCGTCAAAAAACCGCCCTCCAGTAGCTGAGCCGACTTCACCGATAGGTCGGGGTCGAGATCGTCACGGGCCAACAGCGCTTCCGGCAAGACCAACAGAGAGGCTCCTTCTCCTGCGGCCTGAGACATCAACTGGACACACGTTTCCGCATTTTTTTCCCACGAGGGACCCACGGCAAATTGCCCTGCTGCAACAAACATATTCCCTCCAGAAAAATTGGTTAAGCTCGCCAACAGCGATTATTCGGCGTTACACTCACGCTATATACAATCAAATAGCAGGATTACGCAGTGTTACAACTCCTTTTAGCAGTTTTTATCGGTGGCGGTACAGGAAGCGTAGCAAGATGGATGTTAAGCATGCGGTTCAATCCGCTACATCAGGCCATCCCATTCGGTACGCTGGCAGCAAATCTGATTGGCGCGTTTATCATTGGCATGGGGCTGGCGTGGTTTAACCGCATGACAAACATTGATCCCATGTGGAAAGTGCTCATTACCACCGGTTTCTGCGGGGGATTGACGACGTTTTCAACCTTCTCGGCAGAAGTGGTATTTTTGCTGCAGGAAGGACGCTTTGGTTGGGCAATGGTGAATGTGCTGGTTAACCTGTTGGGGTCATTTGCGATGACGGCTCTGGCATTCTGGCTGGTTTCTGCCTCTCCTGCACACTAAACGAAAAAAAACCCGCAATTAAGCGGGTTTTGAATTCTTGCTGTCGTATGCTTACAGAGCGATTACGTTTGCAGCAGAAGGGCCTTTGGCACCGTTAGTGATTTCGAACTCTACGCGCTGACCTTCAGCCAGAGTTTTAAAACCATTGGTCTGGATTGCAGAGAAGTGTACGAACACGTCTTTGCTGCCATCTTCCGGAGTAATGAAACCGAATCCTTTGGACTCATTAAACCACTTAACGTTACCTTTAATCTTAGACATCAAAATTACCTTTACATGAAAAATAGACACAAATGCTGTGTCGGGTATCAGTACAACAATTGTGGTGCACTTTGTCCAGTCGAACTTTGTCAAAAAGTGATAAATGTCGCGTTATTTTTCAGACAAACAACGTATCCATCTGTTTTTAAACAAGTTTACAATAATCCACCTGACAATACAGGTAGTCTGTCAAAACTGGAAACGCATCCAGGCAAAGTAGACATTTCCGTTGTTATACGTACCCGGAATGTAGGTCATCTGGAACGTTGCCGGGCCATAGCCTATCGATGCCAACGGCAGGATCAATGGCACGGGAATATAGTTCCAGTTATCGCGCGCGGTGAAACCAGCTGTATAGCCCAGTCCAAGACGGAAATTATCATCGGCCAGCGGTCGCCAGGTTTTTTCCCAGCCATAGCCGCCAATCGGCTCCCATTTATTGAAGGAGTCCTTGAAGGCCATAATATAAAGCCCGTGCCAATTACCTTTATCATCCCAACGGGACTGACCAAATCCTGCCCCCCAGGGACGTTCGTTGTACCGATCGGTTTTCTCTTTATCGTAGGCAAAACGCGCATGCCAGGTAATGGCCGGCACATACAGATCATAATGTTCGGGCTGCTGCCAGGTTTCACTGACATTATCTTTAAAAGTATCAAACCACCCTTTATCCTCAGCAAACACCTGGGGAATAAAGGCTAACTGAATAAAAAGAAATGAAAAAATGAGAAAATAACGTTTAGCGACAATCACGACTTAATTACCATCCTGGGAGTTAGTATTAATTGTAGCAAACAAAACCTTAATGTTAGCTTAACAAAGATGCGCAAATAAAAAATCAGAATATTCTCCACATATAATCTCCGGATTATTATCATTATATTTATTATGGCTTTTACATATGACACGCATTCTTATTTCTATTAATCTGCTTCCTTTACGCAAAAACACCAAATTAAATTACAATAAATTAACATTAATGCATCATTACAAAGCAAAATAACACATAAAACCAGAGTGTTTCACAGTTTTTGATTGCAGTACTCCCTTTTCATCCGCTATGTTGAAAAAACGCCTGCGCCATCGGTTGAATCCGTATTTTTATTGATTTTAATCAGCAAGGGGCCGGTGTTTATTAGGCACATTCTCACACCACTTTATGCTTTTTTTAGTTTTTTTACTTTCCGGGCGTCAATATGACAGGGGAAACAATGTTGACATTTATAGAACTCCTTATTGGAGTCGTTGTTATTGTGGGTGTAGCTCGCTACATCATTAAAGGTTATTCCGCGACCGGCGTATTGTTTGTCGGGGGCCTGGTTTTATTGATTATCAGCGCCCTGATGGGACATAAAGTTCTGCCCGGCAGTGCCGAAAGCACCGGCTATACTGCGACAGATATTGTTGAATATATTAAAATTTTGCTGATGAGCCGCGGCGGCGACCTTGGCATGATGATTATGATGCTGTGTGGTTTTGCCGCCTACATGACGCATATCGGCGCAAACGATATGGTCGTTAAGCTGGCCTCCAAACCCCTGCAATATATCAACTCGCCTTACATGCTAATGATTGCCGCCTATTTTGTTGCCTGCCTGATGTCACTGGCCGTCTCTTCGGCAACCGGACTGGGCGTACTGTTGATGGCGACACTCTTTCCGGTCATGGTTAACGTTGGGATCAGTCGTGGTGCAGCGGCGGCTATTTGCGCCTCCCCTGCCGCAATCATTCTTTCCCCCACTTCCGGGGATGTCGTGCTGGCTGCAAAAGCAGCGGAAATGCCACTGATCGACTTCGCGTTTAAAACCACGCTGCCGATTTCCATTGCTGCCATTATTGGTATGGCGATTGCCCATTACTTCTGGCAGCGCTATCTGGATAAAAAAGAGAACATCTCTCACGAAATGTTAGATGTGGCAGAAATCACCACCACAGCCCCCTCGTTTTACGCCATTCTGCCGTTTACCCCGATCGTCGGTGTACTGATTTTTGATGGTAAATGGGGTCCGCAACTGCACATCATCACGATTCTGGTGCTGTGCATGCTTATTGCCGCAGTGCTGGAGTTCATCCGCGGATTCAACACCCAGAAGGTTTTCTCAGGTCTGGAAGTCGCCTACCGTGGAATGGCAGATGCCTTTGCTAACGTCGTCATGCTATTAGTTGCAGCCGGTGTATTTGCGCAGGGTCTGAGCACCATTGGCTTTATTCAGAGCCTGATCTCTATCGCCACCTCATTTGGTTCCGCGAGTATTATTCTGATGCTGGTCCTGGTGATTCTGACCATGCTGGCCGCAATGACCACAGGCTCCGGTAACGCGCCTTTCTACGCCTTCGTTGAGATGATCCCAAAACTGGCGCACTCTTCCGGTATCAACCCTGCCTACCTTTCGATCCCAATGCTGCAGGCGTCAAACCTCGGACGCACAATCTCCCCGGTATCCGGTGTGGTTGTGGCTGTCGCGGGGATGGCGAAGATTTCACCGTTTGAAGTCGTAAAACGGACTTCTGTTCCGGTGATGGTCGGACTGCTGATTGTGATTATCGCCACTGAGGTGATGGTACCAGCGACCTCCGCCCTGATTGGCGGTTGACGATAGCTTTCATTATCTGACCGTGATACACAAAACCATTTAAGCTGCATCGAGGCGGCAAATGAAGACATCCCCAGGAGCATAGATAACTATGTAACTGGGGTTTCTTCGCGCAGCCAACAAGGAGGCAGCTTAAAAGATGACGTGTATTAGCCGCCGTGGTAAATACGTTGCGGTCTACCTACCTTCCCGTGAATAATCTCCGCAATGATCAAATGGCGGCTGGCACAGTACTCGAGGTAACGTCTGGATGTTGTACGGCTGATGGTAAGCGCCTGGGCGATCGTTTCCGCAGTATGATGCACCGTCGGGTCAGCAAACAACTTCAGTACCGCATTCAGCGTTAGCGCGTCGATCCCTGTCGGCAAATCCCCTTTCGGCTCACCGCGCGCATAGGCATTAAACATTTCATCAATCTGTTTTTGGCTGGCACTGTCATTACCTGCCAGCATTCTTCTGCGTTGCTGATACCGGGTAAGCGTCTGCCCCAGTCGCTCGTAGGCTATGGGTTTAACCAGATAATCAAACGCTCCGCTGCGTACGGCTTCTGAGACCGTATCCATATCACTGGCCGCCGTGGTAAACACCACGCCGCCAGGGTAGCGTGCCTGAGTCAGCTCGTGTAACAGAGTTATGCCCTTGCCATCCGGCAAGTAGTTATCCAGAAGAATCAGACCTGGCTTGAAGCGCTCAATCATCATCCTTGCTTGCTCAAGATTACCCGCCAGCCATATCTGGCTGAAACCGGGTATATGGCGGATATATTCAGCATGCATTTCCGCCAGTAGCGTTTCATCCTCAACGATCAACAGCGTTAATGGTTCCGTCATTGTTTTTTTTCACTTTCGGAAGAAATAAAGAAAATAAGGTACCGCAGGGATCATTATCTTCGAGCGTAATAACCCCATTACAGCGCCTCACATAACTTGCAATCAGATACAAACCGATGCCATGTTCGCCTGGTTCATCGGTACGAGTGCTCACACCCTGTTCAAAAATTTTTTCGCGCAATGCTTCCGGTACGCCACAACCTTGATCGGCGACTTCGATGATCACCTCATCGCCCTCATCGCTCAGATAGAGTTCAACGACCTTGTTACCCTGCTGGGTACGCAAACTGGCTTCAAAAGCATTATCAAGCAGATTACCAACAATTGCTGCAAACTCTGTGCTATCCAATCCCTCAGGAAGTTTATGCAGTTGACTGCCAGGTACAATGGTCATTGTGAGGCCCAGTTCCCGCGCACGCTGTACCTTGCCAAACAGCAGGCCCGCAACCTGGCGATCGGCGAAAGCACCGCGCAGGCTATCAATGAGTTGCTGCTGTGCCTGCGACTCTCCCTGAACCATAGCCAGCACCCGGTCATACTCTTTCATTTGTAGCAGACCATTGATGGTGGACATCCAGTTCAGGTGTTCATGACGTAGCGTTCTCAGACTTTCTACATACTGTTTGATTTGTGTTAGCTGGGCATTCAGGGTCGCAATTTCATCTTTGCTACGAAAGCTGATGATAGCCCCGAGCAGTTCATCGCCTGAGCGGATAGCCTCGCGGTTGGCAATAACACTCAACCCATTAAAGTTAACCATCGCATCCTGACGCTTTTCCGCAATCTGCTGGGTAAAAAAGTCTGCAGGCTGAACAACGTCTGCAATCGGCTTGCCCAACCACTTACGTCCAGGCGACGAAAGCCCCAGCATTTTTCTCGCACTGCGGTTTATCGCCGTAATACACCCTTCAGGGTCAACAGCAATTAAGCCTTCGTACACTGAGCTAAACAGCGCCTCCTGCTGACGTACTACCCGCGCGATTTGTTTGGGTTCCATACCCAACATCTGGCGTCGAATATGGGCGGCAAAAAACCAGGAAAGTAACATAAGCACCAGTAACAATAGAATGAACACCCCTGCCATCGGAAGTAAGAAATCCGAGCGCCAGCTGTCGATTTTACTGATCAGGTAGCCAATTGAGACAACACCGATGATTTTACCATCATCATCAAAGATAGGGGTTTTGGCGCGCATCGCCATCCCGATAGACCCTTTACCGGTAATAAAGTAGCTTTCCCCTTTCTCCAGTGCTCCGGGTTTGGTGAACTGCATGGGGTAGCCAATTTTATCCGGATTAGGGTGATAAAGACGGATCGAGTGGGTATCACCGATAACCACATAGTCAAAGTCAGTCCCGCTCTGCAACTTATCCGCTATCGTTGCCAGACGCTTGTAATCACGGTGCTTCACAGCAGTAATAATGCTGTCGTTCGAGGCGATAATTTTCGCCTGATTCATTGCCATATCACGGACATGCGTTGCCAGATAATCTTCAAAGCTGGCGGTAAAGTATTGTGCTAATGCCGCGATGATAAAAACAGAAACGACCAGAATGAGTAGAAAGATACGCAACGGAAACGCCAGGCTGCGAAAAAAAGGAAACCGTGTTTTATTTTTCTTTTCCGACATGTTTTTTCCTCACCGACGTTAACCGAAACTTATTTTTCGTTGTATTTGTAATAAAAATGTTTTATTTACAAGTCACGGCCTAAAATAGGATCGTTACAGATTCCCCACTTTAAATCAATTAAACAAATAAAAACCACACGCTATTTCCGGGTTAAATTAATTAAAAAACTTAAAACCATAAAACACATAAAAACCATCTAACTTATTGTGAAATAAATCAAAATTTACCTCCAAAATACTCCTTACGATGTATGCAGCAGGGAAAAAAAGAAATACTCCGTAATAAAAAAACATTCCCTTCAATTGCAAACAAAACGTTATCAGGTTGCTAAACAGAGCAACAAAAACAGAAACCCAGTAACAAATATACCATCGGGGCTCTATTTACTATGTTCGGTAATAATATATTCACGCAAGTTAAACGCTCAGAAAATAAAAAGATGGCGGTTATCGCTCAATTTCTGAAAGAGAACGATTTGAGCGTTGATACCACCGTCGAAGTATTTATCACCGTCACCCGTAACGACCGCCTGATCGCTTGTGGCGGTATCGCCGGCAATATCATTAAATGCGTCGCGATCTGTGAATCCGTTCGCGGTGAAGGCTTAGCGCTGACGCTGGCGACTGAGTTAATCAACCTCGCGTACGAGCGGCATTGCACCCATCTCTTCATCTATACCAAAACCGAGTATGAGTCACTGTTTAAGCAGTGCGGTTTTTCGACGCTGACCAGCGTGCCCGGCATTATGGTGTTGATGGAAAACAGCACCACTCGCCTTAAACGTTACGCTGAATCACTGACAAAACAGCGCCGTGAAGGGAAAAAAATTGGCTGTATCGTGATGAACGCCAACCCCTTCACCAACGGGCACCGTTTTCTGATCCAACAAGCCGCCGCACAGTGCGACTGGCTGCATGTGTTTTTGGTGAAAGAAGATACCTCGCGTTTCCCATATGAAGACCGACTGGACCTGGTACTCAAAGGGACAAAAGATATTCCACGTTTAACCGTACACCGCGGTTCGGAATACATCATCTCTCGCGCCACGTTCCCGTGCTACTTCATTAAAGAGCAGAGCGTTATTAACCACTGCTATACCGAAATAGACCTGAAAATTTTCCGTCAGTACCTGGCACCGGCACTCGGCGTTACACACCGTTTCGTCGGTACTGAGCCGTATTGCACCGTCACCTCCCAGTACAACAACGATATGCGCTACTGGCTGGAGACCCCAACACTTCCCGCCCCGCCGATTGAACTGGTGGAAATTGAGCGGCTGTGTTTCCAGGAGATGCCGATTTCCGCCTCCTGGGTGCGCAAGCTGCTGGTTAAAAAAGATCTCACGGCTATCGCATCCCTGGTTCCCGAAGCCACGCTGCACTACTTGCAAAACATGGTTGAGCGAACCTCATCGGCTGCGACAGTCCGCCAAAATACCCCCGCATTAGCAACAGGTGAAAAATGAAAATAAACCAGGCAGCCGTCGCAGGCACTCTCGAGTCCGGTGATGTGATGATCCGCATCGCCCCGCTCGATACGCAGGATATTGACCTGCAGGTTAACAGTAGCGTCGAAAAGCAGTTCGGTGATGCCATCAGGGCCACCATTCTGGACGTTCTGTCCCGCTATAACGTCCGCGGCGTGCAATTAAATGTTGATGATAAAGGCGCACTGGACTGCATTTTACGTGCGCGACTGGAAGCATTACTGGCCCGCGCCAGCGGCATTCCGGCACTGCCATGGGAGGATTGCCAATGATTTCCGATTCTTTACAACAACGTAAATCCCGCACACGTCGCAGCATGTTGTTCGTACCAGGCGCTAACGCCGCAATGGTCAGCAACTCATTCATCTACCCGGCAGATGCGCTGATGTTCGACCTGGAAGACTCCGTCGCACTGCGTGAGAAAGACACTGCGCGCCGCATGGTATATCACGCGCTGCAGCATCCGCTGTATCACGATGTTGAAACTATCGTGCGCGTTAACGCCCTCGACTCCGAATGGGGCATCAATGACCTCGAAGCCGTCGTACGCGGTGGCGCTGACATCGTGCGTTTACCCAAAACGGATACCGCCCAGGATGTCACCGATATCGAAAGCGAAATCCTGCGTATTGAAAACGCCTGTGGTCGTGAACCCGGCAGCACCGGTCTGTTAGCCGCTATCGAATCACCATTAGGTATTACCCGCGCGGTAGAAATTGCCCACGCTTCCGAGCGTCTGATCGGTATTGCCCTCGGCGCAGAAGACTACGTACGTAACCTGCGTACCGAACGCTCCCCGGAAGGTACCGAACTGCTGTTTGCACGTTGCTCAATTCTGCAGGCTGCGCGTTCCGCCGGCATTCAGGCGTTCGATACCGTCTATTCCGATGCCAATAACGAAGCGGGTTTCCTGCACGAAGCAGCACACATCAAGCAACTGGGTTTTGATGGTAAGTCGCTCATCAACCCGCGTCAGATTGAACTCCTGCACAACCTGTATGCCCCGACACGCAAAGAGCTGGCTCACGCACGTCTGGTGGTAGAAGCCGCTGAAGCCGCCGCCCGTGAAGGCCGTGGCGTCGTTTCCCTGAACGGCAAGATGGTCGACAGCCCGGTTATCGAGCGCGCCCTTCTGGTTATCTCCCGTGCAGAACTTTCCGGCATTCGCGAAGAATAAGGCAAAAAAATGACGCAGAAAATCGAACAGTCTCAACGACAGGATCGCGTGGCGACCTGGAGCCGTCATGCAGAAAGCGAGCTTTCCGCTTATCAGAGCACTGCAAAAGTTGAATTACAGGCGCAAAAACCGCGTAACAAAAAGCTGTGCGCTAACCTGGAAGAGGCCATTCGCCGTTCAGGCTTACAGGATGGCATGACCATCTCCTTCCACCACGCTTTCCGGGGTGGTGATCTGACGATCAACCTGGTGATGGATACCATCGCGGCAATGGGCTTTAAAAACCTGACGCTGGCTTCCAGTTCCCTGAGCGACTGCCATGCTCCGCTGGTTGAACACATTCGTCAGGGTGTCGTCACCCGTATTTATACTTCTGGTCTGCGTGGCCCGCTGGCAGAAGAGATCTCCCGCGGTCTGCTGGCCGAACCTGTTCAGGTCCACTCTCACGGTGGTCGTGTACACCTGGTACAAAGCGGCGAGCTCAACATTGATGTCGCCTTCCTCGGCGTGCCGTCCTGCGATCCGTTTGGTAACGCCAACGGTTACACAGGTAAAGCCTGCTGTGGCTCACTGGGCTACGCTCGTGTCGATGCTGAAAACGCAAAACAGGTTGTCCTGCTGACCGAACAACTGCTGACCTACCCGCATAACCCAGCCAGCATTACCCAGGATCAGGTGGATCTGATTGTACAAATCGACCAGGTCGGTGATGCTGACAAAATTGGTGCTGATGCGACCCGCATGACCACCAACCCACGTGAACTGCTGATCGCCCGCAGCGCAGCAGACGTTATTGCTAACTCCGGCTACTTCAAAGAAGGTTTTTCATTGCAGACAGGAACCGGCGGCGCGTCTCTGGCCGTTACCCGTTTCCTGGAAGACAAAATGCGCAGCCGCGACATCCGTGCTGACTTTGCGCTGGGCGGCATCACTGCCACCATCGTTGACCTGCATGAGAAAGGCTTAATCCGCAAACTGCTGGATGTGCAGAGCTTCGACCGTAATGCGGCAGAATCTCTGGCACGCAACCCAAATCACATTGAAATCAGTGCTAACCAGTATGCCAACTGGGGCTCAAAAGGCGCCTCTGTCGATCGTCTGGATGTCGTGGTACTGAGCGCGCTTGAAGTGGATACCAACTTCAACGTTAACGTACTGACCGGTTCTGACGGCGTACTGCGCGGCGCATCCGGTGGCCACTGTGATACAGCGGTTGCCGCAGCGCTTTCCATCATCGTCGCACCGCTGGTTCGTGGGCGCATCCCGACGCTGGTTGATAACGTCCTGACCTGCGTAACCCCGGGTTCCAGCGTTGATATCCTGGTCACTGACCACGGTATCGCCGTCAACCCTGCACGCCCTGAGCTGGCAGAACGTCTGCAAGAAGCTGGCATGAAAGTGGTGTCCATTGAATGGTTGCGCGAACGTGCGCAGCAACTTACCGGCCAGCCACGCGCAATCGAATTCACCGACCGCGTCATTGCCGTCGTACGTTACCGCGATGGTTCAGTGATTGACGTTGTGCATCAGGTGAAGGAATAAGCCATGCACCTGCTCCCTGAACACGCCACCAGCCACGCGGTTTCCATTCCCGAGCTGCTCGCCAGCCGTGATGAGAGACAAGCGAGGCAAAATGCCTGGCTCACGCGTCATCACGCGCCACTGGTCTCTTTTACCGTGGTAGCGCCAGGCCCGATCAAAGACAGCGAATTAACCCGTCGCATCTTTAATCACGGTGTGACCGCTTTGCGTGCGCTGGCGAAACAATCATCCTGGATTGTCAGGGAGCAAACTGCGCTGGTCTCCGCCAGCGGTCCGGAAGGTCTGTTGTCCATCGAGGCGCCAGCCCACGACCTCAAGCTCGCCACTATCGAGCTTGAGCATTCACATCCGCTGGGACGGTTATGGGACATCGATGTCCTGACCCCTGAAGGAGAAATCCTGTCCCGCCGTCATTTCGCGCTTCCTGCCCGCCGCTGTCTGTTGTGCGAGCAAAGCGCTGCCGAATGTGCGCGGGGTAAAACCCACGCGCTTTCCGACTTACTCATTCAAATGGAGGCACTGCTGCATGATGCCGATTCCCGCAACATCGACGAATAACGCAGTCCTTCCACTGGATCTGCCCGACGCCTACGCCACGCTTGCCTGGCGCGCCATGCTGACTGAAGTCAACTTATCGCCCAAACCGGGTCTGGTGGATCGCATTAATAACGGCGCACATAAAGATATGGCGCTGGAAGATTTTCATCGCAGCGCAGAGGCTATCCAGGCCTGGCTGCCACGTTTTATCGAATACGGCGCATTCAGCGCGCAGTTGTCCCCCGAAGATGTACTGAAAGGACTGCGTCCGCTGGGTATGGCCTGCGAAGCCGATATGTTTCGCGCCACCGCTGGGGTGAACACCCATAAAGGCAGCATCTTTTCTCTGGGACTGCTGTGTGCCGCCATTGGCCGCCTGCACCAGCTCCAACTGACTGTTACCGCTGAAACCATTTGCTCTACGGCAGCAACCTTTTGCCGTGGCCTGACCGAGCGCGAACTGCGCCAGAACAATCAACAACTCACGGCTGGCCAACGTCTTTATCAGCAACTGGGATTAACCGGCGCACGGGGCGAGGCCGAGGCGGGATACCCGCTCGTCATTCAGCATGCCCTGCCGCACTACCGCGCACTGCTGACTCAGGGCCGCGACCCTGAACTGGCATTACTCGACACATTATTGCTGCTGATGTCTATCAATGGCGACACCAACGTGGCTTCACGTGGCGGCGCCGAGGGTCTGCGGTGGATACAACAGCAGGCCACCACATTATTGCAGCAAGGGGGAATTCGTACCCCTGCCGATCTCCATTACCTACGCCAGTTCGACCAACAGTGCATCGAACGCAACCTCAGTCCTGGAGGCTGCGCCGATCTGCTGATCGTCACCTGGTTCTTAGCTCAGATTTCGCAAGTTCATCATTATCACAATTAAAGATCCTTTCCGGAGAATCACACACATGTCTTTAGCAAAAGATAAAATTTGGAAGTTACTGGCCCCATTGGTCGTGATGGGTGTCATGTTTCTAATCCCCGTCCCTGATGGAATGCCTCCACAGGCCTGGCACTACTTTGCCGTGTTTGTGGCAATGATCGTCGGTATGATCCTCGAGCCAATCCCGGCAACAGCGATCAGCTTTATCGCCGTCACGATCTGCGTTATTGGCAGCAACTACCTGCTGTTTGATGCTTCCGAACTGGCTGATCCGGCGTTTAAAGCGGGTAAGCAAGCGCTGAAATGGGGTCTGGCAGGCTTCTCCAGCACCACCGTATGGTTGGTGTTCGGTGCATTTATTTTCGCACTGGGTTATGAAGTCACCGGTCTGGGTCGTCGTATCGCACTGTTCCTGGTGAAATTCATGGGTAAACGTACCCTGACGCTGGGCTATGCGATTGTTATTATCGACATCCTGCTGGCACCGTTTACACCGTCCAACACCGCGCGTACCGGTGGTACAGTGTTCCCGGTTATCAAAAACCTGCCGCCGCTGTTCAAATCCTTCCCTAACGATCCTTCCGCACGCCGTATCGGCGGATATCTGATGTGGATGATGGTTATCAGTACCAGCCTGAGCTCCTCTATGTTCGTTACCGGCGCTGCGCCAAACGTACTGGGTCTGGAATTCGTTAACAAAATCGCTGGAATTCAAATCAGCTGGTTGCAGTGGTTCCTCAGCTTCCTGCCAGTCGGTATTATTTTGCTGATCGTTGCGCCGTGGCTTTCTTACGTGCTGTACAAACCGGAAGTCACCCACAGTGCTGAAGTTGCAGCATGGGCCGGCGATGAACTGAAAGGCATGGGTAAACTGACCCGTAAAGAGATAACGCTGATCGGTCTGGTACTGCTCAGCCTGGGCCTGTGGGTATTTGGCGGCAAGCTGATTGACGCTACCGCAGTGGGTCTGCTGGCGGTCTCCCTGATGCTGGCTCTGCATGTTGTCCCGTGGAAAGACATTACTCGCTATAACAGCGCATGGAACACCCTGGTCAACCTTGCCACTCTGGTGGTAATGGCCAACGGTTTAACCCGCTCTGGTTTCATCGACTGGTTTGCCAACACCATGAGCACGCATCTGGAAGGTTTCTCGCCTAACGCGACAGTAATCGTTCTGGTACTGGTGTTCTACTTTGCTCACTACCTGTTTGCCAGCCTTTCTGCACACACCGCCACCATGCTGCCGGTTATTCTGGCGGTAGGTAAAGGTATCCCGGGCGTTCCAATGGAACATCTGTGTATCCTGCTGGTACTGTCCATCGGTATCATGGGCTGTCTGACTCCGTATGCAACTGGCCCTGGTGTTATCATCTATGGCTGTGGTTATGTGAAATCCAAAGACTATTGGCGTTTGGGTGCTATCTTCGGTGTCATCTACATCTCAATGCTGCTGCTGGTCGGCTGGCCAATTCTGGCAATGTGGAGCTAATCCGCGCGCTTTACACATAGTCAAAACGCATAGCTAAAATGATGCCAGTCAGCTAAACCTGACTGGCATTTTTTATGATTAAATAGATGATATTCAGAATTTATATAAGTGTCCGAATTCATCATGACATCAACATGGCGTTCTTTTTCTTTACTGGCAGCGCTTCTGCTGCCGATTTCAGTAGCCGGGGCCTCCCAACTTGAGGCCAAACAGTACGGCGATTTTGACAGCTACGTGCTGGCCCTTTCCTGGCAAACCGGTTTTTGTCAGAGTCAGCATGAGCGTAATCGTCAGGAGCCTGACGAATGCCGTTTGCAAAAGGAGACCGACAATAAAGCAGATTTTCTGACGGTTCATGGCCTGTGGCCCAGCCTGCCAAACTCAATTGCCGCACGCGGTGTAGATAATCGTCGTTGGATGCGTTTTGGCTGCGCAACACGCCCCATCCCCAACCTGCCTGAAGCTCGCGCCAGCCGTAAATGCGCCGCACCGGAAACCGGTCTGTCACTGGAAAGTGCGGCGAAGTTGAGCGCCGTCATGCCCGGTGCTGGCGGAACATCTTGTCTGGAACGTTATGAATATGCCAAACATGGTGCCTGTTTTGGTTTTGATCCCGATGCGTACTTCGACACCATGGTGCGGTTGAACAATGAGATTAAGAGTAGCGAGACGGGCAAGTTTCTGGCGGATAACTACGGTAAAACGGTTAGCCGTAGCGCATTTGACGCCGCATTCGCTAAAAACTGGGGCAAAGAGAATATCAAAGCAGTGAAGCTAAGTTGTCACGGCAACCCCGCTTATCTGACGGAGATTCAGTTTTCATTGAAAGCCGATGCCATCAACCAGCCTTTATCATCCCGTTCATTCCTGCCGCAGCCCCATCCGGGTAACTGCGGTAAACAGTTTATTATCGACAAAACGGGATACTAAACAGGGAGACCGACGCGCAAACCCGGCGTCGGTCTGACGGCTTAACGTTTTGGACGAGCATCCGGACGCACCAGATCAAAGCGATGTGATTCATCAATTGAATAATACGCACCTGGCCCACCGGCACGCAGTACCGGGTTCGCTTTCGCCGTCTGGTAGATGCCCTCTTCCAGCAGCGATTCATCAATGTGGATACCGACCACTTCACCCAATATCAGCCAGGTGTCAACAAGCGTGCCATCTGCGGTCGTCAATTGCAGGCTCTGAGATAAACGACACTCAAAATTGACGGGACTTTGTGCCACACGCGGCACATTAACTAACCGACTCTCTGCTTTGCAAAGCCCTGCGGCAAAGAACTCATCCTCGCCGTGAGGCAGACTGGCCGACGTTTCGTTCATCGCACTGGCCAACTCAAGGGTGGTCAGGTTCCAGACAAACTCACCTGTTTCGATAATGTTCTGCACGCTGTCTTTCCAGCCGCTGCTGGCAAAACCGATAATCGGCGGATGATAGTTAAAGCAGTTAAAAAAACTGTACGGTGCCAGATTATGCCGACCGTTGCTGTCACTTGACGCAATCCACCCAATAGGGCGCGGCCCAATAATGGCATTGAGCGGATCATGTGGCAGGCCGTGTCCCTGCGACGGTTGATAGAAATACATCGTTTTCTCTGGTGAAGTTAGCCTCTGCTAAGCATAAATTATGCTTCGCTCATCCCCCTGACGGAAGAGGATCAGCGTAGAACAATCCACGAACGATTACGACTGAATAAAGCCGAGTAGATCGGCGTTGATCTGATGTTTATGGGTGGTGCAAATACCGTGAGATCCTCCGGCATACACCTTCAACTGTGCATCTGGTAGGATTTCTGCCGCAACCTTACCGCAGGTTTCAAACGGGACAATCTGATCGTCATCACCATGAATCACCAGCGTCGGGATGGTCATTTTTTTGAGATCTTCACGCAAGTCTGTTTCCGAGAAAGCATGTATACAGTCGTACAGTGCTTTAATTGATCCCTGTAAGCCCTGCTCGACAAAACTTTCGCGGACAGCCTTCGATTCCTTTGTACCCGGTCGATTGTAGCCATAGAATGCGGCCGTCAACTCATAGAAAAAGGCGGCACGATCGTTCACAACGCCTTCACGAATGCTATCGAACACCTCCCTCGGTACACCATTCGGGTTAAAGTCGGTTTTAATCATGATGGGTGTTACCGCACCAATGAGTACCGCTTTTGCTACCCTCTGCGTCCCATGGCGGCCAATATAACGAGCAACTTCGCCACCGCCGGTAGAGTGCCCGACATGCACAGCATCTTTGAGATTGAGATACGCGGTAAGTTCGGCCAGATCGTCAGCATACTGATCCATATTATTGCCATCCCAGGGCTGGGCCGAACGCCCATGCCCCCGTCGGTCATGGGCTATCACACGAAATCCTTTCGACCCGAGAAACAGCATCTGATCTTCAAACGCATCTGCAGTCAGCGGCCAACCATGGCTGAACACAATGGGCTGGCCGCTTCCCCAGTCTTTGAAATGCAAATAGCTGCCATCTTTTAAGGTAAGTTTGTCGTACTGGCTCATGAGATCTCCTGTCGAGGAACACTGAGTTGTCGTGGCGCGCCCGCAGCGAACGCTTAAAAAGCATAATGCAAATTTGAGAACGATCACGTTTTTTACCTCCCCCTTCATCTGCGGCAATCTTGATGATTTGCCTGAATGTGAACTAAATCACTTCAAACCAGGGGTAAGTCTCAGTATCATCATAAAAGCTAAACCCTTGCCGCCTGACGGTGAGGGTTTTCTTTTGGGATTATTTACCTGCGCATCCGCAGTATCGACGACATGGAGTAATAAATGTCCAGACCAACTATTATCATTAACGACCTCGATGCGGAACGCATTGACCGCCTGTTGGAGCAACCTGCGTTTGCTGGTTTACCGATAGCGGACGCATTAAACGCTGAACTGGATCGCGCCCAAATGTGTTCCCCGGAAACCATGCCGCACGACGTGGTGACCATGAACAGCCGCGTGAAATTCCGCAATCTGAGCGATGGCGAAGTGCGTGTACGTACCCTGGTATATCCGGCCAATATGACTGACAGCAGTACACAGCTTTCGGTCATGGCGCCAGTCGGTGCAGCGCTTCTTGGTCTGCGCGTTGGCGATACGATCCATTGGGAATTACCGGGCGGTACATCGACCCACCTCGAAGTCATCGAGCTTGAGTACCAGCCTGAAGCTGCAGGCGACTACCTGCGCTAACTCTGTCTTATCAAAGCGACTCGCTTTATCTTACAGGGGATGCATCCGCATCCTCTTTCCGCTTCCCCCCTGCTTTCTTTCATTTGCTGCACTTCCTTTTCTCCTGTTCGCAAAACATAAATCTGTGTCGTGACTGACAGAATCATTTTTAATACTATGCTGTTATGTGTTCATGTGATGACAAGGAGAATGTTTATGTACAACACAATCATAATGCCTGTTGATGTATTCGAAATGGAACTGAGCGACAAGGCTGTTCGCCATGCAGAATTTCTGGCACAAGATAAAGGGGTGATCCATCTGCTGCATGTGCTCCCGGGTTCTGCCAGTCTGAGTCTGCACCGTTTTGCCGCTGACGTTCGTCGTTTTGAAGAGCATCTGCAACACGAAGCGGAAACCCGTCTGCAAACGATGGTCGGTCACTTCAGTATCGATCCTTCCCGTATTAAGCAGCACGTTCGCTTTGGTAGCGTGCGTGATGTGGTCAACGAGTTGGGTGAAGAGTTGAATGCAGATGTAGTGGTCATCGGTTCACGCAACCCATCAATCAGCACCCATTTGCTCGGCTCTAACGCCTCCAGCGTTGTCCGCCACGCCACCTTGCCGGTGCTGGTTGTTCGCTAATAAAAAAGAGGCTACCTTCCGGTAGCCTCTTCATTCTACAAACCGATGAAACCCCATTTGTAGGCCCGATATGCTTGTGCTATCGGGCATTTCGCTTCTTTTGCAGGTGAGTCTTACTTCTTTTTATGCTGTCGTCGTGCGAATCAAATAATCAAATGAACTCAGTGAAGCTTTCGCGCCCTCGCCAGTAGCGATGATGATCTGCTTGTACGGTACGGTTGTACAATCCCCCGCAGCAAAAACACCCTTCACGCTTGTTTCACACTTAGCATCGATAATGATTTCACCCATGCGGTTACGCTCAACGGCGCCTTCCAGCCAGTTCGTATTCGGCAACAGACCAATCTGCACAAAGATCCCCGCCAGTTCCACATTGTGGATATCACCGCTGACGCGATCGCGATATTCCAGACCGGTGACTTTACTGCCGTCGCCTTTCACTTCTGTGGTTTGTGCATTCAAAATGATATCGACGTTTTTCAGACTGCGGACTTTATTCTGCAGAACCTGATCGGCCTTCATTTCCGGGGCAAATTCCAGCAACGTCACGTGTTCAACGATACCGGCCAGATCGATAGCCGCTTCAACACCGGAGTTACCACCACCAATCACCGCGACACGCTTACCTTTAAACAGCGGGCCATCACAGTGCGGACAGTAGGTTACGCCCTTGGTGCGATATTGATCTTCACCCGGAACATTCATGTTGCGCCATTTTGCGCCGGTAGCAATGATGATGCTACGTGCTTTCAACACCGCGCCGGAAGCCGTTTCAATCTGATGCAAACCACCTTCCTGTGCTGCCGGAACCAGCTTGCTCGCACTCTGGCTATCAATCACATCAACATCGTAATCATCAACGTGTGCTTTCAGCGCGCCAGCCAGCTTCTGGCCTTCGGTTTTCGGTACAGAGATGTAGTTTTCGATATCAACGGTATCAAGAACCTGACCGCCAAAGCGTTCGCCCATCAAACCGGTGCGAATACCTTTACGTGCGGAGTACACCGCCGCGGCCGCCCCGGCAGGACCCGAACCGACGATCAGCACATCGTAAGCATCACGCTGATTCAATTCTTCCGCTGCGCGTTTTTCTGCGCCAGTATCCACTTTGGCTACGATTTCAGTCAGCGTCATACGCCCCTGGCCGAACTCTTTACCGTTCATGAATACCGCCGGAACACCCATCACGTTACGGTCGGTAATTTCGTTCTGGAATGTACCGCCATCAATCGCCGTATGCTTGATACGCGGGTTCAGCACGGACATCAGGTTCAGCGCCTGCACCACGTCCGGACAGTTGTGGCAGGACAATGAATAATAGGTTTCGAACTCAAAATCGCCGTCGAGGTCGCGGATCAGCTCCAGCAGTGACTGTGCCTCTTTCGACGGATGACCACCTGTCCACAACAGCGCCAGAACCAGAGAGGTAAACTCATGGCCCAATGGAGAGCCGGCAAAACGTGGCCCCTGGTGAGAACCCGGATTGGTGATCAGGAACGATGGCTTACGTACGGCCAGAGTATTGTCTTCTTTAAAGGTGACTTTTTCTGACAGTTCAGCAATTTCAGTCAGCAGTTCCTTAATTTCTGCCGATTTAGCGCTGTCATCCAGCGTAGCAATCAGCTCAACAGGTTTGGTCAGTTTCTCAAGATAAGCCTTGAGTTGGGTTTTCATATTTGTGTCGAGCATTATTCTTCCCTCTCTGAAAACATCATCATGCAAGCCGAATTCGTTCAGGCAGTCTGAATACGTTTGCATCATGGTGTTGGAATAAAACGGGCGCGACGCACCCGCTTAAGGATTAATTCGCAAGAATTTCGTGTTACAGGCAGGCGGCAAGCTTATGAATCCCCGGGAGCTTACATAAGTAAGTGACCGGGGTGATTAAGCGTAGCCAACGCGCCTGTAGCGCGAAAGGCGTAGCGAATTTTAGATTTTACCAACCAGGTCCAGAGACGGAGCCAGAGTCGCTTCGCCTTCTTTCCATTTAGCCGGGCAAACTTCGCCTGGGTGGGAAGCGACATACTGTGCAGCTTTAATTTTGCGCAGCAGGTCAGACGCATCACGGCCGATACCTTCAGCGGTAACTTCGATTGCCTGGATGATACCTTGCGGGTCAACAACGAATGTTGCACGGTCAGCCAGACCTTCATCTTCACGCATGTTGTCGAAGTTACGGGTCAGGGCGCCAGTCGGGTCGCCGATCATCGCATATTTGATTTTCGCGATGGTTTCAGAGCTGCTGTGCCATGCTTTATGAGTAAAGTGAGTGTCGGTAGAAACAGAGTAAACGTCCACACCCAGTTTCTGCAGTTCTTCGTAGTGGTCAGCAACGTCCCCCAGTTCGGTCGGGCATACGAAAGTAAAATCGGCCGGGTAGAAGAAGAAGACACTCCAGCGACCTTCGGTATCTTTCTCGGTGACTTCGATGAACTCACCGTTTTTGAACGCCTGGTTTTTGAAAGGTTTAATTTTGGTATTAATCAAAGACATTTGTACTTCCTCCGTGTTTTCGTTGAGGGATAAGTTAACGAAAATCATTGATAAGGGCTAATGCGTTTCCTTTATCAAATCAATAAGCGTTAACTAACAACCAACTCAACCGCATTTTGTAAACCCTGTTCTAAACGTAAAAAAGGCTCCCTTTGCAGGGAGCCTCATTACCCGAGTTACCCGCAAGTAACTTCAGTGCCAGCAGAACTGGCTATGTGTTGCGCTCTACATTACCTTAACCAAGGTCGTAACAGCGATTGGGATTACATCACCCAACTACAGAAAGGGCAATCGACAGACTGTCGATCTTACCTATGGCTGTGATAGGTTTTGCAATTTAACTCCCTTTCCTTCTGATTTTATAAGGAAAATCAATGTTTAAACGTACATTACTCTTAGCCCTGCTCCCTGCTGTCGTCCACGCTGAAGAGCTTCCTGCCCCTGTTAAAGCGATTGAGAAACAGGGCATTACAATTTTGAAACCGTTCGACGCCCCTGGAGGCATGAAAGGGTACCTGGGCAAATACCAGGACATGGGGGTCACTATTTATGTCACGCCTGATGGAAAACATGCGATCTCCGGCTACATGTATAACGAGAAAGGTGAAAACCTGAGCAATACGCTGATAGAAAAAGAAATCTATGCACCTGCCGGGCGCGAGATGTGGCAAAGAATGGAAAAAGCGTCGTGGATTCTGGACGGCAAAAAAGACGCGCCGGTTATTGTGTATGTGTTTGCCGATCCCTTCTGCCCGTATTGCAAACAATTCTGGCAACAAGCACGTCCGTGGGTTGAGTCCGGCAAAGTTCAATTACGCACGCTGTTGGTCGGCGTGATCAAGCCCGAAAGTCCGGCAACCGCTGCGGCCATTCTGGCAAGCAAGGACCCCGCTAAAACCTGGCATGACTATGAAGCCTCCGACGGCAAAATGGCGCTGACACTGCCAGCAACCCCGTCTGCCGGGCAAATGAAGACGCTGAATATCAATCAAAAGTTGATGGATGATTTGGGAGCCAATGTGACGCCTGCTATCTATTACATGAGCAAAGACAATACGTTACAGCAGGAAGTAGGGTTACCCGATAAGGATAAATTAAATATTATCATGGGTAATAAATAAAGGTAATAAAACGAGTGGTTGTTATCGTTCTCATTTCAATCACTCATCATTATTTATTTTTCTCGTAAAAAGAACGCTGGCCGTGCTACTTTAGTTTTAGTTAATTATTCATTAAGCACACAAACATAAATTTTTAGAATGATTAACGTTTAAAATATTAGTAAATCGAATTTTCAAAACCCAACCATTACACTAAGGTATGTATGGCAAACCTCTATGATCTCAAGAAATTTGATCTCAACCTGCTGGTCATTTTTGAATGTATTTATCAACATTTAAGCATCAGTAAAGCAGCTGAAACACTGTTCATTACGCCATCCGCCGTCAGCCAGTCACTACAGAGGTTACGCACTCAGTTTAATGACCCCCTGTTTATTCGTTCCGGCAAGGGAATTACTCCGACTGTGACAGGGATAAATCTTCATCACCATCTCGAAAACAATCTCAATAGTCTGGAGCAAACAATCAGCATAATGAACAGCTCTAACCTGAAAAAGAAATTTATCATTTACAGCCCACAAATTATAATTGCAACACGTGTGATGGACCTTATTCATCATCTCAGAGATGATTCCAATATCGAAATAGAGCACCATGACATATTAATGTCAGCACAAACTGCCGAAGACTTACTGGCATATCGTAAAGCTGATTTGATTATTACACTGTCGCCAATTAATAACCGGTCAGTGATATGCACACCTTTCAAATCCAGTGACAGCGTCCTGGTTTGCAGTAGCGCGCACCCCAGAATCAATGAATCCAGCTCTGTTGAACAAATACTGGAAGAGCAGTTCACTTATTTTCTCTCTGAAGATCCAGGCATTAAAGCATTCCAGTCAAAAGCGAACGCTTTCCTGACTAATCGTCGCATTGGGTTCTGTAGCAACTCGTTGGTTTCTATTGCCAATATTATTGCCAACACGGATATTATTGGTCTGATACCCGTAGAGGTTTATCACTTTTACTCTCCCACCCTTAAGCTTAAAAAAATAAATATTGATGTTAATCTCCCATCAATACAGCTCTTCTTAATGTATAACCGGGCATCTCTCAGCAATAATGGATTCGCTGAATTTATCAAAAAAATCACACATAATAATTAATGAATGGATAACATGGTACGTCATTAAATACATTAATTTTTAGCATGTAAAACAAAAAATAATAATGCAAATGAATATATATTAATACTAAACCTGCTGTAAGCTGGCGTATTTAATGACAACCATTTATTATGGCTTTAAATAATAAACTTCAATATGGATTTGAGATGTCTGTTTATAAAATCCCTCTGAATCAAAATGTTCTGGAAGCCGCACAGGAACGAATCACCTGGGCGCTTGAGACACTATCTCGAGTGTGCGTCTCCTTCTCAGGCGGTAAAGATTCAGGACTGATGTTACATCTGACAGCCATGCTGGCTCGTCAGTTACATAAGAAAATTAACGTACTATTCATCGATTGGGAGGCTCAGTTTTCTTGTACCATCGATTATGTGCAAGCATTACGTGAACAATATTCTGATGTCATTGAGCAATTTTACTGGGTGGCCGTCCCGCTAACCACGCAAAATTCCCTTTCGCAATATCAACCAGAATGGCAGTGCTGGGAACCGAATACACAGTGGGTTCGCCAACCACCAGAGGATGCGATTACCGATCCCAGTTTCTTTCATTTCTATCAACCTGGAATGACCTTCGAACAATTCGTCCGCGAGTTCGCTGACTGGTTTTCAGAAAAACGCCCCGCCGCGATGCTGGTCGGGATCCGCGCCGACGAGTCATATAACCGTTTTGTCGCTATTGCCAACTCGCATAAGCAACGCTTTTCTGATGATAAACCGTGGACTACCGCAGCCCCCGGCGGACACACCTGGTATATTTATCCAATATACGACTGGAAAACAGCCGATATCTGGACATGGTTTGCTAAAACAAAAATGCTATGCAACCCCTTGTATAACCTGATGTACCAGGCCGGAGTTCCAACACGATATATGCGCATTTGCGAACCCTTTGGCCCGGAACAACGCCAGGGGCTGTGGCTGTATCATGTTATTGAGCCACAGCGATGGGCAGCCATGTGCGCCCGGGTTAGCGGTGTTAAAAGCGGCGGGATTTACGCCGGTCATGACAACCATTTTTATGGTCATCGGAAAATATTAAAACCGGAACATTTGAGCTGGCAAGATTACGCCATGCTGCTATTAAACAGCATGCCGGAACAGACCGCAGAGCACTACCGCAACAAAATTGCCGTCTATATACAGTGGTACAAGAAAAAGGGGATCGATGAGATTCCTCAAACACAAGAAAGCGATATTGGTTCTAAAGACATTCCCTCATGGCGACGGATCTGCAAAGTCCTGCTGAACAATGACTACTGGTGTCGGGCACTCTCATTCAGCCCAACAAAATCCAAAAGCTACCAACGCTATAACGAACGTATGAAAACCAAACGCCAGGAATGGGGGATCTTATGCAACAGCGACTAACTCAGGAACTCACCGGTTTTCTTTCTGGTCTTTCAGAAGAGGAACGAATTGAAGCGATCAATGAATTCAGGATGGCAATCCATAGTGTCAGTCCTTTTCGTGAAGAACCGGTAGATTGTGTTTTATGGGTCAAAAACGAGCATCTCTCACCGAATGATTACAACCCTAATAACGTCGCACCTCCCGAGAAAAAACTGTTGCTGAAGTCCATCGAAGCGGATGGATTCACACAGCCTATTGTTGTGGTCCACTCATCAGAAGAAGAGTATGAAATCATTGATGGTTTTCATCGACATGAATTAGGCAAAAGTAAATCCTCGCTAAAATCGCGGCTCAAAGGTTATCTGCCGATCACCTGTTTACAACGCGAACGCCACGAACGCATAGCGGCAACCATCCGTCATAACCGTGCCCGCGGGCGTCATCAAATCCATGCCATGTCTGAAATCGTCCGCGAACTGTCACAATTAGGCTGGAGCGATGAAAAAATAGGTCAAGATCTCGGGATGGATAGCGACGAAGTCTTACGTCTGAAGCAAATCAACGGTCTGCAAGAATTGTTTGCCGACCGCCAATTCTCCAGAGCCTGGACGGTGAAGTAGCGAAATCACGTCACTACAGCGCAACCAGGCATTCTGCTGCTGCCAACAGCGTCGATTCTTGCTTAGCAAAACACAGGCGAATCAGCTTATGTGGGAAAGGATCGGCGCAGAAAACGGACAGTGGGATTGCCGCTACGCCGACCTCTTTAGTCAGCCATTGGCAAAATTCCACATCATTGAGATCTGAAACAGCACTGTAATCTATCAGCAAAAAGTATGTCCCTTCGCAGGGCAGTATTTCCAGCCGACTGTCACGCAACGCATTCACCAGCACATCACGTTTTTTCTGATAAAACGCGGGCAGCTCACGGTAGTGCGTCGGATCTTCCCGCAGCATATCCGCCAGCGCCAGTTGTGCCGGCGTGTTGACCGAGAAGGTTAAATACTGATGGACCTTACGTAACTCCGCGCTGATAGCCGCTGGCGCAACACAGTACCCCACTTTCCAGCCCGTCATATGATAGGTTTTGCCAAATGACGAAACGGCAACTGCACGCTCCCTTAGTTGCGGATGCGCCAGCACGCTGGCATGCCCATGCGTGGCAAAACAGATATGCTCGTAGACTTCATCGCTAACGACAAAGATTTCTCGTGTTTTAATGGCTTGCCACAGCGCTTCAAAGTCCGCTTTCTGCCAGACGGTAGCGGAGGGATTATGCGGCGTGTTGAGGATCACCAGTCGGGTACGATCGCTCAGCAACACGGTAAATTCCTGCCAGTCCACGCGAAAAGACGGCGGCTGCAGCGCAATACGTTTCACGATACCGCCAGATAGCGCCACCGCTGGGGCATAGCTGTCATAGCTCGGATCGAAACAAATCACTTCATCACCTGGACGCACTAAGGCTGTGATAGCCGCATACAGCGCTTCTGTCGCCCCCGCCGTCACCGTAACGTCACTGTCAGCGTCCGGTTTGTAGCCGTATAACTCGGCGGTTTTGTCGGCGATGGCTTCCCGCAGCGACTGCACGCCCGTCATGGGCGCATATTGGTTCGCGCCTTGCGCCACATGATACGCCAGCCGCTCTTGCAGATACTGTGGGCCATCAAAATCAGGAAACCCTTGCGACAGGTTAATCGCCTGATGCTGCTGCGCCAGGGCGCTCATTTGCGAGAATATAGTGGTGCCTAAATGGGGGAGTTTGCTTTGCACAATCAGCGAGTTATTACTCATTATTGTTATCCTGACGTGTGATGTTGTGGTTGAAGCCACTATAACACGATGCTAGTATTTGGCAATCAAGACGTTTAGACGTCTATATAAAAATAACCTGCGTGGACAGGACCGTCAAAAGGACAACACAACATGAGTCATAGAGAAATTCGCGTCGTCACCGGCCCGGCCAACTATTTTTCCCACACCGGCAGCCTGTCCAGACTGCATGATTTTTTCACCACCGACCAACTGTCGCGCGCCGTCTGGGTGTATGGCGAGCGCGCCATCGCCGCCGCTCGTCCTTATCTGCCTGATGCGTTTAATCTTGCCGGGGCGACGCATCTGCTGTTTACCGGTCATTGCAGCGAAACTGACGTTCGCCAACTGGCCAACGATGCCGGAGAAAACCGCAGCATGGTGATTGGCGTGGGCGGCGGCGCATTGCTCGACACCGCCAAAGTGCTGGCGCGCCGCCTTGGTTTGCCATTTGTGGCGATCCCAACCATTGCCGCCACCTGTGCAGCCTGGACGCCGCTCTCCGTGTGGTACAACGATGAAGGTCAGGCACTGCATTTCGAAATTTTTGATGATGCCAATTTTTTGGTGTTGGTAGAGCCGGAGATCGTGCTTAATGCGCCAGACGCGTATTTGCTGGCCGGTATTGGGGACACGCTGGCGAAATGGTACGAAGCGGTTGTGCTCGCCCCACAGCCTGAAACGTTGCCGCTGACCGTACGTCTGGGCATCAACGGCGCGCTGGCGATCCGCGATGTGCTGCTCAGCAGCAGCGAACAGGCGCTGGCCGATAAAAAACAGGGGAAACTCACTCAGGCGTTTTGCGACGTGGTGGATGCGATTATTGCCGGAGGCGGCATGGTTGGCGGTCTGGGCGAGCGTTACACCCGCGTGGCGGCGGCACACTCGGTGCATAACGGCCTGACGGTACTTCCGCAAACGGATAAATTTTTACACGGCACCAAAGTGGCGTACGGCATCCTGGTGCAAAGCGCGCTGTTGGGGCAAGATGATGTGCTGGCTCAACTCACGTCGGCTTACCAGCGTTTCAATCTCCCCACCCGGCTGGCCCAGTTAGACGTGGATATTAATAACCGTGCAGAGATCGATAAGGTGATTGCGCACACCCTGCGCCCGGTGGAGTCCATTCATGCGTTGCCGGTGAAGCTAACACCGGAAACACTGCGTGCGGCATTTGAGAAGGTAGAGACGTTTACGGTGTGATTCGGGCGTGGGTTGCCTGATGGCGGCGTCGCCTTATCATGCCTACGAGGACTCATTACAATGGCAAATGCTCACAATAATTCGAGTTGCAGGAAGGCGGCAACGCAGCGAATCCCCGGGAGCTTACATCAATAAGTGACCGGGGTGAGCGAGGAGAGCCAACACACCTGCGGCTTGAATTATAAAGAGCATTAACAGCACTTCGCGCCGCCTTTGCCCCCATAGCGCGCATCCTGGCGCTCGCGGAAAAATTCTTCATAAGTCATCGGCGCCTGGTCCGGGTGTGTAACACGCATATGCTCAACATAGTTGTCATAATCCGGCACACCAATCATCAGTCGGGCGGTTTGCCCTAAATACTTCCCAGCTTTTGAGAGTGTTTCAAACATAGTGATTCCCTGTCGTACAAACGCCCTCCCCATTAAGGAGAGGGCTTTTTCGTTAAGAGAATATTAGTGCGCGCCTTTCGCCTGCGCCACAATCTCTTCAACATTCTCGGGCATCGGTTCGTACGGTGTTTCTTTCGACGTTGGTTTGTCCTCTTTCAACGCTGCCAGCGCAGTTTTAATGGAGAACAGACCCAGTACCACCACGACCACCATGAAGAA
Source organism: Citrobacter sp. U14242 (assembly GCF_046555775.1). Classification (NCBI taxonomy): domain Bacteria; kingdom Pseudomonadati; phylum Pseudomonadota; class Gammaproteobacteria; order Enterobacterales; family Enterobacteriaceae; genus Citrobacter; species Citrobacter sp. U14242. The sequence continues at coordinate 64,138 of NZ_JBKGLW010000003.1, forward strand.
GATGGTCAAGCCAGCATCAAGACGGTTGTTAAATACCAGTTGCGTCAGTTGCGACTGAGTGTACTGCGCCGGAATGTTACCGCTGTCGATCATCGCCTGGAACTTATTAGCGATAGCCAGGAAGCCGATTTTCGCATCCGGGCTAAACGCTTTCTGCCAGCCCGCAGTCAGCGTACAAATCAGCAGCCAGGCCGTTGGCACCAGCGCTACCCATGCGTAGCGCTGACGTTTCATCTTGAACAATACGACCGCACACAGCATCAATGCCATACCGGCCAGCATCTGGTTGGCGATACCGAACAGCGGCCACAGGGTGTTAATACCGCCTAACGGATCCACCACGCCCTGGTGCAGGAAGTAACCCCAGGCCAGTACGCACAACGCGGTTGCCAGCAGGTTCGCCGGTAGCGAGTCGGTCCGTTTCAGCCCCGGTGAGACAACACCCAGCAGATCCTGCAGCATAAAGCGCGCGGCACGGGTGCCCGCATCAACCGCCGTCAGGATGAACAGGGCTTCAAACAGAATGGCGAAGTGATACCAGAACGCCACATCCATCATGCCGCCCAGCGCACCGTGCAGAATGTAAGCCATCCCAACGGCCAGCGTCGGCGCTCCGCCTGCGCGGGAAATAATGGATTGTTCACCCACTTCATTGGCAATTTGGTGCAAGGTGTCCGGGGTAATCGCAAAGCCCCAACTGCTAACGACCTGCGCCGCAGAAGCGACCACATCCACCGTACCCGCAGGGGCCAGCACCGCCATCGGGCTGTTCATCGCAAAATAGACGCCCGGATCGATGATACATGCGGAGACCAGCGCCATAATGGCGACAAAGGACTCCATCAGCATCCCGCCGTAGCCAATAAAACAGGCCTGCCCTTCATTCGCCAACATCTTCGGTGTGGTGCCGGAAGAGATCAGCGCGTGGAAGCCAGATACTGCACCACAGGCAATGGTAATAAACAGGAATGGGAACAGGTTACCCGTCCATACCGGACCGGTACCGTCAACGAATTTGGTCAACGCAGGCATCGTCAGCGTTGGACGCATGATCAGAATACCCACCGCCAGACCAACAATGGTACCAATCTTCAGGAAGGTCGAGAGGTAATCTCGCGGTGCCAGCAGCAGCCATACCGGCAACACAGCAGCCACGAAACCGTAGCCCACCAGCATCCACGTCAACTGTACACCGGTAAAGTCAAAATACGGTGCCCAGGTCGGGCTTTCCGCAACCCAGCCGCCGGAAATAATGGCAAAAACCAGGAATACCAGACCGATGACTGACACTTCGCCAATACGCCCCGGACGCAGATAGCGCAGGTAAACCCCCATAAAGATCGCCAGCGGGATGGTGAATGCGACGGTGTAGGTTCCCCACGGGCTGTGCGTCAGTGCTTTCACGACGATCATTGCCAACACGGCAAGGATAATCACCATGATCATAAAACAGGCCACCAGCGCAATCACACCGGCGGTAGGGCCCATCTCTTCTTTCACCAGTTCGCCAAGGGAACGGCCATCGCGACGGGTAGAAACAAACAGCACCATAAAATCCTGCACCGCGCCAGCCAGTACCACCCCGGCAAGCAACCAGATCATCCCTGGCAGATAGCCCATTTGCGCCGCCAGTACCGGCCCCACTAATGGGCCAGCCCCGGCAATTGCCGCGAAATGATGGCCAAACAGTACTTTTTTATCGGTAGGAACGTAATCGAGCCCGTCGTTATGGCGCACGGCTGGCGTCATACGCGTCGGGTCAAGCGCCAGCACATTTTTCGCGATGTACAGGCCATAGAAACGGTAAGCGATAAGGTAGACACAAACCGACGCGACGACTATCCACAACGCGTTGATCTGCTCACCACGGTTTAACGCAATATAGCCGAGGGCAAATGCTCCCATTACGGAGAGCAATGTCCAGACGAGGTACTTCCCTGATTTGTTCATAGTTGTTATCCGTTGTCTGATCCAGAGAGATGTTACATTTTGTTTCTATAACATCTTTTCTGGATTTAACAACCTGACAACCATGCAAACCCGAAGTATCACTGAGTATTTACATTGCATTGTTAACTAGATCACTTCATTTACCTGTTAACCCTGCAATTTCATTTTACTTTGCCGGGTGGCTTCACCCCATCACCGCCGTACCTAAACGGCAGGTGCAGCAACGCCGCCCCTGCTCATCAAAGATGACTATCTCCCAGCTTTGATTCTGTCGCCCGAGATGTAACGGCTGGCACACGCCGCGCACTTTCCCCTGCGATACCGCGCGGTGATGTGTGGCGTTCAACTCGGTTCCCACCACGCACTGCCCGTCGCGAGTCATCAGGTAACCCGCCATTGAACCCAACGTTTCTGCCAGCGCCGCTGACGCCCCACCGTGCAGCAGACCAAACGGCTGATGCGTGCGGCTATCTACCGGCATTTCGGCTTCCAGCACATCGTCTCCCAGTCGGGTATAGACAATGTCTAAATGCGCCACCAGCGTGTTCTGGCTGGTGGCATTCAGTTCATCAAGCGTTAAATGTCGTTTCCAGATCACCGTCATGCTCCCAGTGTCGAACCGCCATCGACCACAATGTCCTGCAACGTAATATGGCTGGCCAGATCGGAGGCAAGGAATAAGATGGTGTTGGCAATTTCCTGTGGACGCGCGATTTTCCCCAACGGTATACCCAGCTTATACTGCTCGCCAAACCCACGAATACGCTGCTGTTCCGCGTCATCACTCACCCACAGCGTACGCTGCATGTCAGTGTCGGTCGATCCCGGAGAAACCACATTACAGCGTACTCCGCTACCCGCCAGCTCCAGCCCGACAGTCAGTGCAAGACTTTTCAGTGCGGCTTTTGATGCCCCATATGCACTCATACCGATTCGCGGCGTGTGCGCAGCATCGGATGCGACAGTGACAATCGCCCCGCCCTGCTGACGCCGAAACTGCGCCATGGTCTGCTGAAACAAGTTGAACGCCCCGCCAACGTTGACGGCAAACGTCTGCTGCCACTCCTCAGCACTTAACGCATCGGTAGCCCCCATGCGCAGGATCCCGGCTGCATTGACGAGTACGTCTAACCTCTCGCTCTGCGACAATACGCGTTGGCATACCTCAGCCACCTGCCCGCCGTCCGCCACGTTCAGCACTTCGGTGGTAAACGGATACACCTGTTGAGTAAAATCGCGATCGAATCCGGTGACCTTCGCCCCGGCATTAACAAACGCCAGTGCCGTGGTGTAACCAATCCCTTTTCCCGCCCCAGTAACCCAGACAGTTTTACCGGTGAAATCAAAACCGGTCATGACTTCACCTCACGGGAGAGCAGTTTCCACCAGGCGTCAATCGTCGGGTTCTTCGCCAGCATCACGAAATCAATATCGCCATGCACTTTCCGCCAACGGGCCGCCAGCGCCATCATACGTACTGAGTCCAGACCGTAATCGATCAAGTTTTCGTCATCCATTGGCTCTTCAGACTCATCGAGCAGCGGCAGAATCACGCCGCGCAGCGCATCTTTACTGTCCGGCACAGGCGTCGGCAGTAACTCCTGCGTCATCACCACGCGACCGGAACGCCCCGCCACGTATTTCAGCGACATCAGGTGTTCATCACGACTAAAATCGGCCAACGCATCAGCGACCATAAACGGCTTAATATCACGCATGAAGGCATCAGTCGCGGTGGTCATGCAGCCAATATGCGCATACACGCCGGTGATGATCAGCTGGTTACGTCCAGTGTCTCTTAGCATCTGCTCCAGCGGTGAACGATGAAACGCGCTGTAACGCCATTTAACCAGAATGGTATCCGCTTCGTCCGGTGCCAGTGCATCGACGATTTTTTGCTGTTCAGGCGAGCGCGTCAGGCCGGGTCCCCACATGTCGTTTAACAAAGCACGGTCTTCATCGCTTTGTTCTTTCGGCTGTGCAGTGTAATAGACCGGAATATTATGTGCTTTACAGTACTGACGCAGCGCGGCAATGTTAGCTACTACCTGTTCCATCATTGGGCAGTTCTCGCCCCAAAAGCCGATAAAATAGTCCTGCATGTCGTGGATTAGCAGCGCGGCGCGTTCTGGTTCAAATGCCCAGTCAACTTTATTTGCCGGAACATCAAGCGCCGTTGGCAGCGCATAAGCCTGCAGTTTAGGAATTGCCATTTCTTATTCTCCTTCAGGCCGGTGAACGTGATGCCAGCCACTGACGTAATTGTTTTTTATCCACTTTGCCGACCGGGGTCAGCGGCAATGACTCAACGCACTCGACACGGTCCGGCAATTTGAATTCCGCCACGCCCTGTTCGCGCAGAAAACGACGGACCTGTACTGCACGCAGCGGCTCTTTCACCACCAGGCAGGCGCAACTTTTCTCGCCCATCAGCTCATCGTCCATACTGACCAATGCGGCATGGATCACCATTGGGTGCCGCAACAACAGGTTTTCAATCTCTTCTGCTGCGATCTTCTCTCCGCCACGGTTGATCTGATCTTTCTCACGTCCCTGCACCGTGATGTAACCCTCCCGATCGATGGCGATCAGATCGCCAGAGCAATAGAATCCGTTAGCATCAAACGCGCTGGCGTTATGCTCAGGGCTATTGAAGTAACCCCGGAAGGTGTACGGACCACGCGTCATCAGGCGTCCGGTCTCGCCCTGTGGTAAAGGATTCCCGTCTGCATCTGCCACCCAGACCTCATCGTCAGGGCACATCGGACGCCCCTGGGTATTGATAATGCGCTCCGGGCTGTCATCCAGACGGGTATAGTTCACCAGCCCTTCCGCCATCCCGAAGACCTGCTGCAACTGGCAGCCAATCTCTGCCGGAATGCGAGCGGCAAGCGTCGCGGAAAGCCGCGCCCCACCGACCTGCAACAGTTTCAGCGACGCCAACTGCGCATTGCTGCCCCACTCCGCAATCGCCTGCAGCCACAGGCTCACCGCAGGCGGTACCAACGCCGTAACGTTTACCTGATGCTGTTCAATCAACGGAAAGCACAACGTCGCGCTCGGGTCTGCCGCCAGCACCACCGTTCCACCTGCGAGGAAAACGCCCAGCGCGCCAGGCGAACTCATGGCGTAGTTGTGCGCTGCCGGGATCGCGCACAAATAGCGGGTCTCACCGGTGAAATGGCAAATCTCGTTACTACGGCGCACGCTGTAGTAGTAATCATTGTGGGTGCGTGGAATCAGCTTTGGCGTCCCGGTCGTGCCGCCGGAAAGCTGGAAGTAAGCCACTTCATCAGCCGGTGATGGTGTAGCGATAAACGCCGTTGCAGGTTGGCGTATTGCCGTTTGCAGATTGTGTTCGCCATCATCATTGAGCAACTGAACCACGCGCACTGAATTGTGTTCGGCAACAAAGGTATTCAGAAAGTCGTCGCCACTAAATAACGCATGCTGGCGATCGGCAATCACTAACACCGGTTTGATCTGCGTTGCGTAGGCGTTGAGTTCGTTACGCTGATGGCTAAACAGTGCCAATACGGGGGCCACACCCAGTTTGAGCAGTGCAAAGAAAGTGATATACAGTTCAGCTACGTTGCCTAATTGCACCAGTGCGGTCTCGCCGGGTTTGATCCCCTGGCGACGCAGGCTACAGGCAAGATTATCCGTCGCCTGGTTTAACTGGCGGTAGCTAAGATGGCGTTCCCCGGCAATCACCGCCGTATGGTCGCTATTGGCATGGCGGGTCAGAATGTCGGTCAGCGGCAAATCCTGCCAGTAGCCTTTTTCGCGGTAGCGGCGGGCAAACTCTTCCGGCCAACGGGTGAAAGGGATACTCATTATTGCTCCTTAGAGCCTGTCGATAAGGCCTGAATAGCCTGGTAGACCAGGCTCTTAATGCAGTCCAAAAACATTCAACATGGTGGAAAGCTTGGCACCTGTTTCACGCCACTCCGCAATCGGTGACGAGGCTGGCACAATGCCGGCTCCGGCAAAGAAACGCACCTGATTGCGCAGCAGTTTCGCACAGCGAATCGTCACCACCCATTCGCCGTTGCCCTGCGAATCACACCAGCCCACAATGCCGCCAAACAGTTCGCGATCGAACGGCTCCAGTTCGGCAATCAGTTTCTGAGCAACCTGATGCGGGAAGCCACTTAGCGCCGGTGTTGGATGCAGCAGACAAGCCAGCGTCAGTGCGTTTTCCTGGGCATTGGCTTTACCTTCAAACGGGGTACCGAGATGCCAGAGCGTCGGCGTAGTAACCAGCTGCGGAGACGACGGAAGTTGCAGCTCACTGCTGCGATCGCGCAATACCGCTTTCATCGCCTGGGTTACCAGCTCGTGTTCATGGCGATCCTTCTCGGAAGCTAACAGACGGATCCCAGCCTCTCTGTCCAGAACATCGTCCGGTTGGCGACGCGCAGATCCCGCCAGCGGCAGCGAACTGAAATGGTCGCCTTCTTTGCGTAACAGCAATTCCGGGCTGGCGCCGATCAGTACACCGCCATCTTCGATGGGTACATGAAAGTTGTAGCTTGCCGGGTTTTGTGCGATCAGCCGCTCCAGCAGTGCACCACTGTCGATATTGGCGTCGGCGGTCACATCAATCAGGCGTGACAGCACCACTTTGTCGACTTCCGGGGTTGCCGTCAGCGCCGCAGCTCTGGCGACCATATCTTCGAAAAAATCCTGCTCAGGAATCGATTTACGCTCAACCACATTCAGCGACTGATGGGCAGTAAAGTAACGCGCTGATTGCTGCTTTGCCGTGCGTGAGAAGCGTTGCCATGATTCAGGAATAAATAGCGATGAGGGCTGGCGGGTATCAAAGGGTATGGCCCCTACCATAATGGGGTTTGTGATGCCCTGCGATTTGGCCTGCGCAAACAGCGCGTGCATTTTCTGTTGGAAGGGGCTGTCTGGTGAATCACCATCAATTGCCGGTTCCGCATAGCGGGCAAAGCATCCTGACGTCGTAAAACTACGATACGGCGACATAAAGAAAAAACTGTCGGGAGCGAGAGTTGCCATAGTCTGCGTTTTTTCCTCGGCCAGTGACGTGTCCATATCATCCTCCATAAAATGATAAAGGCTTTAATAATGATTATCATTTATATTTTCGGTCGCTAACCTAAAAGCAAAGCGTCGGTATGTCAACTCTTGTGGTAACACAATGTGCGACTTAGGCTTGCATCCCTGACGCGTAACAATGAAAATGAGAAGCATTAACTACATTGATAACAGGAAGCTTATTTGTGAGATTTTCCGCGTTTTACCGCACTGCGCTGTTACTGGTTGGACTCGTTATTTCAGGAATTTCTTTAAGCCATGCCGCCGACTGGCCGCGTCAGGTTACTGACAGCCGCGGCACGCACACGCTGGAACATAAACCACTGCGCATTGTCTCCACCAGCGTGACCCTCACCGGTTCTCTGCTGGCGATCGATGCCCCGGTCATCGCCAGCGGTGCCACTACGCCGAACAATCGCATCGGCGATGCGCAGGGCTTTTTACGCCAGTGGAGCGACGTCGCCAAAGAACGCAAACTGAGCCGTTTGTATATTGGCGAGCCGAGCGCCGAAGCCGTTGCCGCACAAATGCCGGACCTGATTCTGGTCAGCGCCACCGGGGGCGATTCCGCGCTTGCGCTGTACGATCAACTGTCCACCATAGCCCCTACGCTTATCATTAATTACGACGATAAAAGCTGGCAGTCACTGCTGACACAATTAGGTGAAATCACCGGACAGGAGCAACAGGCAGCGGCGCGTATTGCTGAGTTTGATAAGCAACTGCTCGCGGTAAAGCAACGTATCACCCTGCCGCCTCAGCCGGTCAGCGCGCTGGTGTATACTGCCGCCGCGCACAGCGCCAACCTGTGGACGCCGGAGTCCGCGCAAGGCAAGCTGATGGAACAGCTCGGTTTCACGCTGGCACCGCTACCTGCCGGACTACATACCAGCCAGAGCCAGGGTAAACGTCACGATATTATCCAGCTTGGTGGTGAGAATCTGGCGGCCGGTCTGAACGGTGAAGCGCTGTTCCTGTTTGCAGGCGACAGCAAAGATGCCGATGCGATTTACGCTAATCCACTGCTGGCGCATCTGCCTGCCGTACAAAACAAACGCGTTTATGCGCTGGGCACGGAAACCTTCCGTCTGGATTACTACAGCGCTACACTACTGCTGCAACGTCTGTCAGCGCTCTTTTAATGGCTTTCGCCGGATACGGCTAATGCCTAATCCGGCTTACATACCGTAGAGCACAACGCTATCAGGCATTCACAGGTATCTGTCGGAAACGACGAAGCTCGCTCAGCAACAGCAGCAGCAACAGACCGACAATCACCAACCCAAACCCACTGACGCTTGCCGAGGCCGCAGGCGTCATCATCACCCCCAGCCCCCCTAACAGCGCCGCGCCAATCGCATCACCGGTTACGTTCTGCGCGGTCCACAAACCGTTAATTCGCCCGAGCATCGCTTCCGGCGTCTGCGTCTGTAACAGGGTGTATTGCAACAAAGAACTGACCGCGCTCAGCCAGCCGAACAGCGCCAGACACATAACGCCCAGCTCCCAGACCGGCATCAAGCCGAACAGACCGATAGCCAGGAAAGAGGCCACGGTTGATGCCAGCATAATCAGACCTGGACGCACGCTGTGTGCCAGTTGCCCGCTGGTTAAAGCTCCCACCGCCGCGCCAAGAGGAATGGCCGCATACAGCAGGCCAATTTGCGCACTCGACATCTGCCAGTTAATTGCCAGTGCCGGATACAGCACGCGCACAGCGCTCGCCATGGTCAACAGGCCGCCAAGCAGTGCAATACCGCCAATCAGCGGGCTGGCGAACAGAAAACGGAACGCCGCCACCAGTGATGTCAACGGATTCTCGCGCGGCTGCGGCGGAGGCGGCAACGCGGGAAGGCTCAGCAATGGGAGCAAGGTAATGAATGTACCCGCCGCAGCCAGGCCGTAGTTCCAGGCCACGCCCCCGGTCGCCAGCAGCACCCCACCAAGCATTGGCGAAATCACCGAACCCAGACGCACCGTCAGCATGGTAATCGCCCCGGCCTGCATCAGATTTTCACGCCCGACCAGCGCAGGTGTCGCTGCCAGCAGCGCGGTAACACCCAGCGAGGCAAAAAAGCCATCCCATAAGCCAAGAACATAGATAGCCAGCAACGACGGTTCGGGCAGCAGCGCGTTCAGGCACAGGCCAATAAAACCGATACCACAGGTTCCGCGGGCCAGCAGGATCACCTTTTTGCGCTCATAGCGATCGGCCAGTACACCGCCAACCATCAGACCAATAAACATGGCGCTCCCGGTCAGCGTAACCGACAAACCCACCTGCCAGGTCGACTGGGTCATCATCTGGATCTGTACCGGGACCGCAACCCCCAATAGTCCCAGAGAGACAATGGAAATAAAACGGGCGAGGAAAACAGCGCGAAATGCAGGATGGGTCTTTAACAGGCTGAGATTAAGCAGCCAGGATTGTCGATTCATTACAGAGCCTTACCAGGTACTTTTTCATTATCCATTCAATGGCTGCACATGCTAACATATCCAAATAAGATCGATAACGATAATTACTATCATTATCAGGGAAGTTGATATGTCATGCTCTGTTTCCGCGACACGCGCCTTCGCCGTGCCCGGACTGTTGTTACTACTTGTTCTCACTACGGCATTAAGTCTGGTTATTGGCGCAAAGTCGCTGCCCGCCTCCGTGGTATTTGATGCACTCACCGGCAGTTGTCAAAGCGCCGATTGCACCATCGTGCTGGACGCGCGACTTCCACGTACGCTGGCAGGGCTCCTCGCAGGGGGGGCGCTGGGCCTGGCGGGCGCGCTGATGCAAACGCTCACCCGTAACCCGCTGGCCGATCCAGGTATTCTTGGCGTCAATTCCGGCGCCAGCTTCGCGATTGTTTTAGGTGCATCGCTGTTTGGCTTTTCCTCCCCGCAAGAACAACTGCTAATGGCTTTTTCCGGGGCTCTCGCAGCCTCACTGATTGTGGCCTTTACCGGTAGTCAGGGCGGTGGGCAGCTCAGCCCGGTACGCCTGACATTGGCCGGTGTTGCGCTGGGTGCTGTTCTGGAAGGATTATCCACCGGCATCGCCCTGCTCAACCCGGATGTCTACGACCAGTTGCGTTTCTGGCAAGCCGGTTCACTGGATATCCGCAGCCTGCAGACGCTGAAAGTCGTGCTGATCCCGGTCCTGATTGCCGGTGCTGTCGCGCTGTTTCTTAGCCGTGCTCTGAATAGCCTCAGTCTGGGAAGCGATACCGCCACTGCGCTGGGCAGCAAAGTGGCGCGTACCCAGTTTATCGGCCTGTTGGTGATTACCGTACTGTGCGGAAGTGCGACCGCCATCGTCGGCCCTATCGCCTTTATCGGCCTGATGATGCCGCATATGGCACGCTGGCTGGTGGGCGCAGATCATCGCTGGTCGCTGCCCGTCACTCTGCTGGCCACCCCTTCTCTGCTGCTGATTGCCGATATCATCGGTCGTCTGATTGTGCCCGGCGAGCTGCGCGTCTCTGTAGTCAGCGCGTTTATTGGTGCGCCGGTTCTCATCTTCCTGGTACGCCGCAAACAGCGCGGAGGTGGCGCATGATGCATCTCTCCCGTCGCCTGATTATCAGTTGTCTGCTACTGGTCGTCGGTTGCCTGGCCGTTGGATTGTGGAGCCTGCGCAGCGGTGCAGTTATGCTCGAGACCCAGCAAATTATAGCCGCCCTGCTCGGCGATGCACCGCGTAACATTACGCTGGTGGTGACCGAGTGGCGTTTACCACGCGTTTTGATGGCGCTGCTGATTGGCGCGGCGCTGGGCGTTAGCGGCGCGATATTCCAGTCATTGATGCGCAACCCGCTGGGTAGCCCGGACGTGATGGGTTTCAATACCGGTGCCTGGAGCGGCGTACTGGTGGCAATGGTGCTGTTTGGTCAGCATCTTACCGCCATCGCGCTGGCGGCCATGCTCGGCGGGATCCTGACTTCACTGGTGGTCTGGGCGCTGGCCTGGCGCAACGGCATCGACACCTTCCGACTGATCATCATCGGGATCGGCATTCGCGCGATGCTGGTGGCCTTCAACACCTGGCTGCTGCTGAAGGCGTCTTTAGAAACCGCACTGACCGCCGGGCTGTGGAACGCCGGATCGCTCAACGGTCTGACCTGGGCAAAGACCTGGCCTTCTGCGCCGCTGATTATCGTGATGCTGGGGTGCGCCGCGCTGTTGGTACGCCGCCTGCGTTTACTGGAAATGGGTGATGACAGCGCCTGTGCGCTCGGTGTCAGCGTTGAACGCTCGCGCCTGATGATGATGCTGGTCGCGGTGATTCTGACCGCCGCAGCCACTGCGCTGGCTGGCCCTATCTCGTTTATTGCCCTGGTTGCCCCACACATCGCGCGTCGGCTTAGCGGCACGGCACGTTGGGGATTAACGCAGTCGGCGCTGTGCGGCGCCCTGTTACTGCTGATGGCCGATTTATGCGCTCAGCAGCTATTTATGCCTTATCAGCTTCCGGTTGGCGTTGTCACCGTAAGCCTCGGCGGTATTTACCTTATCGTCTTGTTAATTCAGGAGTCCCGCAAAAAATGACCGAATCTGTAGCCCGTTTGCGTGGCGACCAGTTAACGCTGGGTTATGGCAAATTTACCGTGGCGGAAAACCTTAATGTCTCGATCCCCGATGGTCACTTCACTGCCATTATTGGACCCAACGGTTGTGGCAAGTCCACACTGCTGCGGACATTGAGTCGTCTGATGACACCCGCGCACGGCAAAGTCTGGCTTGATGGTGAACATATTCAACACTACCCCAGTAAAGAGGTCGCACGCAGAATTGGTCTGCTGGCGCAAAATGCCACTACGCCGGGCGATATTACCGTGCAGGAGTTGGTTGCTCGTGGGCGTTATCCACATCAACCTTTATTTACCCGCTGGCGTAAAGAAGATGAGGATGCAGTCGTGCACGCCATGAACGCCACCGGGATCACCCACCTGGCGATGCAAAGCGTGGATACCCTTTCCGGTGGTCAACGCCAACGCGCGTGGATAGCGATGGTGCTGGCACAAGAAACATCGATTATGCTGCTCGACGAACCGACCACCTGGCTGGATATCAGCCATCAAATTGATCTGCTGGAGCTGCTGAGTGAGCTAAACCGGGAGAAAGGTTACACGCTGGCCGCCGTTCTGCACGACCTGAATCAGGCATGTCGCTATGCCACCCATCTGATTGCACTTCGTGATGGAAAGATCGTTGCCGAGGGTGCGCCGAAAGAGATTGTCACGGCAGAGCTCATTGAAAAAATCTATGGGTTGCGATGTATGATTATCGACGATCCGGTTGCCGGAACGCCGTTAGTGGTCCCGCTGGGACGTACAGCAAACAGATAAATCGCGCCACCTCCGCAGAGGTGGCGAGTCCATTTATTGGATATCTTTGAACAAGTCGCGCATGACTGGCCCAATCTTCTCGAACGCCATTGGCGTAATGATATCAACGTGCGCGCAGTCCTGGCGATAAACATCCAGACTGGAAATCCACGGCGACCAACTGCGTTCCGGGCTGACTCCCGGCGGTAACGTGCGTTCAGCAACAAACAGCGTCGCGTGTCCCGCAAAAGGTACGCTATGTGCCGTACTCAGCAGTCGAACCGCATCGGCGTAGTTACCTTCGATGGCGCTAAACAAGGCGTCGGACGCATTACCCTGCTGAGCAGTCAGAAACGCTTCACGCTCACGATCAATCTCCGCCAACACTTCCGGGTCGAGCCCATTGGCCTCTTTTTCCGACCAATTTTGCGTTTCCGGCGGCCAGGTATCCAGCAGGCCGAGAAACGCGACCGTTTCTCCGCGCGCGTGTAATCGGGCAGCAATGCCCTGCGCCAGCGTACCGCCCAATGAGTACCCTATCAGATAATAAGGTCCATGAGGTTGCTGACGAAGTAACGTTGCCAGGTGCTGTTCGCACACCGCATCCAGGTTTTCTGCTGTCTGCATCGGGCCATCCGGTCGCGGTGACTGGATACCCATAATCGACCACTGTGGAGGAAGGTAGCGTGACAACACGCTAAACTGCCAGGCGAAACCCGATGCCGGATGGAAGCAGAACAGCACAGGACCATCGCTTTCGCGCAGCGGCAGCAGTGTTTCAAATCCCAGCCGTTGCGACTGCTCGTCATCATTGTTATCCAGCAATGCGCTGAGCTGTTCGACAGTCGAGGCCACCATAATCTGCCCAGGCGTGACCTGGCGCGCAAAAATGCGGCTCAATTGTGCCGCCAGCTTCATCGCCAGCAGAGAATGCCCGCCAAGCGCAAAGAAATCCGCTTCAACATCATTGACCTCACAACCCAGCAAGGTCGCGAACGCCTGCGCAATCGTGGTTTCAGTCCCTACTCGCGGTGCCCGCCCTTCCTGGCGTGACGTCAGTTGTGGCATCGGTAACGCTTTACGATCCAGCTTCCCGTTGGCGCTGAGCGGTAGCTCCGCCAGTTGCAGCAGCACGGCCGGTACCATATGTGCAGGCAGGGTTGCGCGCAGATTCTCGCGCAATGCCGCAATATCCAGCGGTAAACCCGATTGTGACACCAGATAACCCACTAACTGGCGAGCATCGCCGCCTGTCGCTGCCGCCTGATTGAATACGCAGGCATGGGCAACAGCATGCTCAACATCTGGCAACTGCTGCATCACCCGATCAATCTCGCCCAGTTCAATACGCTGCCCGCGGATTTTTAGCTGGTCATCACTGCGCCCAAGATATTCCACCGCACCATTTTCCAGCCAGCGTGCCACGTCTCCGGTACGGTACATCCGTTCGCCAGGGTTAAATGGATCGGCAATAAAACGACTCGCCGTCAGATCGGGTCGGCCGAGATATCCCTGCGCCAGTTGGATCCCCGTCAGGTACAGGTCACCGGCGACACCAATGGGCACTGGACGCATCATGGCATCGAGGATCCGCAAACCGGTATTCCAGACCGGATAGCCGATGGGTACGCTGTTGCCCGTCACGGCAGCGAGTTCCTCACCCCAGGCTGGATACCAGCTTACATCTACCGCCGCCTCGGTTGGCCCATACAAATTATGCAGCGGCGCGTGGGTCAGTTGCTCCCATTCGCGGCACAACTCTGCCGGCAGCGCTTCACCGCTACAAAACACCTGTTTCAACGTGGAGCAGCTTTCCTGCGCCGTTTCTGGTGTCAGTGAGGTCACAAACGCCGCCAGCATCGACGGTACAAAGTGCGTTGTCGTCACCCCAAACGTCGCGAAGAACTGTTGCATCGCCAGTGGGTCACGATGTGCCTCTGGTTCAGCCATTACCAATTTTGCCCCGGCAATAAACGGCCAGAAAAACTCCCAGACCGAAACATCAAAACTGCATGGCGTTTTTTGCGCCACCACATCGTCGGCGGTCAGCGGATAGTGATTCTGCATCCACAGCAGGCGGTTAACGATGGCGGTTTGCCCTACCATCACCCCTTTTGGTCTGCCCGTCGATCCTGAGGTGAAGATGATATAGGCCGTATGATTTGGTCGTGATAATGCTAATGGTGTGTCATCCTGCTCTGGTAGCGGCGCGGTGTAGCACAGGCTTTCCAGTCCAGGGATATCGCTAAAACGAGCCAATTGTTCATCAGTGGTGATAAGCAAAGTAGGTTTAGCGTCTTCCAGCATCATCCGCAGGCGATCGTCCGGATATCCGGTATCCAGCGGTAACCAGGCAGCCCCTGCTTCGACGATACCGTGCAGCGCCAGCGTCAGGAAAACGGAGCGCGGTAATGCGACCGCCACGCTGTCCCCCGGGCGCACACCGCGTTCGAGCAGCAGTTTTGCCAGTGCCACCACCTGCTGACGCATTTCGCGATAGCTAAACTGATAGCGGGCATCGGCCAGCGCCGGCGCATCCGGTGTTTTGCTGGCTTGCCCAGCCACCAGTGCACTTAATGTGGTGGAAGGGATCGTCATTGCCGTATTGTTAATTGTCGCCAGTTGTTCATGCTCAGACGCCAGCAGCATCTCCGCATCCCCGCAGCGTAGCGTCGGATTTGCGGCAAATTGTGCAATAAGCGCCGTTAAACGCGAAGCATGCTGTGCCAACGTAGCGGCGCCATATCGCTGCTTATTCGCCAGAATTTCAATGCTCAACCCGCCATTTTCATCCGGGAACAGCGCCAGCTCCAGATCGTTAACCGGCCCCGTTGCCAGCGTATGCGTTTGTGCCTGCACGCCGGGAATATTCAACTGATAGTCAAAGATCTTCACGTTCAGCACCGGGCCAAACAACGGTTCAGCCCCGGCTGCACGCCCGCTGTCACGGACAATTTGTTCGGCATCATAGCGCTGGTGTCGGCGCATTTTCTTCATCTGGCCAGCCAGCCGTTGAGCAAGCGCAGGGAGACTTTCTGCTGCATCAAGTCTCACAGCAAAGGGCAGGACATTTAACACCGGTCCGGTAGCGGTAAGCGCCGCTGATCCCATGCGGCGCATAAAGATAAACCCGGCGGCATAGTCCATTCGGCTACATAAACGACCGAGCCATAATGCTACCAGCGCCAGTGCCAGATCCGCACGCTGAACATCTGGCATACGTGACGCAAGCTGGCGAAATGACCCTTCAGGCGCGGTTAACTTCATACGAATAATATCCGCGCTGGCTGAGCGACCCGGCAGCGGTTTGTTCGACAATGAAGCCGGCGGCGGCAGTTGTTGGCGTTGTTCAGCCCAGAATGCGCTATCACGTTGCCAGGCATCGCTTTGACGATACTGTTGATACTCTTCCACGACCTCGGCAAACGGCGTAAATGGCGAGGCTGGCGTGGATTCATCGCGCAGCCACGCTGTGTAAATTGCAGCAATCTGGCGGGTAATCGCCGGGAAACTAAAGCCATCAACCAGTAAGTGATGATAGCGCTGATACCAGTACCAGCGTTTATCTCCCACCTGAATGAGCAGATGGAAGACCAGCGGCTTACCGCCGTCAACGCGAAGATCCTGTTGCAGATCCGCCCGCATCAACGCGCGTGCCGCCTCGTGCGGACTGGATTCATCACGCAAATCGAGTATGTCAGGTTCAGCAAAGGTGAGCGTAGGATCAACCCATTGCCAGATTTCACCGTTATCCTCAGTGAACTGCATCCGCAGGGTATCCGCATGTTCCAGACCGGCCACGACCGCCTTTGCCAGCAGTGGTGCATTCAGTTCACCGGTTAATTCGACATAGTGTGCAACGCTCCACGCCGAGGGCAATGTGGAGAGCTTTTCTGCCATCCAGATCCCTGGCTGGGCCGCAACTAAGGGTAAGCGCTGGGTCATTGCGCCTCCTGTACATCGACATAGTTCGCTGGCATCAGCGTGGTCCAGTTCGCATCCAGCCATTGCTGGCAGAGTTCCTGCGACTGCGGTTCGCACACAACCGTCCAGCCAGCAGGAAGTGAACACTGCTGAGGCCAGAGGCTGAATTGACGTTGTGGGTTTTGCAGAATGTAAAACTGTCCCTGCGGGTTATCGAAGGGGTTACTGAATTCCATACTCAACTCCTGTCGTGGAACATCGTCCGGTTAAAGCGTGTCAGTGAGCGGTTGCCAGAGCGTCATCAGCCCTTGCATTAAGCCGCCGCGCCAGCAAAGCGCATCATGTCCACCCTCAACCTGACGCCAGAAAATAGACTGTGGTGCAGAGGGAAATTGGGCGAATAGCGCCTGATTAGCACGAAAAATAATCGGCTCGCGGGTCCCGGCCTCCAGCACAATACGTAGACCCTGAACGCCTACCGTTCCGGCCTTCAGTTGTTCAATAATCACGCCATCCTGATGACCACCGCGATGCGGCCACCAATAAGATCCGGACTGACTAAGTACGCAGCCAAAACGATCTGGCCAGTTCAGTCCAGCATACAGCGAAGCCAAACCGCCAAAACTTTGCCCGGCAACTACCGTGCGCTGCGGGTCGTCGCTGAATGGCGTCGTGGTCTTCACCAACGGCAATAATTCCTGCTGAACGGCCAGCCAAAAATCAGGGTTACACGGCAACTCATGGCTGCGATGCGGCGTGTCAATGGCATCAATCAGGAGATATACCGCGGGTGGAAGCTGGCCACGATGAGTGAGTGAGGTGAGTGCAGGCCAGACCGGCATACTGTCTGCCCAAAATTGTCCGTCCAGCAGAATAGCCAGGGGACGTTCTTCCGGGTTGGCTTCACCGGTGGTGAAAATCCACACCCGGCGCGTATTACCCAACCGGTCGCTGTGCCATTGCAGGCATACTGCGGGCGAATCAGGATTTTCAGGGCGATCCCATCCCGGCTGTACGGGAGCATCTGGCATCTCCAGTGCGGACACCGCATGCCCCCGCCCCCCTTTCCAGCTTTGAGTATTGAGAGGATCCGCAATAGCCTGTGGCAGCAGTTGCCGCCAGCCTTCGCGTAGCACAGTACGATCGGGCGTTTCACCCGGTGCCAGTGAGGCAAAAATATCGTTTCGATCGGAGGGGATAAAACAGTAACTGCCGCGCCAGTTAGCGCTCAGGGAAATGCTCCAGCACCAAACATTCGTTCCATCAATACGTCGCATCGACTGGGGTACGGCATTTTGATGATGATCGGTAACGCCCGTGATGTAAACCCACACCCGGCGAATGGCTGACTCTTTTTCGGTGCCCTGTGGGTCACGCCACCAGAACGTTACGCGGTAATCTCCGTTGTCTTCACGCTCCCATTCCGGGCCATTTTTAGACTGCCACCACGCCTCGCTTCCCATCATTAACGCCGTCACCGTCATAACCCCATGTTTATTGTGAAATTTTATATATTTGCGTGAAATATATTGATAATATTATTGATAACTATTTGCATTTGCAATAGCGTATTGACGCGCTGTGGGAAGCGCGCACAGTTTTTCACCACTTATAAACCGACCTGGCGCTGCGTACTTTTTCTGGAACGGAGGGTTTACGCAGATGCGGGCGACATCAGGCCTGGTGCCCAAAACGGCACACGGGTACTCGTGGCTAAAAGAAAGCAGGACATACAATGAACAACAAGATTCATTCACTGGCCTTATTGGTCAATTTAGGGATTTACGGGGTAGCACTGCCCGCAATGGCAGAAGATAAAACCGATAGCGCCGCCGTCTCTCATGAAGACACCATCGTCGTCACCGCCGCTCAGCAGAACCTGCAGGCGCCAGGCGTTTCAACCATCACCGCAGATGAAATCCGTAAGAACCCTCCGGCTCGCGACGTCTCGGAAATCATCCGTACCATGCCAGGTGTGAACCTGACCGGTAACTCAACCAGTGGTCAGCGCGGTAACAACCGGCAGATTGATATTCGCGGTATGGGCCCAGAAAATACCCTGATTTTGATCGACGGCAAGCCGGTCACCAGCCGCAACTCTGTGCGCCAGGGGTGGCGTGGTGAGCGTGATACCCGCGGTGATACCGCCTGGGTACCACCAGAAATGATTGAACGCATTGAAGTCCTGCGCGGCCCAGCAGCAGCACGCTACGGCAACGGCGCGGCAGGTGGTGTGGTGAATATCATCACCAAAAAAGGCAGCAGTGAATGGCACGGTTCATGGGATACCTATTTCAACGCGCCGGAGCACAAAGACGAAGGTTCAACCAAACGCACCAACTTTAGCCTGAATGGTCCAATGGGCGGAGATTTCAGCTTCCGTCTGTACGGTAACCTCGATAAAACCCAGGCCGATGCCTGGGATATCAACCAGGGCCATCAGTCAGAACGTACAGGTACGTATTCCAATACCTTACCGGCCGGTCGCGAAGGGGTGATCAACAAAGACATCAACGGTATTGTGCGTTGGGATTTCGCCCCACTGCAGTCACTGGAACTGGAAGCGGGTTATAGCCGCCAGGGCAACCTGTACGCGGGTGACACGCAAAATACCAACACTAACCAGTTGGTGAAAGATAACTACGGTAAAGAAACTAACCGTCTGTACCGTCAGAACTACTCGCTGACCTGGAACGGCGGCTGGGATAATGGTGTCACCACCAGCAACTGGGTGCAGTACGAACACACGCGTAACTCTCGCACGCCGGAAGGTCTGGCCGGTGGAACCGAGGGGATCTTCGACCCGACGGCTTCCCAAAAATATGTCGATGCCGACCTGAATGACGTCATGCTGCACAGTGAGATCAGCATTCCGTTGGATCTGCTGGTCAATCAAAACCTGACGCTGGGTACTGAATGGAACCAGCAGCGCATGAAGGACATGCTGTCTAACTCGCAGACCTTTATGGGCGGTAATATTCCAGGCTACAGTAGCACCGATCGCAGCCCATATTCGAAAGCCGAGATCTTCTCCCTGTTTGCCGAAAACAATATGGAGCTGACCGACAGCACCATGCTGACGCCGGGCCTGCGTTTCGATCACCACAGCATTGTAGGCGACAACTGGAGCCCGTCATTAAACCTGTCTCAAGGTTTGGGCGACGACTTTACGCTGAAAATGGGCATCGCACGCGCCTATAAAGCACCAAGCTTGTACCAACTCAACCCAAATTACATTCTGTACAGTAAAGGCCAGGGCTGCTATGCCACCGGTTCTGCCAGCGGTATTGGCTGCTACATGATGGGTAACGATGACCTGAAAGCTGAAACCAGCATCAACAAAGAGATTGGCCTTGAGTTCAAACGCGACGGCTGGCTGGCTGGCGTCACCTGGTTCCGCAACGATTACCGTAACAAGATTGAAGCGGGTACGGTACCGTTTGACAGAACCTCTATCAGCAAGAAAAACGCAACAACGGGCAAGACCACAACAACCTACACCGATATCTATCAGTGGGAAAACATTCCTAAAGCGGTGGTAGAAGGCCTGGAAGGAACGTTGAACGTACCGGTTAGCGAGACCGTTACCTGGACCAACAACATCACCTACATGTTGCAAAGCAAGAATAAAGAGACTGGCGAGCGTCTGTCGATTATTCCTGAGTACACGCTGAACTCCACATTGAGCTGGCAGGCTCGTGAAGATCTGTCACTGCAATCCACCTTTACCTGGTACGGCAAGCAGCAACCGAAGAAATACGATTATCAGGGTAAACCGGTGACCGGCAGCTCGGCACAAGAAGTGAGTCCGTACAGCATCGTCGGCCTGAGCGCGACCTGGGATGTGACCAAAAACGTCAGTCTGACCGGCGGTGTGGATAACGTCTTTGACAAACGTCTGTGGCGTGAAGGTAATGCGCAAACCACTGGCGATATCGTGACCGGAAATTATATGGCGGGCGCTGGCGCGTACACCTATAACGAACCGGGTCGTACGTGGTTCATGAGCGTGAATACACACTTCTGATAGCGTTGTTCCCTCTCCTCATGGTGGGGAGAGGGAAACGATACAAAATCATGCGTACAATACACACATCAATCCCTTTCGCAGGCTATTCGCTGCAGAGCATCGAATTTGATCCCAACAGCTTTCACGAACACGATCTGCTCTGGCTCCCTCACCATGCCCAGCTAACCGCTGGCGCACGTAAACGTAAAGCAGAACACCTGGCAGGACGTATTGCCGCCGTGCATGCCCTGCGTGAATATGGCAGCAAAACGGTGCCCGGCATCGGCGAGCAGCGACGCCCCCTGTGGCCGCAAGGCCTGTTTGGCAGTATCAGTCATTGCGAAAACACGGCGCTGGCGGTTGTCTCACGCCACCCCGTCGGGCTGGACATTGAAGCCATTTTTTCGCCGCAGGTCGCTGCGGAACTGGCAAGCAGCATAGTGACAGATGAAGAAAAAGCATGGATAGCAGAGAGTGGATTGCCCTTTGAGCAGGCGCTCACACTGGCTTTTTCCGCCAAAGAGAGCGCCTTCAAAGCGACCCCAGCTTTACAGCAGGCAAACACCGGGTTTTTGCAATATCAAATTGTCAGTGTTCAGAAACAGCAACTGCTCCTGCTGACACACGCCCGGACATACCGTGTGCGGTGGCGGTTTTCAGATAGCCACGTTATGACTCTGGCCACAGAGTAGCATTCAAAGCATTTCGCGTGCCTGTGTTGCAATCGCCTGTGCGTCAAAACCGTGGTACTGACGCATCCAGCCACGATCGGCCGCCACCGCATACTCACCATCCGGGATCCCCAAACGTTTCAGCCTCGTGCCTGCCCCTGCTCCAGCCAAAACTTCAGCCACCAAACTCCCCAGTCCGCCATTAACATTATGCTCTTCAACGGTGATGACTGCTTTACAGCCATGTAATGCAGATAAAAGCGCTTTCGTATCACACGGTCGAATTGAAGGGACACTGACCACCGTCGCCTGAATACCGGAATCAGCCAACAGCGCGGCAGCATCAACGATTTCATGCACTGTCGAGCCTGTCGCCACCAGCGCAATATCTTCGCCTTCACGTAAGGTCACGATTGCACCAGGGATAAAGCGATAATTTTCATCATGACACTCCGGCAACGCCTTCCCGTCCATGCGGATATAGACCGGCCCCTGGTAGCCCAGTGCATAGTCGATAATCTGCCGACATTCACGCGGCGAAGATGGGGCAAAAATCTGAATGTTGCCGAAGCCGCGCATAATCGCGATATCATCAATCGCGTGGTGAGTACTCGCCAGCGGACCATAGCTGGCGCCCGCGTTAAGACCAAATAACTTCACATTAGTATTGTTGTAACAAACGTCGACCTTAATTTGCTCATTGGCTCGTGAGATCAGGAATGGTGCGGCATTACAAGTGACAGCCACCTTGCCGCCGAGGGCCAAACCAGCAGCCGTTCCAACCATGCTTTGCTCAGCAATACCTACATTTACCAAACGCCCCGGAAACTGCTTGATGAAGGGGGCAATTTTTGCGGTTGATGTAGAGTCCGCCACGACCGGCACCAGATCGACACCACGTTCTACTGCATCAATAAATGCCTGAACCATAACGTTTGCAAGGTGTTCTGCATTACTCATCTCTCAGTTCCTCCAGTGCCAGTTCAATTTCTTCACCTTTCGGTACGCGGTGGTGCCATTCGGGGCGCCCCTGAATAAAGGAGATACCAGCGCCTTTCGTGGTATTAGCAATAATGACATTGGGTTTACCTTCCTGCTTCAGTCCTTCCAGCGCGGCAACAACCGACGCCATATCATTCCCCAGGCATTCAGTCACCTGCATACCAAATGCCTGCCATTTTGCGGCGAGCGGATCGGTGTTCATGATTTCGCGCGTCGGCCCGGCTAACTGGAGGTTGTTTTTATCATTAATAATGACCAGGTTGTCGAGACCATAATGCGCCGCAGCCAGCGCCGCCTCCCAGTTACTGCCTTCAGCCAGTTCACCGTCACCGGTAATTAAAAAGATGCGGCGGGCGCTGTTGCTCTTCTTAGCCGCCAGTGCCAGCCCGACCGCAACAGGTAAACCATGGCCTAATGCGCCAGTATTCAGTTCAATGCCCGGGGTTTTCTGACGAACGGGGTGTCCGGGGAGATGGGAATTGGCATGTTGATACGTTTCCAGCCAATCGATGGGGAAATAACCCGCCTCTGCCAGGACGCAGTAGTAACACCCTACTGCATGCCCCTTAGACTGGATATAAACATCGCGCTCATCATCATTGATACGATCCGGAGCAACATTCAACATTCGGAAGTAGAGCGCAGTCAGCAGTTCGACCTGAGAAAGGTCTGCGCCAGTATGCCCCCCTGCTGGGCTGTTAGCATTCAGTCTAACGATGTGGCGGCGCACAGCCCGCGCTTTGCGCTCAAGTGTCTGGACATCATAGTTGTAGGGATTCATTTAATACCTCTGAATTTATTTTCAATATGGAATATTTATTCCGTCAGGGACTAAAAAAACCAGAAATCCCCAGGCGTTGCATCACAAGGCTTGCGCGCTGCGTCAAACTCAGGAACATTCTGCCTCCTTACCGCATGCAAACTGATGCCGGGTAATCTTCAGTTGATCTGAAGTCATTATGAATATATATTCATGCAT
The DNA here is from genome assembly GCF_046555775.1 of Citrobacter sp. U14242. Taxonomy (NCBI): domain Bacteria; kingdom Pseudomonadati; phylum Pseudomonadota; class Gammaproteobacteria; order Enterobacterales; family Enterobacteriaceae; genus Citrobacter; species Citrobacter sp. U14242. Next base: position 87,067 of record NZ_JBKGLW010000003.1, read on the forward strand.
GACTCTTTATTCAATTATGCGGCCCATTTTCTATTTTTGTCCATAGCTGTTTTTGAGTATTGGTTAAAGTTAGAGCTTTATCACACTTAACTGTCGTCATTTTTCGCGTATGATAAAACACTCTAAGATAATGGCTGTACGTAAATGATTTTCGGGGAAATATATGGCTAAGCAGGATGAACAACGGCTATTGGTTAAAATCGCAACCCTTTACTACCTTGAGGGACGCAAACAATCCGATATTGCTCAGCTTCTCTCGCTTTCTCAGTCGTTTATATCCAGAGCCATCACCCGCTGCCAAAAAGAAGGCGTGGTAAAAATCAGCGTCGTCCAGCCCTCAAATATCTTCCTGAATCTTGAGAAAGGCATCGAGGAACGCTACGGGCTTAAGCAGGCAATTGTGGTGGATACGGAAGAGGATGCCAGTGATTACACCATCAAGCGGGCCATCGGCTCTGCCGCCGCACACTATCTGGAAACACGCTTGCGGCCTAAAGATCTGGTCGGGGTATCTTCATGGAGTTCAACAATTCGCGCCATGGTTGATGAAGTCCACACCCAAAATCTTAAAGCAGGCGGCGTTATTCAACTACTGGGTGGTGTAGGACCTAACGGTAACGTACAGGCGACCATTCTGACACAGACACTTGCTCAACATTTGAACTGTGAAGCCTGGTTGCTTCCATCACAAAGCATCGAAGGCTCGGTCGAAGAGAAAAATCGCCTCATCGCCAGTAAAGACGTCGCTGACGTCATTTCTCGCTTCGATAATGTCGATATTGCTATTGTTGGTGTCGGTATTCTGGAACCTTCTCAGTTACTGAAAACCTCAGGTAACTACTATCACGAAGATATGCTGCAAGTCCTGGCCGATCGCGGTGCCGTTGGCGATATTTGTCTGCACTACTATGACAAAAATGGTCAACCGGTATTAACGGATGATGAAGATCCGGTTATCGGTATGGCTCTCGACAAAGTGAAAAAATGTCCGAATGTAGTGGCACTGGCAGGGGGAACGGATAAAGTTGCCGCGATTAAGGGTGCATTAAATGGCGGCTATATCGACGTACTGATCACCGACTACCCTACCGCCCGAATGCTGGTTACAGCCTGATTCTGATACCTCTTTTAGCCTTTGCATAAATGATAATTACGGCAAAGGCTTACCATAAAATCATTATATTTCAATGAACTGAAAGGATTCATCTCCAGCTAATTTTTTATTCTCCCTGCTCTTCCCCTGTCTGTGTAAGTGTGATTCTCAGCACAATTGATGATTTTTCCTGTAGCCCAACGGAAATAATCTGGCTAAGGTATTAAATAAATAATCAACATCGAATATATATTCAATAATAAAAAACACGACGTCACGGCCAGGCATGATGAAGTAATGAAACGACAGTTAAGGGTACTCTACCCTCTAAACCGGAACGCTACGTGGCTCAGGAGATAATCTATGTGTGCAGCGAAGAAAGAGTTCATTATTGCGCTGGATGAAGGTACGACCAACGCGAAGGCGGTCGTGCTTAATGCACAGGGCAACGTCGTGGCCAAGTTTTCTCAGCCGCTGGCGATTCAAACGCCACGTGAAGGTTGGGTTGAACAATCCGGCGAGATGTTGATTGACGCCTCCATTAACGTCATCGCCAAAGCGGTTAATCACGCTGGGGCAGAAAATGTGGCAGCACTGGCTATCAGTAATCAGCGAGAGACCGCGATTGGCTGGTATCGTCATACAGGTAAACCGCTGAATTCCGCTATCACCTGGCAATGTACCCGCAGCGCAGGTTACTGCGAGGCATTACGTCAGGATAATAAAGAGCCGTTGATTAAAACAACGACTGGCCTGCCGATAGCCCCACTGTTCTCAGCATCTAAAATGCGCTGGCTGCTGGAATCGGTGACTGATGGCCCACAGCTCGCGGAACAGGGACTGATCTGTCTTGGGACAATCGATAGCTGGCTGCTGTGGAACTTAACCGGCGGCGAAGCGTTCTCCTGCGACTATTCCAATGCCGCACGCACACAGTTACTCAATCTGCACACCGGGCAATGGGATGACACCATGCTGTCATTGTTCCACATTCCTCGCGCCGCATTGCCGGAAATCAAACCATCGAGCGGGTTATTTGGTCACACCCGTGGACTGAATGGGATCCCGGACGGCATTCCGGTGATGTCGATGGTCGGTGACTCGCACGCCGCGTTGTTCGGCCATGCTCTCGGCGAGATGGGATGCGTTAAGGCCACGTACGGCACAGGCTCTTCTGTAATGGCACCGGTGAAATCCGCGCAGAGTGATATTGGTGCGCTGGCGACCACTATCGCCTGGCATGACGGCGACAGCATCATTTACGGTCTTGAAGGAAATATTCCACACACCGGCGATGCGGTAGCGTGGATGGCAGAAAGCACCGGACTCAGCGAGCTGCCTGACGCCGAACTCACTCACGAGCTGAATACCCTTCCTGAATCTGTCGAATCAACGCTCGGCGTGTATTTTGTCCCTGCCCTCACCGGGCTAGGCGCGCCCTGGTGGAATGACAGCGCCCGTGGCGTTATCTGCGGACTCAGCCGGGGTGTAAAGCGGGCGCATTTAATTCGCGCCGCGCTCGAGTCGATTACTTATCAAATCGCCGACGTCGTGGTCACGATGCAACAGCATAATGACTTTAGCCTGTCAGCATTGATGGTTGATGGCGGACCGACCAGGAATGACTGGCTAATGCAATATCAGGCAGACCTATTGGGTTGTCCGGTGATGCGCAGCGATGTACCGGAGCTTTCGGCCATTGGCGCTGCATTACTGGCGCGTAAAGCACTTCACCCCGGTTCGCTCACTGATTTAAAAGCCTTTTTAACCGTACACAGCACATTTCAACCCGACATGACGCGTCATCATCGTCTGCAAAAAAGATGGCAAGAATGGCGCCATGCGGTAGACAGAACATTATGGAAACCGGCCTCGTCCGTCTGACGCCTCACCAGGGAAAATACGTGACGATTTTTTACCAACAATAAAAGGAGAACTCCGGCCCATAAAAGAATTCAGGCTTTACGTTGTTTCACCGTACCCGACAATAACAACACAGAGAGAACATTGTCATGAAATTACGTTTAACGCTGCTAACTGCTGCAACCCTGACTGCTTTGTCTTTTACTGCCCATGCCGCAGATAAAGGGACAATCATGATTATGGTTAACTCACTGGATAACCCTTATTACGCCTCTGAGGCAAAAGGCGCCAGTGAAAAAGCACAACAGTTAGGTTACAAAACCACGATTCTTTCGCACAGTGAAGATGTTAAAAAACAGAATGAATTAATCGATACCGCCATCGGAAAAAAAGTCCAGGGTATTGTATTGGATAATGCAGACTCAACCGCAAGTGTTGCGGCAATTGAAAAAGCAAAAAAAGCAGGGATTCCTGTCATATTAATCAACAGGGAAATTCCGGTTGATGATGTTGCGCTTGTACAAATCACCCATAATAACTTCCAGGCTGGTTCTGAGGTGGCCAACGTATTTGTTGAGAAGATGGGCGAAAAAGGAAAATATGCAGAATTGACCTGTAACCTGGCTGATAATAACTGCGTTACTCGCTCTAAATCCTTCCACCAGGTTATTGACCAGTTCCCGGACATGACCAGCGTCGCCAAACAGGATGCAAAAGGTACGCTTATCGACGGTAAACGTATTATGGATAGCATTCTGCAGGCACATCCGGACGTTAAAGGTGTCATCTGCGGCAACGGTCCTGTTGCGCTTGGCGCCATCGCCGCGCTCAAAGCAGCCAACCGTAACGACGTTATTGTCGTTGGCATTGATGGCAGCAACGACGAACGTGATGCGGTAAAAGCAGGAACACTTCAAGCCACGGTGATGCTTCAGGCTCAGGCGATCGCTGCACAGGGCGTCGCGGATCTGGATAACTACCTGCAAAATGGCGTAAAACCAGCTAAACAACGCGTCATGTTCCGCGGCATTCTCATCACTAAAGATAACGCAGATAAAGTCCAGGATTTCAATATCAAATCCTGATCTCGGGTTATTGCGCCTCTCACGAGGCGCAAAGGAGAATATTATGACTAAAAAAGTCTGGCTGGCGCTGGCCGTATTGACCGTCGGAGGATGTCGCATCGTCTCGCAGCAAGAGCTGGCGGATCTCAAATCTCCACCAAACCCCAATATGGCGAATATAGACCAAACGTGGCAAAGCAAAATTGTCCCACAAATTGTTGGGCAGGCTCGTCCGGTCGCTGAATTAATGGCCGCGCTGCAAACCGAGCCAGACATTGATAGCGCCTGTAAAAACCTTGGCTACCGCTCCCAGGAAGAAAATCCCTGTATCTTTTACGTGAAAGTAGAGGGGCCAATTAGCCATCTTGATACCACGTCCCGCAGTGGGAAAATGACTATCACGGATAAAAGCGGCAGCAATATTATCGTACAAATTGGCCCAACCCTGCGAGGCACGCAATTACGCGATGCTTATAAAGGCACCAGCTATGGCGACTTCAACGACCAGGTATTATTTGGTGAATATGGTCGGGCCATTAACGAACAAGCGATAAAAATGATTCAAGCGTCGCAACTAAAAACGGGTGAATCAACACAAGTCTATGGTGTTTTTTCTGCGTGGGATATTCCGCAAACGCTTCCGGATATTACACCAGCAAAAATAGAAATGATGAGGGGACAATAAAATGCAACAGCAAGATATCATCGTTCCCCATCCAGTCGAATCAGACGTTATTATCGAAACCCGCGATCTGTCACGCATCTATCCTGGGGTAGTAGCATTAGATAACGTTAATTACCGGGTATATCGTAATAAAGTAAACGTGCTGATCGGAGAAAATGGTGCCGGTAAATCCACCATGATGAAAATGCTTGCTGGCGTTGAAAGCCCATCATCCGGTCAAATCTTTCTGGACGGCAAGCCCGTTTTTCTGAATTCAACTCATCAGGCTGAAAAACAGGGCATTAGCATTATTTTCCAGGAATTGAATCTCTTCCCAAATATGAACGTCATGGACAACATCTTCATGGCTAATGAGTTCTTTCAGAAAGGGAGAATTAACGAAAAGTACCAGTATGCACTGGCTAAATCTTTACTGGAAAGGCTTGAGCTGGACGTTGATCCGTATACGCCCCTGGATGAACTCGGGATTGGCCACCAGCAACTGGTTGAGATTGCCCGTGCCCTTTCCAAAGATACGCGCGTGCTAATTATGGACGAACCAACGTCTGCCCTCAGCCAGTCTGAGGTAAAGGTGTTGTTCAATGTGATTGAACAGCTCAAGCGGCGTGGCGTTACCATCATCTACATATCTCATCGTCTTGAAGAACTGATGGAAATTGGTGACTACATCACTATCTTTCGCGATGGCCGATTTATCAGTGAAAGAACGGTCAACGATGCCAGCATTCCATGGATCATTGAACAAATGGTTGGCGATAAGAAAAAACATTTCGATTATCAGCCCGCACCAAAAAGTGACACGATCCTTACTGTTCAGGGACTCACAGCACTCCATCCCAGCGGTGGCTATAAGCTCAATGACGTAACATTTAGCTTAAGTAAAGGTGAAGTGATTGGAATCTACGGTCTGCTGGGCGCAGGACGTACAGAACTGTTCAAAGGCCTGGTTGGATTGATGCCTTGCCAGAGTGGGAATGTTCAGCTCAACGGTGAATGCATTAATAAAGCCCACTTTCAGTCCCGACTGAAAAAAGGGCTGGCGCTGGTACCAGAAGACAGACAGGGCGAAGGTGTCATTCAGATGATGTCAATTCAGTCCAACATGACGCTGTCTGACTTCAGCCTGAAAGGATTTCGCCGTGCCTGGAAATGGCTCAACCCGCATAAAGAACAGGCCAGCGTGAAGAATATGATCCAGCAGCTAGCCATCAAAGTCAGCGATCCCGAGCTGCCTATTACCTCATTGAGTGGAGGCAATCAACAAAAGGTTGTCCTCGGCAAAGCATTAATGACGCAGCCACAGGTGGTCTTCCTTGATGAACCTACTCGTGGCATCGATGTCGGTGCCAAAACTGACGTATATCACCTGATCGGCAAAATGGCTCAGCAAGGGCTGGCGGTGATGTTCTCCTCATCAGAACTGGATGAAGTGATGGCCCTGGCGGACCGAATTCTGGTGATGGCCGATGGCCGCATTACCGCAGATGTCCCTCGCCATGCGGTCACTCGCGAGAAATTGATCGCGGCTTCTACACCTCAAGATTAATCAGGCTGGAATCCATCATGAACCAGAAATATATGATTTATATGTACCTGCTGAAGGCCAGAACGTTTATCGCTCTGCTGCTGGTGATCGCATTCTTTAGCGTGATGGTACCGAATTTCCTGACCACATCTAACCTGCTGATTATGACCCAGCATGTTGCGATCACCGGACTACTGGCGATTGGTATGACGCTGGTGATCCTGACTGGCGGTATCGATCTTTCCGTCGGCGCAGTGGCAGGTATTTGCGGCATGGTTGCAGGGGCATTGCTCACTAACGGTCTGCCCATCTGGGGCGGCAATATTCTCTTTTTCAACGTGCCAGAAGTGATTCTCTGTGTCGCCATCTTCGGCATCATTGTTGGATTGGTTAACGGCGCAGTAATCACTCGCTTCGGTGTTGCCCCCTTTATCTGTACCCTCGGCATGATGTACGTCGCCAGGGGGTCAGCCTTGCTGTTTAATGACGGTAGCACCTACCCCAACCTCAACGGTATGGAAGCGCTGGGTAACACCGGTTTTGCCACGCTGGGTTCAGGCACGCTACTGGGGATTTATCTGCCTATCTGGTTGATGATCGCCTTCTTATTGCTGGGGTACTGGCTCACCACCAAAACCCCTCTCGGTCGCTATATCTACGCTATCGGGGGGAACGAATCTGCTGCGCGCCTGGCTGGCGTACCTATCGTAAAAGCGAAAATATTTGTCTATGCCTTCTCCGGGCTGTGTGCCGCTTTTGTCGGGCTGATTGTGGCTTCCCAGTTACAAACCGCACACCCGATGACCGGCAACATGTTTGAGATGGATGCCATTGGCGCGACTGTGCTGGGCGGAACCGCGCTTGCCGGGGGGCGCGGGCGCGTCTCCGGATCCATTATCGGTGCCTTCGTCATCGTCTTTCTGGCGGATGGCATGGTGATGATGGGTGTCAGCGATTTCTGGCAAATGGTGATTAAAGGCGTGGTTATTGTCACCGCCGTAGTCGTCGATCAGTTCCAGCAAAAGCTACAGAACAAGGTCATTCTGATGCGCCGCCATGAAGAAAAGCAGACGGCGACACCTTCAGCCAATACCGTATCCAGTTAAGCAGCATCATTCCGCCGGACGTGTGTTGCCCGGCTTATTCAGGAGATAAGAATATGCAACGTGATTTTCAGGGTAAGACTGTTGTCATCACCGGCGCCTGCCGGGGGATTGGCGCGGGCATCGCTGAACGTTTCGCCCGCGATGGCGCGAAACTGGTGATGGTCTCCAACGCCGAGCGCGTCCACGAAACGGCTGAACAACTGCGTCATCGTTACCAGGCCGACATTCTGTCTTTGCAGGTTGATGTTACCAATGAGGCGCAGGTGCAATCACTGTATGAACAGGCCGCCGCGCGCTTTGGCACCATTGATGTATCCATCCAGAACGCAGGTGTCATCACTATCGATTATTTCGACCGCATGCCGAAAGCGGATTTCGAAAAAGTCCTCGCCGTCAACACTACCGGAGTGTGGCTCTGCTGCCGGGAAGCCGCAAAATATATGGTTAAACAAAACCAGGGCTGCCTGATTAACACGTCCTCCGGTCAGGGACGCCAGGGGTTTATCTACACTCCGCATTATGCCGCCAGCAAGATGGGCGTGATCGGTATCACTCAAAGTCTGGCACATGAACTGGCTCCGTGGAATATCACCGTCAATGCCTTCTGCCCGGGCATTATTGAGAGTGAAATGTGGGATTACAACGACCGAGTATGGGGCGAAATCCTCAGCACGAAGGAAAAACGCTATGGCAAAGGTGAACTGATGGCGGAATGGGTTGAAGGCATTCCCATGAAACGTGCGGGTAAACCTGAGGATGTCGCCGGACTGGTCGCTTTCCTGGCCTCTGACGATGCACGTTATCTCACCGGACAGACCATCAATATCGATGGCGGCCTGATTATGTCGTAACGCCCGTAAGGGTATTTGCAGGGAGAGTTATCACTATGATCGCAAAAGATTTTGCTCAACAACTGTTTAACCTTGAAGGGCGCGTCGCTTTCGTGACCGGCGCGGGCAGCGGCATCGGTCAGACTATCGCGTATGCCCTCGCCAGTGCGGGTGCTCGCGTAGTTTGCTTTGACTTGCGCGAAGACGGCGGACTAAAAGAAACCGTCAATAATATCGAAGCCATTGGCGGGCAGGCTGCTCTCTATTCGGGCGATGTCCGGCAGCTTAATGACCTGCGCGCTGCAGTTGCGCTGGCAAAAGAGCGCTTCGGACACCTGAATATCGCGGTAAACGCCGCCGGTATTGCTAACGCCAATCCTGCGCTGGAAATGGAAAGCGAGCAGTGGCAACGCGTAATTGACATCAATCTCACTGGCGTATGGAACTCCTGTAAAGCGGAGGCAGAACTGATGATTGAATCCGGCGGCGGTTCGATCATCAACATCGCGTCCATGTCCGGAATCATTGTCAACCGGGGACTGGAACAGGCTCACTACAACAGTTCTAAAGCTGGCGTGATACATCTTTCGAAAAGCCTGGCGATGGAGTGGATTGGGAAAGGTATTCGCGTGAACTCAATCAGCCCTGGCTATACCGCCACGCCGATGAATACCCGTCCGGAGATGGTTCATCAGACGCGTGAATTTGAAAGTCAGACACCCATTCAGCGAATGGCCAGGGTGGAAGAAATGGCAGGTCCGGCGTTATTTCTTGCCAGCGATGCAGCCTCATTTTGTACCGGCGTCGACCTGGTGGTAGATGGTGGATTTATCTGCTGGTAACAGAAATTCGCCCGCAGACATCACAAACTGCGGGCGTTAACTTAAATTGCTCTGCACGCCGCCAGTGACCGATGCTGCCGCCCCTGCGCATCAAAATTTTCCGGGGCCAGCCAGCGCTGCAAAACAACGTCACACTGTGGCCACTCATCGTCAATCATTGATAGCCAGTCGCTATCGCGGTTGCGACCCTTACGCACCATCTTCTGGCGAAAACGCCCTTCATGAATAAACCCTAAACGCTCCGCCGCACGGCGGGATGCGACGTTAAGAGAATCGCATTTCCACTCCACGCGGCGATAGCCCAGCGCAAATGCCTGACGCAGCAGCAGCCAGACGGTTTCGGTGCCCAATACCGTATTCTTCATGCGTGGCGACCAGGTCACATGGCCTATCTCGACCGAGCCATTTACAAGGTCGATCGCCATAAATGAGACTAACCCCACGGCGCGCCCGGATTGTAAATCAATCACCGCATAGGGAACCAAAGAGGCATCCGTTGATTTGTCCGTGACCCAACGCGCGGCCTCCTCTACGCACGCAGGACGCGTGCTGGCAAGCCAGGTCCAGTCACGTTCATCAGGTGCCTGCGCGTAGGCGTCAAACAAATCGGCAGCATGGTGGTCAGCATTCAGGGGCTCCAGACAGCAATATTGACCAATAAGCACACTCCGTGGCAGCGCGGTTGCGCCATTCCAGTCTGGCAGGGCATCACCCACCGTCTGCCCATACCGATTTATCTCTGGCACTGTTCAACCCCTGTTATGCAAACAAAAACCAAGTTATAGCACCCGCCATTTCGCCTTCAAAGTACCGGTCAGGAATTTTTAACGCAGAACCGAAAATCACCACCCCTTCTATACTGATTAAAAATCAACGCTCAGGGGAACACGATGTCACTTCCCGATTTTCATATCTCTGACCCCTTCACGTTAGGTATTGAACTGGAAATGCAGGTAATCAATCCTCCGGGCTACGATCTGAGTCAGGACGCGTCCAGGTTGATTGACGCCGTGAAGTCAGAACTCACTGTCGGCGAGGTGAAGCACGATATCACCGAAAGTATGCTGGAAATGGCGACCGGGGTGTGTCGCGATATTGACCAGGCTGCCGCACAGTTTTCCACCATGCAGCACCTTGTTCTGCGCGCCGCCACAGCGCATCACCTCGAAATCTGCGGCGGTGGTACGCACCCGTTTCAAACATGGCAGCGTCAGGAAGTGTGTGATGACGAACGCTATCGGCGGAACCTGGAGAACTTCGGCTACCTTATTCAGCAGGCAACGGTTTTCGGTCAGCATGTTCATATCGGTTGCGCCAACGGTGACGACGCCATTTACCTGCTGCATGGCCTGTCGCGCTTTGTTCCGCATTTTATTGCGCTCTCTGCCGCCTCACCTTATATGCAGGAAGCCGACACGCGATTTGCCTGCGCGCGGCTGAACATTTTCTCCGGATTTCCCGATAATGGCCCGATGCCGTGGGTGAGCAACTGGCAGGAATTTGAGGGCTTATTTCGCCGACTGGCATGGACCAGCATCGTTGACAGTATTAAGGATTTGCACTGGGATATCCGCCCCAGCCCACACTTTGGTACGGTAGAAGTGCGGGTGATGGATACCCCGCTGACCCTTGAGCATGCACTCAACATAGCCGGGCTTATTCAGGCTACCGCCCACTGGTTACTCACCGAACGGCCATTCAGGCATCAGGAAAATGATTATCTGTTGTACAAATTCAACCGTTTTCAGGCCTGTCGTTTTGGTATGGAAGGAATACTCACCGACGTGAATACCGGGGATCACCATCGCCTGGCGGATAACACGCTACGCTTACTGGACACTGTCGCAGCGTCGGCGGAAAAAGTGGGGGCTGCCAGTGCCATAAACACCTTACATCAGCAGGTGAAAAAGGGTCACAATGAGGTCCGGCACATGCGTGATTTTGTGGCAAACGGTGGTTCGCTGAGTGGGCTGGTGAAAAAACATTGTGAGATCTGGGCGGGGCATTAAGCGCGACGTTTGCGTTAACCAACGATATCCCGGACAATGGCTTTTTAACTCAAGTTTAACAATGCCATGAAACACCCGCTTGAATCACTGATGACCGCAGCCGGGATACTGCTGTTGGCTCTGCTTTCCTGCCTGCTGCTGCCCGCCCCTTCGCTTGGCCTGGCGTTGGCGCAAAAGTTAGTCACAACCTTTCATTTAATGGATCTTAATCAGTTTTATACGTTGTTGTTTTGTCTGTGGTTCTTGCTTCTCGGGGTGATTGAGTATTTTGTGCTGCGTTTCATCTGGCGGCGTTGGTTCTCGCTGGCAGAATAGACCCGCGAGAACCCGTATACCGTTAATGTGTGCGGCTGTGATTTTCTTTACGATACGCCCCTGGTGGCTGGCTAAACGTACGGGTAAAAATACGCGTGAAAGTCTGCTGCGAATCGAAACCATACTTCAGGCAGATATCGTAAACTTTTTGGTCGGTATCGCGCAGATCGCGTGCCGCTAATAATAGCTTACGTTCACGGATATAACGCCCGAGGCTCTCACCTTTGTACTGCTGAAAAAGGCGTTGCAGATGCCATTTTGAATACCCCGCATGGCGTGCAATATCATCAATGCGCAAGGGTTGATTCAAATTATCATCAATCCATTCAACAATCGTATCAATTACCTGAGCAGAAATCGTCATCATGCTCTCCCCTCTGTTCATTGCGTTGCCAGCTGCCACCAGGCCGTAAACTGTTGGTCCGGTTTGGACAGTGCGACCGGCTCACCCAGCATCGGCGTCAGCAATCGGTAATGTTGGCGGCGGCTGGCGAGTGCCAGTCTTTTGTATGGATCATCCCAGGTGTGTTTCGCCAGAACGAAGCGACCCGCATGTCCGGGTAATACCGCTTTCGCGCGCAGATCGGCCGCGGCCTGGGCGGTCTCTTCTGGCATCATATGAATGAACTTCCAGTCATGGTCATACTGGCCATTTTCCATGATGGCCACATCGACCGTGCCGAACTGTTCGCCAATCGCTTTAAAATGCGGTCCGTAACCGGAGTCTCCGCTGTAGTAAACATTCTGTTCCGGCGTTTCAAACATGAAACTTGCCCACAGCGTTTGGTTACGTTTAATCCCCCGGCCAGAAAAATGGCGGGCAGGCAGTACATGGACGATCAGTGAATCTGTCACTTTGACGGATTGATTCCAGTCGCGTTCCTCAATGATCTCGCTGTTCATTCCCCAGTAACGCAGGTGTGAACCTACGCCAAGCGGTGTAATCACGCGCTTAATCTTCGGCATCAGAGCCTTGATCGTGGCGAGATCCAGATGGTCGTAGTGATCATGCGAGATAATAAGAAGATCGATTTCCGGCATCGTCTGCGCGGTCCACGGATACTCACCGGCAAAGGCTTTATTCAGGAATGAAAACGGTGCGGCATAATGGCTAAACACCGGATCAATAAGAATACGCTGGCCCGCCAACTGCAAATACCACGAGGAATGCCCCAGCCAGACAAGGGTATCCTGCTGTGGCGATAAACTGGCGAGATCGGTCGCAACCAATGGTAACGGCTGCGCGGGCCGCGCGTTTTCTCGCTTCGCGACCAGAAACTCCCACCAGGCCGCCAACATACCTTTGTTGCCGGTATAGCCCGGAGTCGGGACCTGATTATGAAACTGTCCATCACGATAGTGTGGCGACTGTTCAACCTGACTCAGTTGTGCTCCTTGCGGCACCTGACCAAATCCGGCATTGAATACAAACGGTAAACTTGCTGCAGCGGCAATGAGCATAATAACAACCACACAAACTGTGAGACGCTTCATATCCTGACCTTAAACGCGCCCCTTTCCGCTGGATTGCGCGACTGACTCTTGATTATGAGTGAGTAAGCACTCATTATAGAAATCGAAAGTTCGTCGTCAAGATGATTTTCAATCTTTGACATTCGCCGTTGCGGTGCGGTAAAGGCCGTGATTCAATCATGTTTTTTACAGACTTAAGGGTAAAGTGTAGTGGCTCGTCCGAAGAGTGAAGACAAAAAACAGGCATTACTGGAAGCTGCAACCGCAGCATTTGCACAATCAGGTATTGCGGCCTCTACCGCCGTTATAGCCCGGAATGCAGGTGTCGCAGAGGGAACATTGTTTCGCTATTTCGCGACAAAAGATGACCTGATCAACGAGCTTTATCTCCATTTAAAGCACGATATGTGCCAGTCAATGATGGCCAATCTGGACCGTTCAGTGACCGATGCCAAAACCATGACTCACTACATCTGGAACAGCTACATCAGTTGGGGTCTGAACCATACTTGTGGACATCGCACTATCCGTCAGCTTGCCGTCAGCGAGAAAATCAGCAAAGAAACCGAACAGCAGGCTGACGATATGTTCCCGGAACTGCGCGATTTATGTCATCGTTCCGTTCGCCCTGAATTTATGTCTGACGAATATCGTGCCTTCGGTGATGGGCTTTTTCTTTCACTTGCCGAGACAACCATGGAATTCGCCGCCCGCGATCCTGCCCGCGCGAATGATTACATTTCGATGGGGTTTGAGGCCATGTGGCGCGCACTCACCCGCGAGGAAAAATAATGGACGGCCAAACGCTACATGCTTGTGCTAAACGTATTGCACTCGAACTCCCTTTTACCGAGCAATGCTGGCCGTTCGGCCCGGAATACGATGTCTTCAAAGTCGGCGGTAAGATTTTTATGATTGTTTCAGAGCAACGCGGCCGTCCGTTGGTTAATTTGAAGTCAGACCCACAAAAATCACTGCTGAATCAGCAGATTTACCGCAGTATCGAACCGGGCTATCACATGAATAAAAAGCACTGGATATCCGTCTACCCCGGCGATGATATTAACGAGTCATTACTGACTGACCTGGTGAACGACTCATGGCATCGGGTGGTAGACGGCCTGCCGAAGCGGGATCAAAAACGTCTGCGTCCTGGCTGATTTATCGTTAGCGTCGATAAGTGTTTTTGCATTTTTCGGTCTTATCATTTTCCCGCTAACCCTGTACCCTGCTGAAACAAAACGCACCCGCAGGGTACGAAAAACCACCAGGAGTAGTTATGGATATTGTTTCTGTCGCCTTAAAACGTTACTCCACTAAGGCATTCGATCCGAATAAAAAACTGAGCGCTGAGCAAGCAGAAAAATTAAAAACACTGCTGCAGTTTAGTCCGTCCAGTACCAACTCTCAGCCGTGGCACTTTATCGTTGCCAGCACTGACGAAGGAAAAGCGCGGGTGGCTAAATCCGCAGCCGGCAGCTTTGTGTTCAACGAACGTAAAATGCTGGATGCTTCCCACGTCGTCGTGTTCTGCGCCAAAACGGCGATGGATGATGCGTGGCTGGAGCGCGTGGTGGATCAGGAAGAGATTGATGGTCGTTTCGCAACGCCAGAAGCCAAAGCCGCCAACCACAAAGGTCGTACGTTCTTTGCCGATATGCACCGCAAAGAGCTCAAAGATGACGCTCACTGGATGGCGAAACAGGTGTATCTGAACGTGGGTAACTTCCTGTTAGGTGTTGCGGCGATGGGCCTGGATGCCGTACCGATTGAAGGCTTTGATGCCGCAGTTCTCGACGCCGAGTTTGGTCTGAAAGAAAAAGGTTACACCAGCGTTGTTGTGGTCCCGGTGGGCCATCACAGCGTAGAAGACTTCAACGCTGCCCTGCCAAAATCACGTCTGCCGCAAGAAACGACGCTGACAGAAGTCTGATCCCCACATTTGCATAAGCTCCACACAGCGGTCATCATAGACCGCTGTTTATTAAGGAGACATTATGCAGGAATTGATATCTCAGGTAGAAGACCTCGGCATTGAAATGAATCACACCACCTCGCTGGTGATGATTTTTGGCATTATTTTTATCACCGCCATTATTGTTCACGTTATTTTGCACTGGGTGGTATTACGCGCATTTGAAAAGCGCGCCAACGCCAGCTCCCGCCTGTGGCTACAAATCATCACGCAGAACAAGTTATTTCACCGACTGGCATTCACGCTGCAAGGTATCATTGTCAATATACAGGCCGCGCTCTGGCTACAAAAAGGCAGTGAAGCCGCAGAAATATTAGTCACCTGCGCGCAGCTGTGGATCATGATGTACGCCCTGCTGTCAGTATTTTCTCTGCTCGACGTTATTCTCAATCTGTCGCAAAAACTCCCCGCCGCATCGCAGTTGCCGCTGAAAGGCATATTTCAGGGCATCAAGTTAATCGGCGCGATTATCGTCGGCATTCTGATGATTTCCCTGCTGATTGGTCAGTCACCGGCCATCCTGATAAGCGGTCTGGGTGCGATGGCCGCCGTCTTAATGCTGGTATTTAAAGATCCGATCCTCGGACTGGTCGCCGGTATTCAGCTTTCAGCCAACGATATGCTCAAGCTGGGCGACTGGCTGGAAATGCCGAAATATGGTGCCGATGGCGCAGTTATTGATATCGGCTTAACCACGGTAAAAGTCCGCAACTGGGATAACACCATCACCACTATCCCCACCTGGTCGCTGGTATCAGACTCGTTTAAAAACTGGAGCGGGATGTCCGCTTCCGGTGGTCGACGCATTAAACGTAGCATCAGCATCGATGCGACCAGCATTCATTTTCTCGATGAAGATGAACGCCAGCGATTGCATAAAGCGCACCTGCTGAAACCCTATTTAACCACGCGTCACCAGGAAATCAGCGAGTGGAACCAGCAATTAGATGCGCCGGAGTCCGTATTGAACCATCGCCAGATGACCAATATCGGCACCTTCCGTGCTTATCTGAACGAATATTTACGCCACCATCCGCGCATTCGCAAAGATATGACATTAATGGTGCGCCAGCTTGCACCAGATGACCACGGTTTACCGATTGAAATTTATGCGTTTACCAATACGGTGGTGTGGCTGGAATATGAAAGTATTCAGGCTGATATCTTCGACCATATTTTTGCCGTCGTCGAAGAGTTTGGTTTACGCATTCATCAATCCCCTACCGGAAATGACATTCGCGCACTGGCAGGCGTTTTTCAGCGTTAATCGGTAGCATGAAGAAAGGTCCGATCTCATCACCAGGATGAGATCGGTTAGATATTAGCGGGACTTGCGACGCAGCAGTTTGAATGCCACGAACAGGAACAGGATCCACACGGGCAGCAGGATAGCGGACAGGCGCATATCATCCATGGTGCACATCAGCACCAGAATCATGCCGAGGAAGGCGATGCACAAGTAGTTACCCGCCGGATACAGCAACGCTTTAAACTGAGTATCACGCCCCTTACGACGCATTGCTGCCCGGAAACGCAGGTGCGCCAGACAGATCATAATCCAGTTCAATAGCAGCGTCGCAACCACCAGCGCCATCAACAGACCGAAGGCTTTTTGCGGCAACACATAGTTGATCAGCACCACCAGCGACGTGATCGCGCCGGAGAGAATCAATGAGTTCACCGGTACGCCACGACGGCTGACACGGGTTAAGAACTTCGGCGCATTTCCCTGTACCGACAGGCCAAACAGCATGCGGCTGTTCGAGTAAACACCGCTGTTATAGACCGACAGCGAAGCCACCAAAATGACAAAGTTCAGCGCAGATGCCACCACGTTACTATCAAGATTGTGGAAAATCATTACGAACGGGCTACTGTTCGATTTGACTTCCACCCACGGATACAGCGCTAACAGCACCACCAGTGAACCGATGTAGAACAGCAAAATACGATACACCACCTGGTTTACCGCTTTCGGGATGCTTTTTTGTGGGTCCTGCGCTTCGGCAGCGGTAATCCCGATCAGCTCCAGACCACCAAACGAGAACATAATCACCGCCAACGACAGGATCAGTCCGTTCCAGCCAGTCGCAAAAAAGCCGTTATAACGCCAGAGGTTATCGATGCTTGCATGTTCGCCACCGTTGCCGGAAAACAGCATCCAGATACCAAAGCCAATCATGCCGATAATCGCCAGGACTTTGATCAGCGCAAACCAAAATTCCGTTTCGCCATACAGACGCACGTTGACCAGGTTGACCGCATTGATAATCACGAAGAAAGCCGCGGCCCAAATCCAGGTTGGGACATCAGGCAGCCAGTACTGCATATAAATTCCGGCTGCGGTGAGTTCTGCCATACCAACCAGCACAAACATCACCCAATAGTTCCAGCCAGACAAGAAACCCGCGAACGGCCCCCAGTATTTATAGGCAAAGTGGGCAAACGATCCCGAAACGGGTTCTTCAACCACCATTTCGCCCAACTGACGCATAATCAGAAACGCGATGATTCCGGCAACACCGTAACCGAGTAATACAGCAGGTCCCGCCATCTGAATAGCCGGGCCGATTCCCAGAAACAAGCCTGTACCAATTGCGCCGCCCAGCGCAATTAACTGAATATGGCGGTTTTGCAACCCCCGCTGAAGCGTCGGTTCATTCGTCGACGCGGCATCAGACACGCTGGTGTCAGATGCAGTTGACGCGTTTTTCACGCCCTACCCCTGTGTGGTTTTTATTGAAGGGGCTTCTTTTAACATTTCAACCTGGTTGTCGCAAGGCGCAATCGTTTGGATACGCCGGGCATCCTTGCCCAACGCACCGAGGCCCAGGAAAAAAATCAGAAGTCGTAACTGGCAGAAACCTTCAGCGTGCGTGGCTCGCCCTGGAACAGATAAGTCCCGGTATCATCAATACCTGACCAGTAATTCTCGTTGGTGACGTTATCGTAGCCTTGTACCGCCTGCACGCTCGCATCATTGGCGACAACATCGGCTACGGTCTTAGCTTGCTGATCAAAGTCTGACGACGTTGCCGGAGAGCGCTCCGGCAACGTGTTGTTATTATTTATTCAGGTCGATACGCACCACGTTATCTGGCGCGGAGGTGGAGTGGTCTTTATTGAATTTCTGTTTCACTGTGACAAACAGGGTTTGGCTATCAGCAGAGAGTAACAGGCTGTTGGGATTGGGGAGGAGATCCCAGCGTTTCTTCACGCTGTAATCCGTTGCATTCAGGCTAAGCAATTTTCCGGAATCACGCTGGGTAATATAGATTTCATTACGCTTCGCATTGAATTTCACCGCCAGCGAATCCCCGATATCCAGTTGTTTAAGCAGCTTGCCCGTATGAATATCTAACACCAATGTCGTTTTCGCTTTGGAATTGTCGGTGACAAACAGACGACCTGTTTGCGGGTCTTCCGCCATATTCAGCAGCAATGCGGGTTTATCGCCCAGCGGCTGCCAGCGTTTTTCAACGCGCTGAGTACGCGGGTTGATAACCAGAATTTCACCACCGCCATTTGCCGCATAAATACGCTGTGTCATTTCTGAGTAATGCAGCCCGGTCATCCATTTACCCGTGTTTTTAATCCGGGTTTTTAGTTTCAGCGTTTCGGCATCAACAACCCAGATCACCGCTGGTTCGGCAACGGCGCCGATATAGAGCAGACCGTTATGCAACAGTACCTGCCGCGCGCCGTACGGGAAACCTTGCGGGTTACGTTCCGGGAACAGCACACGATTCTTCACTTTGCCGTCTGCGGTATTCAGCGCGCTTACCCCTCCATCCAGGGAGTTGGTGACATACACTGTTTTACCGTCTGGCGAGAGAGCCATACCAAAGTTTTTCAGATCGGTGTGGCTCAGACCGATGGTCTTCAGCGTTTGCGGATCCAGCTTGTAAACGACCCCACCCTGTACATCTTTGAACCCTTCCGCACTGGCAACGTACAGCGCATCACCCGCTGGGCTCAGCGCCATTTCATACAGGCCGTCAGCCAGTGCGCGCTGCTGAATATCCGTTGCTGCCGGTGCGATTGTTTTTTCCTGCGCCACCGGGTTACTGGCTGGCGTGGCGTTAGCTGTGCAGCCGCTTAATGCAACGGCAGTCAGCAATGCCAGAGCGGATGTTGTTTTTTTCATTGTCGGGATCCTTACCAGAGTTCACGCAGATTGTTAATGACAAAAGATAATGAGAACTATACGCATTATCTTTATCAGATCAAGAATAATTAACCGGTGAATAAAAAAGATGAAACGAGGGTTTAAAGATGCGAAGAAGTGCGCGGTAGTACCGCTTTTTCATAATTACAGTGAATTATTCTGGACGAAAAGGCATCGCAGGCCACAGAATGCACTTTACTGTTTTTCCAACATTTTCAAACGGGTGAAGCTGTCGTGGTTCAGTCACTCTTTTTTGAACCACGCCAGGCAACGACTGTCATGAATAAGATCATTAAACGACTTGAGATCGTCAAAAGCGCTATCGAACTGGAAGATGAAGAGATTATTTTCCAGCAGTTGGCGCATCTGAAAAATGAACCTTTGCCAGTCATTCCCGGCGCCATCGTGCAGGCGATTGAAGAACGGCGTTTCGGCGATGCCCTGCGTGAAATTACACACTGGCTACAATCCC
Organism: Citrobacter sp. U14242; assembly: GCF_046555775.1. NCBI lineage: Bacteria > Pseudomonadati > Pseudomonadota > Gammaproteobacteria > Enterobacterales > Enterobacteriaceae > Citrobacter > Citrobacter sp. U14242. Next base: position 106,487 of record NZ_JBKGLW010000003.1, read on the forward strand.
AGCGCGCAGTATCAACGTGGCAGGACCCCGGCATTGCCGCCAGTAAGCTCGAACTGAAAGCGCTTGAAACCCAACTGCGTGATCTGATTGATAAGCGCAACACGCGTATTCAAATCCTCGATGATTTCAATGACCTGTACCATCTTCGCCTCGGACCGTTGATGAGCCGGATTCTCGAACTGCGTAAGCAGTTGGCTGCCAGTGCGCAACGGAGGCAGGAAGCAGAACGAAAACGTCGGGAAAAAGATTATCAGTCCTGCCAGCACTATATTTCACAGGCCGTTGATCAACTGGCGAAACTCAAGCAGCACTGGGTAAATCTGAGTTCGGACTCCCGCGAATCCGTGGAAACTCGCCAGCGCATTCAGCAACAGACTGAGCTTATCACCGCCCTGCTGGCGGAAATTCGTGAACTTGAAAACGACTTTTCTCGCCAGGACGACAGCGCAACCCGTCAGGCACAGGAGGAAGCCAGCCATGAATATGATGAATATCAGGAGCAACAGCAGGATGCTCAGCACCGTTACACCCGCGACCAGCGGCTTTCAACGGATGAACGTAATGAATTAAAACGCCTGTGGCGTCAGGCCAGTCGTCTTTGCCACCCGGACGTGGTAGCGGATGACCTGAAAGAGAAAGCCCATCAGATGATGGTGCAGCTTAATCAGGCACGACAAAATGCCGATCTGGCCGCGGTCAGAGCCTTGCTGACCCAGTTACAAACCGGACTCGAACCGATGATGGCAAGTGACCGGCTAAACGATCTGCAGCATTTACGTAGCAAGATTCAGCAGCTCAGGGAGCAAATTAATGCACTGCTCAAAGAGATTCGCGATCTGGAAGCGGAAAACGCCTGGCGTCTTGCCACTTCAGTAACAGACAAAGAGGCCTACTTCTCCGATCAGCAACGGGCACTGACAGAAATCCGCAATACGCTGGAAATGCAAGTACAACAAGTGGAGCAAGAGCTATTGGCTGGCTGAGAAAATGAGCGAACAAAAAGCAGACAAAAAGCGGCTGCAAGACTGATTTTTAGATTAAGCACGAAAAGCTTATTTTAGATTAAACACCTTAAAAACCACAAACATATAGAATATAAATCTAAATTATTTTCATTTACAGCCCATTAATTCAAATTAAACAATATTTTCTTCTCAAGAACATTGACCTCCTTCCCTGCCCGGCCTTTGAGTAAGAATTCTCCTGGTTATTTCCTTCTCTGTTAAGAAAATCATATATCTGTTTGAAATTAATAATAATTAACAATATCCCCCTTCTAAACCTATAGGAATCCCCTGTCATTATCGAATCGATGGACACTAAACCTCGCCGATCAATAAGCGAAATCTATCAATGATCTTCACAGAGGTGATATAAACGATTTATCTTAAATTTTAACAAAGTGTAATATCCACTTTAAGAATAGTTAATGATTTAAATAAAGACAGATAATATCTGTTGATATCCGAATAAATAAGGATGCGTTCAAAGCAAAGAGCAAAATATACCCATCATACTTCAAGTTACATATGCGTTGGCTGCGTTAGTTCACCTCAGCCACATAGTATCTGTACGCCTGGGAATTTATCTCCCGGACTTCCTGTAACTGGAATTATTTAGGGCATACGAGCATTAATTAACATTTCATGCATCGCGAGAAACTCTTTTTTAACTAAAAAAAGAGGCGACTGCTTGCACCAAAATTTCAAGGAGATCGGTATGTCTAAAGCTATTTTTTTGGGTGACTCAATTTACCCCTGGCTAGGCATGCGAGAAATCCTCCGTGGCTCATCATTATATATTGATATCGCGTACCACTCCTCCCAGACGCTTTCTGCCGTCCAAACGCTATCTCATGAAACGGATTGCATCATTATTAACCCTGACAAATCAGATTTTTTAAAATATGCCAGGATTATCCGCAACATGGCTTTAAGACCATCTACAACGGTCATCGTTTTAGCCGATGAAACCACTTTTTCTATTTTTCAAACTGTTTGCGGAATGGCCCTGCAGTTCCTGGATCAGGACACCAGCCTTGATCAGCTATTGCAAACAATCACTTGTATCACAAAAAACAAAAAGCCACGCAATATCAAAGAACTGCAAACAAAAATAACGGCCAATGAATTCAACGTGATGATGATGTTAGCCCGGGGGTGGTCACTGACACAAATCGCCGGAGTATCGCAAAAAAGTGAAAAAACAATCGGGGCGTACAAAAGCAATATTGCCAGAAAACTGGGTAAAAGTAATACCCGGCTCAAGTACACCATTTCTCACTATAGCCAGCCGTAACTGACTTATTTAAGGATAGTAATCACGGTTAATTATTAACAGGTTTTCTTTCGGCTCGTTTTTTATTCCGCATAGCCCGGAAGGGATCTCTATTTTCGAAAATCGACATACCGGGTAGCACATCCGCGTGCCAACCATAGCCAACAACTCAACGTATTAACACATACATAACAGGAATGTAAACGAGGGTTATATATGAATAAGGTTTACAGCATTATTTGGAACGCGGCACTCGGCATATGGGTTGTCGTCTCTGAATTAACCAGAGGTAAGAAAAAAAGCAGTTCACGTAAAACTGTTGCTGTATTAACAGCAACAGCATTAATCAGCGCATCACCACTCGTGGCGGCAGACGACATCGGCGATCATGATATTTCTGTCGATTATAATAATATTGTCATTCAGCCTGGTACAAATGACGACGTTCACAATGATGGCTTCCTCTACCAGAACGCCACTAACGGTGCGGTGTTAAACGTCACTGGCGCATTACCGAAGATAGATCAAGGTCAAACCGGTATTATTGAGTCGGCGACTATTGAGCAGTTGCTGCAACAACAAAAAATCACCCTCACGGCGACCATTGGGGGCGTTACCACCCCGATTACAACCGTTGAAGAACTGGCAAAGTATTATTACAACCAGCCAAAGACGACGCCTGCGCAAGATGACAAAATCACCGTCATTGACCCTGCAATACAAGCCCCGGCAGATATGCAGGTCTACAACACCGATGAACTGGTTCGCTATCTGACCAAAACCCCGTTAGATGGCATAACGTTAAACACCTATGACGCTACCCTGTCTAAAATCTATAACAACTTTGGCATTGCGCAGGCCAGCAACGGTTCAACGGCCAATCTGAACATTGGCAACGATCAGAAGAATGCCCGCGATGCTGAAAATACCATCAAGCTTCTTGCCAAAAACAGCTCTTTGCTTGAAGCCAGCGGCACAGGTAGCCAGGTTAACTGGATTTCCGATAACTACATCTCCTTTGGCGCCGCACCCGTCGTCCCGAACGAAACCTTTAATGGTTCTCAGACAATGGACCAGTTCGGCAAAGTGTTGACTATCGATACCTACGGATACGATAGCGACGGTAATGCGGTGAAAACCGGCACCCAGGAATTCGACATCACCAATACCCAGGAACTCGGTGACTTTAACGACTGGTTGCTGGGTGAAAACGATGCCGCAGTCCTGAATACTCAGGGGCAAAAGGTAAGCCAGCTGCAACTGATGCTGGATGCCAATCGCGCTACCATGTCACTCAAGGACGTCGAAGACTGGTATGCGAAACTGATTAGCAGCGTTCTGCAATCTGATACGGTAACCGGCTCGGTTGACTGGAAATACCAGGTCTGGAAGGATGGCCAAAACCATACCAATAACGCCACGATCGGTAATACCGAGCTGCACGCCGTTTACGCGCATGGCGCGGGCGCAACCGGCACCGTGACAAAAGACTCTGTACTGGCGGTAGACGGCAGCATTAATGGCGTGATGAAAGGCACGGATGGCGCCGTCATTACGAACCAGGGTTCTCTCAACGCACTGCGTACCTCCACAGGACACAGTCTGGCGATTGGTATGCTGGCGGAAAACGCCACGGCCACCAACACCGGTACCATCAACTCCGGCTTATTCATCGATAAAGATGGGCGACAGGCTCTGAATAGCTATGGTGCTATCGGTATGCAGGGCAAAGCGGACAGTATCATTACCAACGATGGCATCATTAACCAGGCTATCACAACGGGTAACTATGGCACCGCCTCCGCCGCCAACCCATGGGATACCGACACCACGGTAACAAAGCCAATTACGCTGGCCATCGGGATGCAGTTATCGGGGGATTCTGTCGGGGTTAACAACAAAACGATCAATGTGGTGGACGGTAACGCCGACGGAGCCTCGTTCGGGAAAGGTACAGCCTACGGTGTTGAAGTGGCCGATAATGCAACCTTCAAGAACAGCGCGGACGCCACGATTTATCTCGGCCGTGATGGTTCCAACCTCGCCCAGGATGTTGAATTAACTGGCGGCTCCAACCTCAGCGCCGGTATCCATGCGCGCGGTACAGGGACTGTGACTAACGCAGGGAATATTACCCTGGGTACCGGTGTACGTAACGCAGCAGGCATACTGGTTGCTGGCGCGACCGGGGATGTCATCAACTCCGGTGTTATCTCGGTCAACGGTAAATCATCCGGGCTGCAAAATTACGGGATGTCGGTGCATAACAGCGGTGCAAATGCCGGTCAGACTATCCGTAATGACGGCCAGATTGATGTTAACGGCAAGAATAATATCGGTATTCATGTTCGTGCAGACAGTACAGATGCCAAAGTCACCACCAGCCAGTCCGGTCAAATTACGGTGGATGGTGAAGGCGGAACCAACGAACGTAACTATGCCATTTGGGTCGAAGGCTCCGCCGGCAAGCAGGCAGTTGCGGATATCTCTTCCGGGATTACGCTGAATGGTACCGGGGATATTGGGGTACACGTTCGCGGCAGTGCAACCGCGAATATCAATAACGACAGCAGCCCTGTGTTTAACAGCACCGACCAGATAGGTTATTTCTTATACGGTGCCAATGCCGTTGCCAATATTGGTAAGACGGAGATGAATGATAATGGCCAGGCCAATACCACTATCTTCCGTATTGCTGAGGGCGCTAAATTTGCCGGTAACAGCAACGATCCGATAACCGGCACGGCTTCTGATCTTAAACTGACACTCAGCGGTAATAACTCTGTAGGTGTGCTGGGTACCGGGAATAACACCGTCGTTCAAACCGGTGAAGCGACCTTCAACGTCGGGGGTAAAGGCGCATCTGCCATTGTGATTGAAGGCGGCGCAAGCGGTAATATCAGCGATAAAACCACCATCCATTTGACCGGTGAAGAGACCACCGCCGGGATTGTTGACGGCCAGGCGCATAATTTAAACGGCTCCACCCAGGGTAATCCTGTCGAAACGACCCTAATCTCTGACGCCAGCATTACCTCTGATGCCAACGGGAAAAAGGTTATCGCTTACGTGGCGAAAAATCTGGGGAATATTATTCTCGATGCAAAATCGCTTATAGCTCTCGACAGTGTCAACAGCATCGGTGTCGATGTGCAACAAGGCGGACGTTTAACCAATAATTCATCCAGCGATTTGCATGTCAGCAACGGTATTGGCGTACGCGCTTCGGGTGCCAATGCACAGATCAAAAGGCTGGGGAAAATCAAGGTTGACGATGGTACAGCAGGCGTTCTGCTGACAAACGGCGCCGAACTGGACATTACTGCCTCAGCCGGTGATTCCATCATCACCAATGGCACCGCCGACGGTATTCGCCTGGATAAGGATGCCGGTTCACTGACGGCCAGAGGCGTTAGCATCAGCGCGTTGGGTACGGGTGCGGGGATCCAGAACGACGCCAACAGTAGCGACATTACACTCAACGATGTGACCATCAATGCCAACGATGGCTCTGGTATCCGTACCAGCGTTGCGCTGAATGTAAAAGATGGCGCAAACAATACGTTGAATGTGACAGGCAACGGAACCGGTTTTGCTTTTGAACAACGCGACGGAAGCGCCGTGACGGGCGATCTGAATATTGGTACCGGCTATACCGTGCTCGTACATAACGCGGCGGGTAATGCCACGGGGAGTGGGATTCGTGCCAATACTGACGGTAATGTCACGACCAGCGCCGATATTACCGTGCAGGACAGCACCGGTGATTCAGCCATTATCGCGAAAAATGTTAACTCGCTGACTAACAATGGGAAAATCATCTCTGGCAGCATCAATGGGCCGGTGATTGATGCCAGCGGTGCGAACAGTAAAACCATTACCAATACTGGAACTATCCGTGCCGCCAGCGATACCGCCGTGGCCATTCAGTCCGGTGACGGTAATGACACCATCAATATCAACGGCATCGAAACGGTCGGCGTCATCAACACGGGTGCCGGCAACGATACCGTGAACTGGTCGAAGGGTACCTTTGCAGGCGAAATGAATTTCGCGGGAACCGGCGGAAACAATAAAGCCAATATTGGTAACGTAGATCTGAGCAATACGCGCCATATCATCACCGCAGCAGGCGCAGGTAACGCCCTCACCTTCACGAACACGCATGGCACGGGTGCCAAAATCGGCAGCCTGAGTAGCGATAACCTCAGCACTGGCACCAATATCGGCGCAGGCTGGGATTCACTCACGCTTTCAGGCTCCCAGGCCGATATGCGCATCGTTGATCGCCTGACGCTGACAAGCAAAACCATCGCCGTCAACAACGGTGCAACACTGCGTACTGGCGACCACGGTGAGTCCAGCAGCAATGCCGCCACCATTGGCGATTACAACATCACCACTAACAATGCAGCCAGCAAAGTCATCTTTGATACAACGGGCGACAATAACCAGGCTCAAATCTATAACGGCACCATCAGCGGCAGCGGGAAATTTGAACGTGCGGCGGGCGGCACCACAGTATTTACCGCCAACAACACCTATACCGGATCCACTACCATTGATCAAAGCGGCACGCTGCAGCTAGGTTCGGGCGGAGATACCGGTGAAGTCAGCGCGGTGTCGAATATTATCGATAACGGCATACTCACCATTAATCGCGCCAATAACGTACTGCTCAACGGCATTATTTCCGGTATTGGCGCGTTACAACAAATCGGCGGCGGGACCACGCGTCTGGGCGGGAACAATACCTATACAGGTGACACTACCGTCACGAGCGGCGCGCTGTTGGTCAATGGGAACCAGAGTGCTGCTACGGGTATCACCACCGTCAGCAATGCTGCCACACTGGGTGGTAATGGCATTATCGGCGGCAACGTATTGATGAACGATGCCACAACGATTAGCGCTGGTGACGGCGGTGCGGGTACGTTATCCATTAACGGTAATCTGCAGCTTGGCAACAAAACGACTTCCGCCTTCGAGCTGGGCCAGGCCTATACACCGGGTGGTAAGCTTAATGACCTGATCAACGTCAAAGGCGATCTGCAACTGGACGGGACTCTGGATGTCACCACGTCATCGGGCGGGAGTTTCGGTCCCGGTGTGTACCGTATTTATAACTACGGCGGCACGCTGAATAACCAGGGGCTGGATCTGGGCACAATCCCGGACAGCCAGGATAAGAGCAACGTCTTTGTCCAGACCTCCATCGATAAGCAGGTTAACCTGGTCAACGCCAATGGCGTCACTCTGCAATTCTGGGACGGTGCGACCGTGAGCCAGAGCCACGGCGCAACGGGTATTGAAGGTGACAGCAATATTGATGGCGGCGATGGTAAATGGATGGCGATTGGCAGCCAGGGCGATAACAACTGGACGACGGCAACCGGCGACGGCAATGCGCCGTGGGCACAGAAATCGTTCGCCGTCTTTACTGGCAACGCCGGTACTGTGACCGTCGATAATGCGGTGGGTGAAGTCAACTTCTCCGGGGCGCAGTTTGACGCCGATGGCTATGTCGTTAAAGGTGACGCACTCAACGCCTATGCCACCACAGAAAATGCGACGCACGCAGGTCAAACGCCAGGTACCGGTGAACTGCTGCTGCGCGTAGGGGCCGGTGGTGCGGGTCAAAACTATACCGCCACCATCGAATCCATCATCCGTGAGGCCAGCACCAGCGATAAGCTGACACTGGTGAAAACCGACCTCGGTCGTCTGATCCTGAGCGGTGATAATGAGTATCGTGGCGGTACCCGTATCGATGGCGGTACGCTGCAAATCTCTTCGGACACAAACCTCGGACAAAGCGGAACGGGTCTGGAGATTAACAACGCCTCAACCTTGCAACTGGGTGCAGATTTAAGTACCAATCGCACCATCACGCTGGGCGCAAATACCGATGCGGAAGTGTTCGACTTGAACTCACACCACTTCACCCCAACCGGCGATATCACCGGTGACGGCAAACTGAAAATCACCAGCAGCTCCAGCGATGCGGGCAGTACGCTGACGCTCGACAGAGCGAACAGCTACAAAGGAGAAACCGAGGTTGCCGGTACGGGTAATGCTAACAATGTGACCGTCAACGTCAGCAAAACCGGCGCCTTTGGTAGCAATACGAGCAGCACCGTTACCGTTAATAAAGGTGCGACAGTTAACGTCAGCGGCACAGACACCAGCCTGCAATCGCTCACCATGAACATTGCCGACAGCCTGTTAACGCTGGCTGACAACGTGACTGCCGCAAGTGCCAAACTGAATCTGACCGGCAAAGCGAAAGCGATATTAACGCAGGATTCCACCGCCGGTGACGCAACGGTTAACGTCGGGGAAGACAGTACGCTGGCGCTGGAAGACAACGCCAGCGGCGGCAGTGCCGATGTTACCAACAGCGGATTGATGACCTTTGCTGACCTGGCAATGGCTGAAAACGCCGTTGTCAAAAACCAGGCTGGCGGTATGGTCGACATCAGCGCGGTGAACAGCGCAACCTCCATCGGTTCGCTGTCCGGCGCAGGTAACGTTGAGCTGGGTAATAAATCCCTGTCTCTGGGTAACCTGAACTTTGATGACACCATCAGCGGTGTGATCAGTGGCAATGATGGCAATCTGGTGAAAATCGGTACCGGCACGTTGACCCTGGAAGGCGACAACACCTATACCGGCACCACCAATGTCGACGAAGGTGTGCTACTGGTTAACGGTAATCAGTCCGCCGCTACCGGTCAGGTCACAGTGAAATCCGGGGCGACGCTCGGGGGTAACGGTATTATCGGCGGCGCGGTTGATGTTCTGGACGACGGTCATATTACCGCCGGTGCTGCCATCAACAGCGTGGGCAAACTGACCACCGGTTCTCTGACGCTCAGCGATAACGCACAACTGGATTATCAGTTCGGTCAGGCTTATACCCCAGGCGGAGCCTTCAACGACCTGATTGATGTGAATGGCGACCTGACGCTCGACGGTAAGCTCAACATTGAGACGTCACCAGGCGGTAGCTTCGACGTGGGTGTTTATCGCGTCATCAACTACACCGGCACATTGACCAACAATGTGATGGATATTGCTAACGCGCCGGAAGCCGCAGACAGCCTGTACGTACAAACCTCGGTTAAAAACCAGGTTAACCTGGTCAACCATGCCGGGCTGACGCTGCGCTTCTGGGACGGCACCGGCGGTGAAAATGGCGAGCTGAAAAATAACGGCGTCATCAACGGCGGTGATGGTATCTGGCAATCCAGCCAGGGGAACGACAACTGGACGACGGATGAGTCTACGCCAGAAGGCGCGCTGAATGCACCGTTTACCGATGCCGCATTTGCCGTCTTCCAGGGGGAAGCCGGTAATGTGACCGTCGATAACAGCAAAGGCGACGTCATCATCAGCGGCGCGCAGTTCGCTACCGATGGTTATCGCGTGGGCGGTGAAGCCATCACCACCGATACAGCCAATACGCTGATTCGCGTCGGCGATGGCACAGTAGACGGCATCAACTATACCGCCACTATCGACAGCGTGATCCGCGGCACTGGCGGTTTAAATAAAGGCGACCTCGGGACGCTGATTCTCACTGGCGATAACACCTACAGCGGTGGGACCACGATTACGTCAGGTACGTTACAAGTGGCAGGTGATACCAACCTCGGGGCAGCAGAGACCGGGATCACCTTCAACGGTGGTACGCTGAAATATGGCGACGCGTTTGATACCGCGCGTCAGGTTACGCTGGAATCCGGCGGCGGGACATTCGACACGAACGGCTATGATGTCTCCCTGCTGACGGAAGTCGAAGGTAACGGTCAATTGACTAAAACCGGCAAAGGCGTACTGACGCTGACGCTGGATAATACCTACACCGGCGGTACGACGATTAACCAGGGCGTATTACAACTGGGCAACGGCGGCAATATCGGCAGCGTGCAGGGAGATATTGTTGATAACGGTATTCTCAATATCGATCGTGCCGATACGCTGGAATTAACCAGTAATATCAGCGGTGAAGGTCAACTGTATCAGACGGGTAGCGGCACCACCGTTCTGCAAGGTTCCAATACCTACAGCGGCGCAACATTAGTTGCCAACGGTGTCCTCGAGGCCGGTAATACCGATACGCTGAGCTCAGCATCACATCACTATGTTGCGACAAACACGACGCTGAATACACAGGGTTACGACCAGACGGTAGCAGGACTCAACAACGGTGGTGATGTGTCGCTCATCGGCCAGCAACCTGGCACAACCTTAACCGTCAAAGGGGATTACACCGGCGAAAAAGGCACCATCAACATGGCGGCTATCCAGAATGGTAGTGGCGCAGGTATTGCCGACCGCCTGATTATTGATGGCGGTAAAGCCAGCGGCAGTACGCTGCTGAATGTTGACGGTTCAGGTCTGGGTGCCCCGACGGTCGGCGACGGGATTGAAGTGGTTACGGCGCTCAACGGCGCAACCACCACGGCGCAAACCACGCGGGATGCTTTCCATCTTGCCTCTGAACGCATGGCTGCAGGTGCTTTTGAGTATCAGTTGCAGGCAGGGAACGCGCAAGGTCAGGGTGAAAACTGGTACCTGAGGAGTGAATACCGTCCGGAAACCATGCTGTACTCCGGTCTCGCCAGCGTGGTTCGCCAGGGCGACATCAGTCTGTTAGGCAACATGCACCAACGTATGGGTGATGAGGTTAAACCGGGTCTTGATGAAGACAACCGCGCATGGGCCAGAATGATTGGTTATTCCGGTAAAACCAAACTGGATGATGCAGTCGGTACACAAACCAGCTCCCATACCATGGGTATTCAGGTCGGCGTCGATATGTACGCCAATGAAAGCTGGAAAGCCGGTATGTATACCAGCATTCTGGATATCGACAGCAATGTGAAAGGTACGAAGACTGGCAGCGACGGCAAAGGCGGTAATATCGACGACAACGCGTTTTATGTTGGCGGTTATGCCACCTGGTTCTCGGGTGACGGTATGTATGTCGATAACGTGCTGCAATACGGGAACCATAAATCCCGTCTGTCGGCATCGGGTAACAACGGCTCTTACACCGTCAAAGGCAATACGCTGACGGCCTCAACTGAAGTGGGTAAAGCATTCCGTTTAGGTGCCAGCGCCTGGAGCCTGGAACCGCAGGCCCAGCTGATCTATCAATACAGCGATTTCGATAACAGCACGCTGGATGGTGTAACCCAAACGAGAGTAAATATGGACACCGCCGATTCATTTACCGCGCGTCTGGGCGTGCGTCTGGTCGCGGACTACGACACCAACCATGGCAAATTCCAGCCATACGGCAGGGTCAACGTCTGGCAGGGTCTGGGCTCTAAAGATAAAACGCACTTCAGCAATGCGGTCGCCACTACCACGCTGGAATCGTCACAACAGTACTCCAGCACCGAGGTTGCGGCGGGTCTGTCGTGGTCTATCGACCGTAATCTGCAGGTCTACGGTGAATTGGGTACGCAATTCAGCAACGGCAGCAATAAGTCGCAGGTTGAAGCGCCGGTTAATGCGTCCATTGGCTTTAAGAAATCGTTTTAAGCAGGCATAAACTCGCAAGCCCCCTGTTCACAGGGGGCTTTTTTTTGTCGGTCCAGAATACAGCACAGCCTGATACGCTGCACTTATCACGCCTACGGATTTGCGTTCGTTCTTGCAGGCCGGATAAGGCACAGGTGCCGCTACCCGACAACGTGAAAGGATCCAGACTAAGGGGAACAACAAAGAGGGATGAGATTAACGGTTATAGTGCGCGATGAGTGAAGGAATCTCTTCTGCCGACACCGGGGGAGAAATGAAGAAGCCTTGAATTTTGTCACAGCCGATCTGCGTCAGGCGATCCAGTTGAGACTGGGTTTCGACCCCTTCGGCCAGGACTTCAATGCCAAAATTGTGCGCTAAAGAAATGATGCCCTCAATAATCCTTGTCGATTTAGTGTCGGGCTCTATTTCAGTGACAAATTCTTTATCAATTTTTAAGGTATCAAAAGGGTATTTCAACAGATAATTAAGATTAGCGTGCCCGGTGCCAAAATCATCGAGCGCTAATTTGACCCCTATAGCCTTCAGTTCCGTCATATTTTTCGCCGCTATTTGACTGTCACACAGCGGCGATGTTTCCGTTACTTCAATCTGGCATCGATGAACGGGAAGGCCGGAAGCGGCCAGGTTTTGTCTGACTCGTTGAGGTAAAAGAGGATCGCAGAATTCAAGCGCAGAAATATTTACTGATAATACAAGAGGTTCAGGCCAGGTACTCGCAACATTCCACGGCGGACTGGCAACCATATCTTCAATTGAAAATATATTGCCACTGTCTTCCAGTAACGTAATAAACACATCAGGAGAGATCATACCCATCTGGGGGCTGTTCCACCGCATTAATGCTTCAAACCCGCTAATACACTCGGTATGTAAATTAAAAATAGGCTGATAAACCATATAAAGCTGACTGGTATTCAATGCCTTTTCAAGCGCGGTGAGCACCTCATCGGAATTAAACATTCCCCCTCTCCCTCTACAAATCCTATAAATTAAAAACCAGTCAAAATCACTCCCGAGTTGTACCTGCTGTTAATGCATTACATCAGAAAAGAATAGCCAGGTTAGGGTAAAAAAGACATGCTATGGGTAAATCTGACAATCAGTTTATTCAGATCAGACGTATTGGTCAGTCCCAGCTTGGCGACAACCCTCATCTTATGCGCCTGAATAGTCTTATAGTTCAGACTAACCAACTCAGAGATTTCCCTGGCAGAATAACCACTTACCAATAGATTGAGGATTTGTTGTTCTCTTTCCGTCAATCTTTTCTGCGAACGATACAGCCGGGGATTCCATTTCCCGGCGGACAACGTAGCCAACTGAGCAAAATCACGCAATGAGGATTTCTCAGTCAATACTATAGTTTTTTCAACGTATAATAATTCAATACATAATTTCGCCACCAAACTATCAGCTACGATGACGACGACGCTATTATAAAACTTGAACCGGTTTTTATTCAAAAACTGCACAATGGCGGAACACGGCTGTTCATTGTTAATGATATTAAAAACCATTGTCTGATGCTGGCATAATGACGACTGCTGCAACATATCCTCAAACTGGAATGTTTTTATCGGCACATGTTTGCTTGTCAGGTAGGCAAACATACCGTTGCCCACAAAATTATCACTGCCACACATCAACATCCTGTTCACCGCTCCTTATAAGCTTCTAATTTTATTACTCATTAAAAATTTAATAATGGTTTTCTCAACTTCAGCCTCTTCACGACGATTCTTAAAATCGAACTCACAAGAAACCTGATGACAGGAATACAATTGATTATCCTCATCAAATTCGTTGATCGCGACGACATCAATGACTTTTAAATCAAGCTGAAAACTGCCGAACGTATCAAAATCCAGAGCAGCATTTTTAATCACTGCATCCTTGTAAAGAAAACGGGCATTAACATCTTTAGCGATTAACGCACAGCCACCCTGAGAGATGTTTTTAATCTTAAGTGAGTAGTTCTCTCCGTTTTTGTAACGACCAAAACAGAAAAAATCGAACCCCTTCAGAAAAGAAAACCGCTGATTCTGTCGCTGTTGGGCAAAGAAAATCATATCCGGGATGAGGTAGGATAATCCTGCCTCAGCACCTGTTGATGAGGTTGCTTCAAATCTGGCGCTAAATTTTATAATCCCGCTGTCACTGTGCAGGATAAAGTATTGGATCTTTTCAGGAATGATGTCTTCATGACCGGTGACCACAAAGCGTTCAAAATCGATCCTTTCTAACTGCGTGATGGCGCTGGTGTTTTCACATAAAACTTCCAGCTTCGTCTTCTTATGCAGTTCTTCACGAAGGATAGCGATGATCTCAAACTTGTTGTCCTTTGCTAATCCAAAGTTCATTCTAAAACCCTTATTTCCATATTTAAGATATGTCTCGGCCCCGGTCTGATGACAGACAAAAACGCGAGATCAGCATCCACCCTGGCGCCTAAATACCATAGTGGATTCCATGTCGAACAGTTGATTAAAACTTAAGTTTTTAACTATCTTTCGTCATTTATTGATACGTAAAAACATTTAATCAGAATTAATTTTAGCTTAAGCCATGCCTAAAACCATGCAAACCTACGTAATTACTATAACAAAAGCGAATAACAAGACCTTTCAAAATGCGATTTTGAGATAATAAATAGCAATAATCGCACAGAAATAAAATAGAAAAAATGCTTTAAAACTAAGAGATTGACAATACAGAGCGTGGACGGGTGTTTGCTGAACCTATAGGCAAGATATTCAGCGGGTGGGCATTAGCCAACTGATATCAATACAATGACGTCTCATTTCACAGTGAAGACTGTATCATTCAGGTATATCAATCATAATTTAACTTAAGTGATAAAAAAGGCCAGCATCATGCTGATCCCGGTAAATACCGAATTAAATTAGAGTGGCAAACTATCTTACAGAGGGCACAGCGTTAAAAATTCAATACCGTTGTTTAACGATTGCTCGGGCAGAATCAGCAATTATCATCACTGCCCAGCCAACATTAACGTGTCTTTTAGCACCAGACGTCCCGCCCCCGATAAATACGGAAAACCGTGGTGTGAATCACCCAATGGCATAACCCATGCTTCCGGTGTGGTAATTAAAAACGACAAGGTGACAAGCGGCGTTGCAAATGCCAGCACTCCCCCCATCAATCCTAACCCAGAATAGCTGTTCGATAGTATTGTGCTGTATAACAATATGATAAAAAAAGCCCCACACAGGTGGGGCAAAGATGCAGACTCTATATTTATTATTGAACGAGAGAAAAAAGATCGTTTAATGACTCACTCATACCTGGATGGGTAAATATTTGGTCACGCAACACGGTATATTGAAGGTGAGCGCTATCAGGGGTTATTTCTGGGTGCGATGCCTGTGTAGCCACATCAGTTTATACGCTGCCGGAATGATGAACAGTGACAGCAAAGGTGCCGTGATCATGCCGCCAATCATCGGTGCAGCGATACGGCTCATGACTTCAGACCCCGCTCCCGTTCCCCATAGAATCGGCAGCAGACCCGCAATGATGACCGCTACAGTCATTGCTTTAGGACGCACACGCAGTACCGCTCCGTGGTACAACGCCTCATCCAGTTTATCCACGGTAAAGGTGTGCGGATTTTCCAGCGCAGGCTCTGCTTCAATTGCGTGGCGCAGGTACATCAGCATCACCACACCAAATTCAGCAGCCACGCCTGCCAGTGCGATGAATCCGGTTCCGGTCGCGACCGACATATGGAATCCCATCCAGTAAAGAAACCAAATTCCGCCTACCAGCGCAAAGGGCACACTGGTAATAATCAACAGTGCTTCGCCAAAACGACGGAATGCCAGATACAGCAGCACGAAGATAATCATCAATGTCATCGGCACCATCAGTTTGAGCTTATGACTGGCGCGCTCGAGCAGCTCAAACTGTCCCGAGAATGCCACGCTGGTCCCCGGTTTGAGCTGGACGTTTTCAGCAATCGCTTTTTTCAGATCGTTCACCACCGACACCATGTCGCGATCGCGGGCATCAATGTAGATCCAACTGGTTGGCCGCGCGTTCTCAGTTTTCAACATCGACGGCCCAGAAACCACCTGTACATCCGCCACATCCGCTAGCGTGATTTGCTGTTTCATTGGCGTCAGTATCGGCAGATTCCGTAGCGTTTCCGGGCTATCGCGATAGCTTTGTGGATAACGCAGATTGATCGGATAGCGGGCAATCCCTTCAACCGTTTCACTTACCATGGCGCCGCCTACCGCTGAGGTGATAAACAGCTGCACATCACCGACGGTCATCCCATAACGGGCGGCCTTTTCACGATGAATATCTACGCTAAGATAACGCCCGCCGACCAGACGTTCAGCCAATGCGGACGCCACGCCAGGCACCGTTCTTGCAACTTCTTCGATTTGTTCTGCCGCAGCATCAATATCCGATAACACGGTACCCGATACCTTAATGCCGATAGGACTTTTAATCCCCGTAGAGAGCATATCGATACGGTTACGAATTGGCGGTACCCACAGGTTCGCCAGCCCCGGTAAACGAACGGTTTTGTCCAGTTCCTCAATGATTTTGTCCATCGTCATCCCCGGACGCCACTGATCCTGCGGTTTCAACTGGATGGTGGTTTCCACCATTTCTAACGGTGCGGAGTCGGTGGCGGTTTCAGCTTTACCGGTTTTACCAAACACGCGCGCCACTTCAGGAACCGTCATGATGAGCTTATCGGTTTTTTGCAGCATATCTGCCGCCTGTGCTGCGGAAATTCCTGGCAAGGTTGAAGGCATATACAACAGATCGCCTTCGTTAATCTGCGGTAAGAATTCACCCCCAACCTTATTCAGCGGAAAGATGACGGTCAGGATCGATAGCACCGCCACCAGCAGGGTCGTTTTCGGCCAGTGCAGCACTTTCAACAATAACGGATGGTAAATACGAATCAGGAAACGGTTGAGCGGGTTGCTGCTTTCCGCCGGGATCTTGCCACGGATCCAAAATCCCATCAGGATCGGGATCACCGCAATGGCCAGAAACGCAGCACCTGCCATAGCGTAGGTTTTGGTAAACGCCAGCGGACCAAACAACCGCCCTTCCTGCCCTTCAAGCGTGAAGATAGGGATAAACGATAGCGTGATAATCAGTAAGCTAATGAACAGCGCCGGGCCGACTTCCACCGAGGCGTTGGTGATGACTTTCCAGCGCGTGTCGTTATCCAGCTTTTCACCCGGATGCTGATGCCCCCACTCTTCCAGCCGCTTATGCGCGTTCTCAATCATAACGATTGCGGCATCAACCATCGCGCCAACCGCGATGGCTATCCCCCCAAGCGACATAATGTTGGCGTTCAGTCCCTGGAAATGCATCACAATAAACGCGATACACAGTCCCAGCGGCAGAGAAATAATCGCCACCAGCGCCGAGCGGATATGCCACAGGAAAAGCGCGCACACCAGCGCCACAACGATAAATTCTTCCAGCAGCTTGTAGCTCAGGTTATCAATCGCGCGATCGATCAGTTGACTGCGATCGTATGTTGTAACTATTTCAACGCCTTCTGGCAGACTGCCCTTCAGCGTTTCAAGTTTAGCCTTAACCGCGGAAATCACCTCGCGCGCATTTTTACCGGAACGCAGGATCACTACACCGCCTGCCACTTCGCCTTCGCCATTCAGCTCGGCGATCCCGCGGCGCATTTCCGGCCCAATTTGTACGCGGGCAACATCACGCAGATAGACCGGTACGCCATCAGCGCCGGTTTTCAGCACGATACTATTGAAGTCATCAAGGGACTGCAGATACCCACTGGCGCGGACCATATATTCCGCTTCGGCCATTTCGACAGATGAACCACCGGCTTCCTGGTTTGAGGCATCCAGCGCCGATTTCACCTCACCCAGGCTGATGCCATATTGCGTCAGCTTCATCGGATCGATGACAACCTGATACTCTTTGACCACACCGCCCACCGAAGCCACTTCCGCCACGTTGGGGATCGTTTTCAGTTCATATTTTAAAAACCAGTCCTGCAGTGAGCGCAGTTCGGCCAGATCGTGTTTGCCGCTGCGATCTACCAGCGCATATTCAAAGATCCAGCCGACACCGGTGGCATCCGGCCCCATTTCCGCGCTGACGCCTGCGGGTAATTTCCCCTGCACCTGGTTGAGATATTCCAGAACCCGGGAGCGCGCCCAATAAGGATCGGTACCGTCTTCAAAAATGACATACACGTAAGAGTCGCCAAATTGCGAGAAACCACGCACCGTTTTCGCTCCCGGCACCGACAGCATGGTGGTGGTCAGCGGATAGGTCACCTGATTTTCAACAATTTGCGGTGCTTGCCCCGGATAACTGGTTTTGATGATCACCTGCACATCAGAGAGATCGGGCAGCGCATCAACCGGCGTATTCACGATGGTCCAGGTGCCCCAGATGCTGAGAAACAGCGCCCCCATCATCACCAGGAAACGGTTTGCCACCGAGCGGCGAATAATCCATTCAATCATTTATCATATCCTCAGTGTGAATGGGTCGCCTGGGCTGGCATCGCGGGGACAGCGTGTGTCCCGTTTGTCTGGGCGCGCATACGATCCAGCGCGCCAGAAATATTCGCTTCGGAATCGATCAGAAACAGACCGCTGGACACCACGTTTTCACCTTCGCTCAGACCAGAGCGGATGGCCGTTAACCCCTGAGACTCATGGAATACGGCAACCTGCTTAGGTACAAATCGTCCTTCATTATCGACGGTGATAACCCGCTGTTCGGTACCGGTATCAATCAGCGCTTTAGACGGGATCAGCAGCATCGGTTCGCTTTGCGTTTTTAGTTGCAGATAGGCATTCATTCCCGGCTTAAGGGCCTCATCCGGGTTATCAACCTGTAGGCGAAGCTGGAGCGTGCGCGTCGTGGCATCCACACTCGGCAAAATACTCCATTTGCTAATGGTGAAGGGTTTACCCGGCCAGGCAGGTACGGTAATGGTGAATTGTGAGGCGTCTTTAATCAGCCAGGCGATAGATTCCGGGACCGATGCGCTGACCCATACCGGATCCATCCCCTGAATTTTTGCGACCACATTATCTTTTGAGATGTTCATACCAGTTCGTAAATCAAACGCGGTAATCACCCCATCAATAGGGGCCTTCAGGGTAAAGCGGGTCTGAATTTTCCGCGTCGCTTTCAAGCGTTGAATGTCCGCCTCCGGCATTCCAGCCAGGCGTAATCTCTCCAGAATGCCTTCAACCTGCGTCGCGCTGCCGCCCGTTTCCCGCAGCAGTAAATATTCACTTTGTGCTTCTACCCAGTCAGGGATTGTCAGATCGATAAGCGGCGAGCCCTGCTTAATTTTGTCGCCCACGGTCAGCGGATAGACCTTCTCGATAAAACCTGCCGAACGCGCCTGAACAATGACAAATTGATATTCGTTATAACTGACGTTCGCCGGAAAAGTTTGTGCATATTGCAATGGCCCACGGCGCACGGGTTCGGTTTTTAGCCCCAGATTCTGGGTCTGTGTTGGGTCAATACGCACGCCCGGTGCGGATGTACTCGCCGTCTCTTCATCGGCATATTTCGGGATCAGATCCATATCCATAAACGGTGATTTACCCGGTTTATCAAACCGCGTGTTGGGATACATGGGGTCGTACCAGAATAAAACTTTACGCTCTTCTTTTTTTTGAGCAGCGCCGGTATCGGCCGATACTTTTGCGGAAGAATAATAGGTATACACACCGACAGAAATAATTCCGCCGACAATCATGCTGCCAAGAATAAGCGCGGTATTTTTAATATTTAAAGACGCCATAGTGATTTCCATTGCGCGATAGTCTCGCCCGTGTTCAGGAAAACCCGGGCAAGAATAAAAGAGACCAGCGAGATCCGTTATTTACTGATATGAATATCGCGTAAGACAGAGAGATTTCCCTGCTGAACAAACGTAAATGCAACTTTATTACCAGGCTGAATATCGTCGGCCTTGGTATCAGGTACCAGCGTGAAACGCATCGTCATTGCCGGCCAGTTCACTGCGGGAATAGGCTCATGTTTAATCGTGACTTTTTTGCTATCCATATCAATAGCTTCAATCACACCTGTCGCACTAATCACTTGCTCCTGCTGGGCCGCAGGCGCCATATTCATCATCTCGCCATGCTGATGTTCATTGGCCTGAGCGTTAAACATGACTACAGATAACAAAGTAAACAAAGCGGCTTTAGCGGTAGTTTTCATGCAATATACTCCTGAGAATTTAAGATTAAAGATCATTCAACCCAGCCACCGCCTAAGGCAGCAAACAGCTTAATTTCATTAACCTGTTGGGCATAGTTAAGGTCGAGCAACGATTGCTGTGTAGTGAATAAAGAACGCTCGGCGTCCAATACTTCGATATAACTAACAGCACCATTTTGATAGAGTGCACGAGCGCGTTGCAGCGTGATTTGTAATGAGTCCAGATAACGCTGTTGACCGGTAATTTGATCGGCAAGGCTTTGACGCAACACCAGCGCATCCGCAACTTCTTTAAATGCGTTCTGAATTTTCTGCTCGTAATTCACCACCGATTGCTGCTGGCGGATTTCTGCTAAATCGAGATTTGACTGATTACGTCCAGCGTTAAAGATCGGAATGTCTATTTTCGGGACAAAATTCCACATGCCGCTGGCCGCATTAAAGAGACTGGAAAGATCGCCACTGCTGCTGGATACAGAGCTGGTCAGCGTAATCGATGGGAAAAACGCCGCTCGCGCAGCGCCAATATTGGCGTTCGCCGCCAGCAATCCATGTTCGGCTTCCATAATATCCGGACGCTGCAATAATATTTGCGATGGGAGTGCGGGGGGCAGTGTCACGGGTTTTATATCACCGCGACTGCGCACACGGTCGTTCGGTAATTTCCCGTACGTCCCCAACAATAATTGCAGTGCGTTGTTCGCCTGCGCCAGTTCACCTTGACGTTTAGCAATATCGCTGCGTGTGCTTTCAATCACGCCGCGAGCCTGTTCCAGTGCCAGCACGTTCGTACTGCCGGTCATCAACTGTTTCTCGACAAACGCATAAGAGCGCTGGTAGTTTTGCAACGTTTCTTCGGCAATTTGCAGTTGCGCGTAAGCCAGACGCTGATTGAAATAGCTTTGCGCCACGTTAGAAATTAATGAAATATGCACTATTCGACGCGCTTCTTCACTGGCGAAAAAATTCTGCCGATCGGCTTCACTCATATTTTTCAGTCGTCCAAAGAAATCCAGATCGAAACTGAGATTCAGTCCCGCTTCAAATTCCCGGTTGGTGCTGCTATCACCTTTTAATTTCCCACTATAGGTACCGCTGGAACCGGCGTTAAGCTGCGGGTAACGATCGGCATCCGTCACACCATATTGCGCTTTCGCTTCCTGAACCTTCAGTACCGCCATGCGTAAATCACGGTTATTGACCAGCGCCTCACCAATCAACGCCTTCACCTGGGAGTCAACAAAAAAGGTACGCCAGCCCGTATCCTGATATCCCATCGGGGCTGAAACCAGCGTGTTCTGACTTAAGGAGAATTGCTGCGGAACCGGCAATGCAGGACGCTGATAGTCCGGAGCCAACGAGCAGCCAGCCAGAACAAAAATAGCGCTGAGGGTAAGAAGCTTACATTTGTACATAGTTCTTCTCGTCCAGACCGGACTGATAACCATAAAAGATGTGTGAATTTATACCTGAATGACTCTGTTTAACCGGTGACAGGAAAATGACAAAACTGTCATTTTCCCAATAACCGATTGCTATCCGATCCGCCTTCTCTAGAATTGAAAATCCGCACAGCCAGTGCGTGATGGAGAATGTCATGAAGATTTTGATTGTCGAAGATGAAAAAAAAACCGGCGAATACCTGACGAAAGGCCTGACGGAAGCGGGTTTTGTTGTGGATTTGGCGGACAACGGTCTGAACGGATACCACCTGGCGATGACCGGTGATTATGACCTGCTCATTCTCGACATCATGCTGCCCGATGTAAACGGCTGGGATATCGTGCGAATGCTGCGCACCGCCAACAAAGGCATGCCCATTCTGCTTCTCACCGCACTGGGTACCATTGAGCATCGGGTTAAAGGTCTGGAGCTGGGGGCTGATGATTATTTGGTTAAACCGTTTGCCTTTGCAGAATTGCTGGCGCGGGTCAGAACGCTGCTGCGACGCGGAGCCGCGGTCATTGTCGAAAGTCAGTTTCAGGTCGCGGATTTAATGGTCGATCTGGTCAGCAGAAAAGTCACCCGCAACGGAACACGCATCACCCTGACCAGTAAAGAGTTTACGCTGCTTGAATTTTTCCTGCGTCATCAGGGAGAAGTATTGCCGCGTTCACTGATTGCCTCTCAGGTCTGGGATATGAATTTTGACAGCGACACCAATGCGATTGACGTCGCCGTGAAGCGTCTGCGGGCCAAAATCGATAATGACTTTGAGCCGAAACTGATTCAGACCGTGCGTGGTGTAGGGTACATGCTTGAGGTGCCGGATGGCCACTAAACGATTACAGCGCCCTTTTTCGCTGGCAACACGGTTAACCTTTTTTATCAGCCTGGCGACTATCGCCTCATTTTTCGCTTTCGCATGGATAATGATCCACTCGGTGAAAGTCCATTTCGCAGAGCAGGATATCAATGATTTAAAAGAGATCAGCGCGACGCTGGAGCGTATTATTAACCACCCGAACGAACCGGAATCGCGTCGGCTGGAAACACTAAAAAACGTAGTTTCGGGTTATTCTAACGTCATTATTTCTCTGGAAGATGCCAATCAGAGGGCCATTTTCCATTCACCTGATGCGCCAGACCTTCGTCAGTTTATCGCCACGGCAACGCCGGATAAAAATGCCCATACCCGTAATGTCTTTTTAATTTCCGGCCCAACACTGCAAACATCAGAACATGCACACGGTAAAAATGCGTCCTCCAACTGGCGAATGATTCGTTTACCCATTGGGCAGTTGCCAGACGGGAAACCGGCATATACGTTGTTTATGGCATTATCGATCGATTTTCATCTGCACTACATTAACGATTTGAAAAACAAGCTGATCATGACAGCATCGTTAATTAGCATGATGATTGTTTTTATCGTGCTGTTCGCCGTCTATAAAGGCCATGAACCGATCCGTAATGTCAGTCGGCGTATCCAAAATATCACCTCTAAAGATCTCGATGTTCGCCTGGACCCGCAGGCCGTGCCTATTGAGCTTGAGCAACTGGTCGAGTCGTTTAATCACATGATCGAACGAATCGAAGATGTGTTTAAACGTCAGTCCAATTTTTCTGCAGATATTGCTCACGAGATCCGCACACCCATCACCAACCTGGTGACGCAAACAGAAATTGCCCTCAGTCATCCCCGCAGCACGAAAGAGCTGGAAGATGTGCTCTACTCTAATCTCGAAGAGTTTGGGCGCATGTCGAAGATGGTGAGTGATATGTTGTTTCTGGCACAGGCAGACAATAACCAGCTGATCCCGGAAAAAACAGCGCTGAATCTTGCGGATGAAGTCAGTAAAGTGTTCGACTTTTTCGAAGCCTGGGCGGAAGAACGCGAAGTCAGCCTGCGCTTTGAAGGTCGGGCATGCTGGGTTTCTGGCGACCCGTTAATGTTACGCCGGGCAATGAGCAACCTGCTCTCTAACGCGATGCGCTATACGCCAAAAGGCGAGTCTGTCACCGTGCGAGTGAAAGAGGCTGATGATCTCGTGCATATTATTGTGGAAAATCCCGGTACGCCAATAGCCGCGGAACATCTGCCACGACTCTTTGACCGGTTTTATCGCGTCGATCCCTCACGACAGCGTAAAGGCGAAGGTAGCGGTATTGGCCTGGCGATAGTGAAATCGATTGTGATTGCCCACCAGGGCAAGGTCTCCGTAACATCCGACGCGCGCGCTACCCGCTTTATTCTGACATTACCCAAGTATGCCGCTTAATTATTATTGATGGCGCTAATGCGCCATCAATTAAACCTCATATTAATATTATTATTCTCTGACATAACCGTCATAATCCTGTCACGTCGCTGACTGTCCTCGCTCTTTATAATCTCTTCCGTAAACCCATACAGGAGAAATATGATGAATAAGATGTCCTCTTTTTTCGCTATCGCATTTTTTATCTCTGCTGGCGTTAATGCAGCAGAAACATCACCCCATGCACAGTCATTTTCACAAATGAGTGAACATGAAAAAGCAGTGGTAGTACATCAGTCGATGAATAATGGTCATTCCTATGCCCATGAACAGCAGGCGGAAAAACACCGCGCACAGGCAAACTGTGCGCGGTAACAGATAACGCTAAAGAGCGCTGCGATCACAGCGCTCACAAAAGCCCTGAGCTACAGTATGTCCTTTTAATACTGGAGTCAGATGTGGCTTTAACCCTCACGGTATTGCTTGAAAACCGGCGCGCTGCGAGTGCAGATAAATCATTACGGGCAAAGCCTGGACTGAGTCTGTTAGTTCAGGATAAAACCACCACCATATTGTTTGATACCGGGCCGGATGACAGCTTCATACTTAACGCCGCGCAAATGGGGGTTGATTTATCGCAGCTTGACGCCGTGGTGCTTTCGCATGGCCATTACGATCATTGTGGCGGCGTGCCGTGGCTTGCGGATAACAGTCGTGTCATTTGCCATCCTCAAATCGCCTGTGAGCGTTACGCCTCAATAACTCTTGCGGGAACGCCGCGAAAAATAAAAAAACTCTCCCGCGATAACGACTACTCTCGACTCATTATGGAATACACCCGTAAACCGTTGGTTATTAGCGATCGATTTTTATGGTCCGGGGAAATTAGCGTTCCCACTCCGCAGGCCTATGGCGTTATTAGTGAGGAAACACCTCAACCGGATTACATCAGCGATGAAGGTGTCTTGATTTATAAATCTGAGCGCGGATTAGTCATTATTACCGGCTGCGGACATCGGGGAATTGAGAATATCGTACGCCATTGCCAGAATATCACCGGTGTTAACAAAATTTACGCCCTCATCGGTGGGTTCCATTTGCGCGCAGCTTCCCCCGCTAAACTATGGCGGACGCGAAAATTTATTAAGCAACAGCAACCGGAAAAGCTGCTCGGCTGCCATTGCACCGGTTCATGGGGACGCTTGTGGCTACCGGGAACTGCCGCCCCGGCA
Source organism: Citrobacter sp. U14242 (assembly GCF_046555775.1). Taxonomy (NCBI): domain Bacteria; kingdom Pseudomonadati; phylum Pseudomonadota; class Gammaproteobacteria; order Enterobacterales; family Enterobacteriaceae; genus Citrobacter; species Citrobacter sp. U14242. The sequence goes on from NZ_JBKGLW010000003.1 coordinate 131,493, forward strand.
ACGGGAGATATAATTGTTCTGGAAGAGTAACGACAGTAAAAGTTGCTAAAACAGAAAAAAACGGGAGCCTTTCGGTTCCCGTTTATCAGTCACCATTACATAGTGACGATTTCAGGCTCATCAAAAACAGTGAGTTTTGGCGCTTCACCGGTGAATTTTTCTGCATATACCAGACTGGTATTCCCCGCACAGCCATTCGCCAGCCTTGACGTCGGGATATCCGCCGTCAGCACGTTCGCGCCACCATTTTTGCAGATGCCGTTTTCAATATCCGGCCATGCACCTTCATGGATACAGATGATTCCCGGTTTGATACCGTCACTGACGTGCGCGCCAACAAGCACCTGTCCACGCGCATTCCATACGCGAACCAGATCGCCCTCGGCAATACCTCTGGCTTTCGCATCATCCGGGTGAATTGTTACCGGCTCCCGATTAGCAATCGCGTACTCTTTGCGCAATGACGCGTAGTTCAACTGACTGTGCAGACGATGTGCCGGGTGCGCCGTCAGTAGCTGCAGCTGATCCTTATCCGCCGTTCCTTTCCACTCATCCGGTTCAATCCACGACGCATGCGGCGGGCAGTCTTTGTACTGATAGCCTTCAATCGTTTTCGAGTAGATTTCAATCTTGCCACTCGGCGTTCCGAGCGCATTCATCACCGGATCGCTGCGGAATTCCGCGTAGCGCACATATTTGTTGTTCTTTTCATTCTCACGCATTTCAATCAGTTTGTTCTGCTGCCAGAACGCATTGAACTGAGGCATGGCGACGCGCTGGGCACGGGCGGCTTTTTGCGCAACATCATAGAACTGCTTCAGCCACGCCATTTCATCTTTGCCTTCGGTGTAGACCGCTTTCCCGCCCGGCTTGAGCATCTCAGACAGATCGGCAAATACATCAAAGTCGCTACGTGCTTCAAACTGCGGCGCGATAACCTGCTTCATCGGCACCAGATGCTGGTTACTGTAGTCACCGGTCATGGTCAGATCGTTGCGTTCGAACGACGTGGTGATCGGCAGAACAATATCGGCGTGTTTGGCCGCTGCGGTCCAGTAGCACTCAGAGATGACAACCAGTTCAGGCTTCTGCCAGGCTTTGATTAAGCGGTTGGTATCCTGATGATGGGTAAAGTTAGCGCCGCCCGCCCACCAGATCATTTTGATATCCGGGAAAGTTTGCTCTTTACCGTTATGCTGATATTTGCCGCCAGGGTTTTCCAGTGCTTCAACAATTCGCGCTACCGGCAGGCTGGTCACTGCATCGGAAACCGCCCAGTCGTTGCCCGCTGATGACCCACCTTCAATTTTGGCGGAGATTGCTGGCAATACCCCACCGGTGCGCGTTGGGTTACCGCCGTTAGAATAGTGATACGAGAACCCGAAGCCGCCGCCTTCGGTACCAATTTGCCCCAGCATCGCCGCCAGCGTCACCAGCATCCAGTGTTTTTGCTCACCGTATTGCTGGCGCTGAATCCCCCAACCCGCCATGAGCATCGTTTTATTACTGGAGAAAATTTCCGCCAACTTCTCCAGTTGCTCAGCAGGCACGCCGCACACGCCGGAAGCCCACTCGGCGGTTTTCTCTATTTTGTCGCTCTTGCCGAGCAAATACTCTTCAAACTGCGGGTATCCGGTGGTGTATTTTTCCAGGAAAGCTTTATCGTGGAGATTTTTCTTCACCAGCGTATGGGCGATCCCCAGCATCATCGCCACATCGGTCCCCATATGTGGCGCAATCCAGGTGGCATTATCACCAAAGAATTCGATGGTTTCCGAACGCATCGGATCGATGGCAATGACGCTTTTGCCTGATTTCTTCAGCAGATTAAAGTATTCGATCCCCTGTTCATCCGTGCTGCTCCAGGCAATCTTGAGAGTATTGAGCGGGTTCATCCCCCACAACACCACAACCTGACTGTGCTCAAGCACCATCGGCCAGGTGGTTTGCTGCTCATAGACCTCAACCGATCCCACAACGTAAGGCATGATCACCTGCGCGGCACCGGTTGAATAATCTCCGGTATGACCAGCGTAGCCACCCGCCATGCTCATATAGCGTTGCAGTAAGGTTTGCGCTTTATGCAGAACGCCGCTGGAGCGCCAGCCATATGAACCGGCAAATATCGAAGCCGGGCCATAGCTGCTACGGATCCGGCTATGCTGCTCATGAATGAGCTTCAGCGCCTGCTCCCAGCTAACCCGCACAAAGGGATCGTTTCCACGTTTTCCATCCGCTTTACCCGGGTTTTCAAGATAGCTTTTGCGCACCATCGGATATTTTACGCGGATATTGGTGTGGACCTGATCCGGTGCGGTTTGTTGTAGCGAGTTCGGTACCGTTTTAGGCAACGCGCCTTTTGAGGAAACCACTTTGCCGTCTTTTACTTCCACGTATACCGCGCCCCAACGCGCTGCCGTCAGGATCGCCCCGCCATTTTGACCTTCGGCCCAGGCCGGCATTGGGATCACCGAAGAAATCGCCATTGTCCCGGTTGCCGCGCCTGCCGTCTTGATAAAGTCACGTCTTGTGAGTTTCATGATTTCTCCTGATTAATCTCTTATTTATTCATGTCTTTCGCGTTGTACTGGAAGTAACGGCTCAGGATATCCAGTTCGTTTTCACTGATATTGGTTCGAGCGCCCATCCCTTTCGCCACTGAAGGCCAGGCGTTGAGCGTGAAATGATTCGCCGGAATTGGCGCATGGCAGCCCGCGCAGTACACATTGTCGAGTTTGCGCGCGTAATCCCACATAGGCTCACGGCTGGCGAGGGCCGAACCGCTCCATTCGCCCTGCAACACGACATCTCGCCACGCATTGCCGTAATCATCTTTTTTCCAGTCGGAGAGAATCTTCAGCGACTGCTGACCTTTTTCACTCAGGCTGGCAAGAATCAAACGCTGTCCTGCCGCGTAGTAAATGACCTGTTCACTTCCCTGCATCTGGCTACCACGAATCTCGACCAGACGCGTGTTGTCCGTTGTTTTCAGAACCTGCATTTGTGTTGCCGGGTAAACGGTTCCCAGATCGCCCAACGCGGTGTTGCTTACGGCATAAATCTCAGTTGCCGAGGCCGGTGTAGAGGCTGACTGCGCTTCAAGCCCTTTGAGCGCGCTGTCATCCATTTTGATTTCAGGTGGGAAGTGGGCGACCCCTTTGTGGCAATCAATACAGGTTTGCTTTTCTGCAATGCCCATTTTGTGCATTTTCTGGGCATCCGCGCTTTGTGCGGTAAGGTCCATCGCGTCCATGCTGTGACAGCTTCGACAGGTCGCAGAATCACTTGCCTTAAGCTGGGCCCAGACGGTTTGCGCCATCTCCAGACGGTGTTCTTCAAATTTTTCCGGGGTATCAATCTTTTTGGTTATGAACTGATGGTAAACATCTTTTGAGGCCCGCAGCTTAGCCACCAGGTAGTCCAGGCCCCCTTGCGGGATATGACAGTCCGCGCACTCTGCGCGAATACCTTTCTGGTTCTGGAAGTGAACCGAACCGGTATATTCCTCATAGGGTGCCTGCATCGTATGGCAAGACAAACAGAATTCCGTGCTCGAGGTTTTATGCAATGTCCATTGCCCGGCCAACACAATAATGGCACCCAGAACAATGCACAGCAGCATCGTCCAGAGGATGGTTTTATTTATTTTTCTCATTTTTTATTCCCGCAAGACAAATACCCTTTTATAGGTAGACAATAATTATCCGAAAGCGGCTGTTTATTGATATTCATCAACTGAAGAGAGAAATGAGAATCAGCATGCGGGTAAGTTTGAAGGGACTCGCATATTTAATGAGAACGAAATGAAAATAACAAATTTAGTTTAAAATCAGAATGTTAATCGGAAACCAAGGTTTATTAATCTACTGGCAATAGAAATATCAGAATAAAAGATGGGTAAGTTGCATAGCGGCGCTAAAATTAATCCCTTAGCAACACCGTTATATAATTAAATATACAATGAAAAGAGATAAAAAACGACTTCTTTTCTATTTCACGATCGCGAGTGTTAAAGAAAATATCTTTCTTGCAGTTTTGCTCAGGCATACATTCCCGCCAGCACTTGCGGCACATACCTTTCATTGAAACACATTTATGCACGTAACCTTGATCTGGTCACTTATTATACAGAAACAACTTTCGCTACACTCAGGGTAGAGGTCAACAAACAGGAGGTAGTGAATATGTATCGCTCAATTCTGGTGCCCATTGATATCTCTGAAGCCGATTTAACCCGCCATGTTATTCCGCAGGTTGAAGCGCATGCAAAAACCGCTAAGGTCCATTTTTTAGCGGTCATTCCTACCGTTCCGTTCTACGCATCACTCGGGCTTGCCTACTCCAACGAGTTCCCGGACAGAAGTGGTATACAGGCGAAAGCCACCGAAAAGCTCGACGACATTGTTAAGCAATTCAATATCCCCGCTGGCAGAACTCAGACCCATGTGGTTTATGGCCCACCGAAAGATCAGATCCTTAAACTGGCAGATGCCGTGGACGCCGAATTGATCGTCATTGCATCCCATAAGCCAGGTTTCAGCACCTATCTGTTGGGGTCAACCGCCGCAGCTGTAGTACGTCATGCCAAATGCCCCGTGCTTGTTGTGCGGTGATATTGGTTAGAAAAACAGGAAAACGGGAGCGATCAGGCTCCCGTTTTTATATCCCCAAAACGCTGCAGAAAAAGTTAAATTCAGAGCTGCTGATGTAGACGTTATGCCTGCAGGAATAAGACCGTGCCGAGAGGATATTTTATCGAAATGGTACGCCCTGTAGGATTCGAACCTACGACCTACGGCTTAGAAGGCCGTTGCTCTATCCAACTGAGCTAAGGGCGCATAGAGAAGTGATGACTTCATGCAGATGAAACGCGTGAATTATACGGTCAGCGCCTGCTGAGTCAATGCCTTTTGTTCCGGTTGCTGACGAAGTGTACGAATGTTGTTTTTTCTGGTCGTTCATGGGGTTCCAGGAAATCACCTGGTAACAACTCAGCCGGCATAATGCGGGATTTAAGGTTACAAGTATTTAGAAAATTAATGATTTTGCTTAACATCCCCCAACCACTTCCCTGCAGTTCAGGACCTCGTCAATGTTAAGTATCGCTATCAAGGAAGAAAATAGTCATTTCGAACATGGGCTGAAAATCATCATCTCCCGCCTGGCAAATCAGTGGCGTCAGAACATCTGCTTTTTACCAACCGAAGATATCGATTGTGCAGACATCGCCTTTATTTCGCTGGATGACGATTGGCTCAGTGCAGGATGTTATCAGGTTCCCGTCCACACCAGACGCCAACATCGGGTTATCATCTGCAACGGAGGCGATAAAGATAAGCTGATGTTTCGCCCCTGCCTGTATATGCTGCCGCTGATCTATCGGGAAGATAATGTGGAAGCGATAACCCAAAAATTGATCCTGATTCTGCAAAAACGCGCGCTCCGCCACAGTGTGCCTGCAACCGTCTGCCATTTCTGTACCACTCGCAACTTTTCGGTAGAGGAACGCCAGTTCTTAATGCTACTTGCCAGCGGTAACACGCTCGCTGAAACAGCACATCGTCTCTCCATCAGCGATATACAGGCCAGAGCAACTCGCCGCCGCATTATGAAAAAGCTGGATGTGAAAAATGATCAGCAATTTTTAAGGTATATCAGGGCACACCTGAGTTTTCTGCAACAGTAGAGTGGGTCTTGCTGTCGGGCATTTTATTGAGAAATGTCTCATCATCAATTAAGTATTGGCACCTACTGTACCTAACCGCATGCTGCCAGAATACCCTATGTATATTATTTCCGGGGAAACAAATAGACGCACTCGGTAATATTTGCGCTGACGCCAGGGGGGATATCGTGGCACCGAGCCTGTTATTATGGAATGATAAATCTGAGCGCTCTGTCTTTACCGCCAAAAACAGCGATGCAGACCCCCTGCAATTCGCACTTAAATTCGAGCCCATTGTCGATTTGTCTACCGCGTTGAGATACGGTTGTGAGGTCCTCACACATCTTCCCGCGAATATAAACAGTGAAAAATATTTTCACCAACTGTCGGTTCAGCACCGACTGCATCTGTTTTATCAGCAAATTGACAAAATTAAGTGCTATCCACAGGGTCTGCGTTACTCATTGAATTTACCGATGCAAGCCTTCCTGAGTTGGCCGTTATTCCATTCTTTGATTACGCCCTCTCCGTCCAGCTTGATTATCGAAATACAAGATCCAAATACGTTTTATTCTTTAAGTACACCTCAGCGGGCGATCGTCTATGGCGTAATTCAACATCTTGAAAACCATGGTATTCCAATATGGCTGGATGACGTCAATGAGCAACTGCTGGGCGCATTCAGCGCAGCCAACTGGCATTTGTCAGGGGTAAAGTTGGATAAAAATACGTTCTGGACACTGAGTCATGTGCCGGAAAAACTCCGCCAGGTTATTCAGATGGGGCGCGCAATCGCCGGCCTGGTGGTAGTTGAAGGAATCGAAACGCAGAAACAGCAGGAAATTGCCCTGCTCGCTGGCGCAAATTTGGGTCAGGGATATTTGTGGCCAGCAATTTATCCAGAGCAGGCGCAATAGATACGGACAGGGAAAAAGGAAGGATGCGCAGTGTAAAACGCCGGGAACGGCATCGCCGTTTACGAAACGCCCACTGTACCTGGCAATATGATCACTGTGCACCGCAAGAATTTGACAGAATTGAGTATCTGGCTCAAAAACTTGATTACACATTACCGGATGACACGATATCTCAAGCAATCATCACAACAGACAACTATCTCGGCTACACGCTAAATCGCTATTTATTTTCTGGTACACACACGGCCATCTTCCAGACGATTGAATCGGCCCTACCACTGTTGAAGGCGTCTGAAGTTAGTCAGTTAGTGGTTGATATGGATGGTGCCTCAAGCTCATATTTCGATGTTCTGGAATATCTTCGCCGACTCATTAAAGAGCAGAGTAATATTCAAATTTTCATATTACTTCCCCGTCGCCACGAAGCGCTCAGGCACTTTATTGCGATGGCTGGGCCATTTGATATCCTGCCGCGCCGCCAGCGCCTCCCGGAGATGCGCCATGCTTTATTATCTATGGCGCAGGATCATATTCACTCAGGGTACATAAATCAGGCTGACTGGGCGATGATCTCATTACTCTTGCAAGGTAAATCATTAAAGAAGATTGCTCTCCTGCAGGCCCAACCCTATCACCGCATTATCTATCGCCTGAACCAACTGATCACACGGCTGGGGTTACCACATCGCCAACATTTTTTGCATCTGATACATCTCCTGAGCGTTACCTCTCCCCATTTAATTTAACACCCTAAGCCTCTGTGATATAAGAATTTATAGGAAATTACTTATTTTCAACTGAGAAAACGAATGTAATTTTTACAAACATTTAATATTTACAACTATTCCTGGTATTATATGTCGCACGGGTATCCTGCTTTAGCCGACAGATTCAGTACATTTCGACAAAAAAGAATTGCATCGCCGCCTTAACAAAACCTAAACAATTAGCCCATTGTGTCGTTTTTACTATTTAAAAAATTTTTTCAATCTGCCATAATTCAAACAGCAGGAGATTAATATCAATAGTCATTACCATACCCTGGTCTTTCAGGATATCCTAACAGACATTATGAACTTACGTGCTGTAAGCCTTTTCCGAAAGTGCAGAGCAGGTATAATCCTCACTGTTTTCTGATTAATTGTAAGTTTTCCCTGGTGTGAAATGGATATTCCACAAACTCATTGTTCTGACGTAGAACAACCGAATAAACAAGGATGATATAATATTTATTCGGTTCTTCTTCCAGAGCAATCCTTGGCTATTTGACAATATTATAACGCCTGATGTTTTATCAAAATCGCAAGATACACAAACAGTTTGAGGCATACAACAATGAAACCAGCATCCGTTATCATTATGGACGAACACCCTATTGTCAGAATGTCGATAGAAGTACTGCTCGAAAAGAATAGTAATATTCAGGTTGTTCTGGAAACCGACGACAGCCGCACGGCAATAGATCATCTGCGGACCTATCCAGTCGATTTGGTCATTCTGGATATTGAGCTACCTGGCTCCGATGGGTTTACATTACTCAAGAGAATAAAATCTCTGCAGGAAAAAACTCGGGTGTTGTTTCTATCCTCAAAGTCCGAATCATTTTATGCCGGACGGGCGATCCGTGCCGGAGCCAATGGTTTCGTCAGTAAACGAAAGGATCTCAATGATATCTATAACGCGGTAAAAATGATTTTATCAGGATATTCATTTTTCCCATCAGACACGCTTAATTTTATTAATAATATTAATATACGTAAAGGCATGCTGAATGACATGCCATTATCGAATCGCGAGGTTACGGTTTTACGTTATCTGGCGAATGGGTTATCTAATAAAGAAATTGCTGAGCAACTTTTATTGAGTAATAAAACAATCAGTGCTCACAAAGCTAACATCTATTCCAAGCTCGGACTACATACCATTGTTGAGCTAATCGATTATGCAAAGATGCATGAATTAATGTGATCGCACTCCCGGCGAGGTGTCGTTCGGGAGTGAATTATCAGCGCATGATGTCAATTGTAGTTAATCATAAACGTAGCATCTGCTTTCGCGATCCCCGGTTGAACGCCATCTGCCAGCGCAATATAGTTGGCAAAAAAAGTCAGCATAGCATTGCCATTTTCATCAATGTTCACTGTCTGGCTGGCTTGTTCAAGCGGTAATCGCGTACGGTCACTATCGTGCAATTCAATCGCGACCTTTTGTGCCATCACGGCATCGTCCAGCGCCAACAACGTGGTACCCGCTGCCGGCGTACCGGAAAAGGTTATCGAGGCCGACCCCGGCGGGCAGCCTTCAAGTTTTAACGTAAAAGGAACCGGTTGGGTCGTATCCCCGGTGGTCTTTAATTGTTTTGTTGGCCAGGTGCCTAATTCAACCAACTTATTGTTATCACTGGCAATAACCGCACAGGTGAAGTCCACGATATTACCGTGTAGTTCGATATTAATCTCACCCAGCGAGGTATCCGCCTGGCATAGCGAACTGGCTGACACTGCGGATATCAATACGAAAAGCGCACGACGTCTCATTGTTCTCTGCTTATTCATAATCAACTCGCAGATAGCCACGGGCGGTGAAGGGCCCTTCTGCTGGTTTATTGCCCGTCACGCTGACTGGCCATGCTCTGATGCCAACCCGTGCGGCAGCGTTATCATCCAACTGAAAGGGAATGGTGCTGGACAGATTATTCGGGGTCAGCGGTTTACCGCTGCTGTCGGCCACGATAAAACCTAAATCGGGGTTGTCCGATATCATCATTTGCCCGGACGCTTTTTCGGCCTCGACCCGCATGGTCAGGTAAGCTTGTGCGGCAACGTTAGTGCACTTTATGGCGACCGTTTTCGTTTGCGTATTGATACCTTCTGGCCGGTTACCGGCCCCCGCCTTGCTGAACAACGAGGCGCCAATATCGCCAAAATCAAACTCCACAATTTGCCCGGCATTCACCTCGCAGTTTTGTGGGACTTCCACCTTGCCGCTGTAGCTTATGGTGTAAACCGGCGTACTCAGCGCATCTCCCGTGCTGGTTGTGACGTAGACACTGAACATCGTCTGTCGCGGGATCGGTACCATGTTGATAAATGAGCGAATCACTTTTAATTTAAATACCAGCTTAGAATCCATCACGCCAAAAGGCTGCTGTTTGGAAACGTTTGGGTGATTCCCCATGCGGATATAATTGCGAGGGGGATAAAACAACCCGGCGTAGCTGTCGGTAATACTCATGGCCCCCAACAGGTAATCATTGAGTTTCAAATACTGAAAGCTATTTTCCGTACTTTGCACAGTGAGATCTGTCACATAACTTCGGTAGGTGTAATTCACCGTCGTCCCTGCCGGGCAGGTTGCATTCACCCCAACCCAGCCTGACTTTTCAGGCAATGTCACTACCTGGCCCGGTTGGTTATTGCTGCTGTTAAAAACATTCGACAGATCGTAATAAACGTCCGTTGGCGTTCCGTTCGAATTATGGCAGACCGTCGCCCATGACGTATTAGCTATAAGCAGTAAAGCGCTTCCCAGTAGCAGACCGGTTTGTCGTTTCATCATATTATCCCTGTCGTGCCGACGGTCGTTGGCACGTCACGTTGGTGAGCGTTACAGCCTGTTTCAGGCTCTCTTCAGGCAAGGTGTAGTGCGCTTCACAGCGTGCATTTGCGCTTTCACCCCATTGGATCAGCAAGTTGCCTTTGAGCGGCAGACCACTCAGATAAATTTGTCCATCTTCCCCCACCATGCTGGTGACACCGCTCGTGGTTTCGCGTACCACCGACCCAAATGGCACTGGTTTTCCATCCCGGTTAACCGTAATAAGCGCACGCACGCCAATGCGTGTATCAAACGCCGCACGTACCAGTGCCCCCTGCGTTGGCACGACGCTGCTAACGTTATTTTCCACATCAGTGTTGTTATTCATTGAATTGGTATCCAGCGCGACGCGGTTGTAGCGATAAACGGTGGCATACGGCATGACCGCGTAGCCACGCCAGTCGGTCTGCACGCCGGTCTGGTTTTCTATCCGCACTCCCTGGGCCCCAGGTGCTTTTATCAGTACGTTGGTATCGCCCAGTGGTTGGCTGAGCGTAATGCCGTCCGCATGTCCGATGACACCCCCGGAGAGTTGCCAGTTATAGTCATGCTGGTCACGGTCATAGTTGTAACCCACGCCCAGCGTGCCATAGGCCGCCTGCCAGTTCGCGTTGGCGCTCCCGCTGTACCCGTTGGAGCTGCTGTGACCCTGATTTACGCTGTAGCTGAGATTACGCCCATCTAACAGCGTGCCGCCAATACCGCTTTGCCAGCTGTTTTGTCCATTGCTGTTACGGTTCGCATTGAAAGTGGCATAGGTGCGATCGAGTGCGTTATCACGTGAGTAGCGCCGCCCGGTCAGCAGACTGAACGGAACGGACACATTGAAGGCCAGGATGCGGTCGGTATCGGAGATCCCGACCGATTCATTCCATGACCAGGAGAGTGAATAGCTAATCCCCTGCCAACCGCTGGCATACCCCAACTGGTACCAGGTATTGGTATCTGAGGTATTCCAGTACGTTTGCTGGCTACCCGAGACATACAGTGAACCGTAATCGCCAAGGTTCTGCGAAATGTTGATCTGAAAACGGCCCTTTTTGCTGTAACTCAGATTGTGATAGCTCTTCACCTGTGGAACATCGTGGCGATTCCCTTCGCTGTCATATTCGTACTCGTAACTTTCCATACTGCGATACGCCACATCATCGAGGGTATAAAACCCGCGCGTCGAATAGCGGTACCCCAACAACTGGAAGTTAGTACCGAAGTTGTTCAATGATTTTGCATACAGAAAACGCAGCGATTGCCCCTGATGCGTACTGTCATCCGCCAGTTGGCTACGGGCATGCGTTACATCGACAGAGACGGCTCCCCAGTCCCCCAGGTTGCGGCCGGTGCCTAACACCAGTGCGGTGTAGCGTGAAGCTAACTGCGTGCCGCCATACGCGGTATACCCTTCGGGCAGCCCGGCGATTAACGTTCCCTGGAAAAAGAATGGCGAAGACTGCTGGCTATTACCGCTACGAAAATCCCCAGCGACAACGTCATATTTGAAACGCCCTTCACGCTGTAGCAGAGGTACCGTGGAATACGGCACCGTATAGCGCTGTTGGCTGCCGTCCTTCTCATCAACCGTTACGTCCAGGTCACCACTCGACGAGGTGGGGTTGAGATCGGTTATCGAAAAAGCGCCTGGCGAAACATAGCTTTGATAAATCACGTAGCCATTCTGGCGAATAGTCAGTTTCGCTGCGGTACGCGCAATCCCACGGACGGTTGGCGCGTAGCCCTGTAAACTGTCGGGATACATGCTGTCGGACGAGTAGAGACGCGCACCACGAAAACCGATGCTGTCAAAAACGTCGTTGCCAGTGTTACTGTCACCCATCACCAGCTCACCCTTCAGCGGAATAATCGCGCGCTGAAGCCATGTGCCAATATTTTTCCAGCTTTGCGAATGGTAGCCGTCACCTTTCGAGTAGTTCCATGCACCGTTATTCCTCAGCCGCCATGGGCCATAGTTCAGGCCGCTTAACATGCTTAAGAAATAGCTGTCGGTATCGCTGCCGCGACTGCCGGTAAAGCTGTAGTTAACCAGCGCCGCCGGAATACCCTCATCCCACTCCTCTGGTGGAATATAACCACGCGCGCTGTTCAACATTGAAGCTTGCGGCAGGCTGACATTTAAGCGCAGCGTAGAAAAATCGAAGGCAATTTCGCTACCAGGAATCGTCTCTGGCAAATTAATACAGGTAGTGTTCGCATCCTGACTGAGTGCCGGAAACGCAGTGATATTGACGCCAAGGCGTTTAACCCAGTCGAGATCAAAGCACGGCATCAGCCCGCCGGATTTTTCTCCGGCTTTCCCCGCGCTGGTGGCGAAACGAATATCCTGGGTGGCCACAAACTCATCATTGCGCCAGATATCCACACGATAAACACCTTCAGGCTGGTGATTCCCTTTTTCGAAACGAGACAAATCCGCCACGGTAGCGGTATCCGCAGATAAAAACGCCGGATTGAAATAGCTTTCACCATGGCTAAAGGAGGGAAAGAGCGCGGCCAGCGTGGACAACGCCACCCCCGCCAGCGGTGGCGTAACCCCCGGTAACAGGCCAGGAAAATACGTTGTCTTATTCATCGTTTTCTCAACGCACGCTAACCGTTTTAGCGGTGGTTACTGCGCCATAATCGTTCACCGTCTGGAACGTCACGTTTCCCTGAACGCCAGTCGGCAACAGGACCTGCGTGTCATTTTTCGGCGCAACCATGACGTTATCAATCTTCGTATTTCCGACATTGAGATTGACCAGCGTGACGTAATACGCTGACGGGTTGGTGATTTTCAGGTGGTTGCCGGTCCGGGAAAACTGCAGCATGCCTGGCGCATCTTCGGCGATTTGTGGCAGATTATTTGGGCGGACAAAGAGTTTGATGCGGGACAAAATCGCCAGTTGCAGAACGTTTTTCCCCTCAAGGCTGTTTTTATTGACCGACGGAATCGCCTTCACATTCATCCAGAACAGCGATTCACGGTCTTTGGGCAGCGGCTCGCCCGCGTAGATAATACGCAGCGTGTTTTCGCTTTTAGGTTCACTGACAAACAGCGGTGGAGTGACCACAAACGATTTATCTTTGATGCCTGCGCTGTTCTCGATCCATGAATTAATCAGGAAACGTTCTTTGGTATCACTATTACTAATGGCGAGGGACGTTTGTTTGGCCTCGGCAGGATAAATAACACGAGTTGCACCTAATGCAATTCCTCCAGATGCCTGCACACTGGTGGCAGAAAATAAGGCCAGTAAAATGATAAAGCCTGATTTTAGATAATTAAACATAGCTACAAATACCTTTGGCGTGATTATCGTCAGGAAATAAATCAGGGATACACCAACGTAAACCACACATCTGAACGAAGCGTTCCCGGCGTTATATATTCCGAGACAGCCCGATAGCGAGCAGTGAAATGAAACGTCATCTCTTGCGTTAAAATCGGGGCATAATGAAGCGGCAGCGCATTCGGAATTATTTGTCGTTGCCGCTCATCAAATAACGCCAAACCAATCCCCGAAGCCGCAGACGCCTCGCCGCTGGCAAGAAAAACCTGTGGATCTTCGGCTGGCGTCACGCCCGCAAAGGCAATCCCCACGTGGTCATAAACATCAGCACTACACGACGTCAGGCGCAACGAAAACGGTACGCTGGTAGAGGCAAAGCTTCCCGTCCCGGAAAACGCGTTAGTGCGATACTGCCCCATCTGCACCCGTAAACTCTGGCTGTCCGTGGCAACCGTACAGGCGCCATTAACAAGCTGCCCACGTAAATGAAGACGGCCACTTTCCAGTATCACTGTGTGTGCAAACGCCGGCATTACGCAGACTATTCCCGCCAGCGCTACGCCTTTCCCTATCATCTGCCACATCCTTCATCATCCCCGGATAGTGCCTCATCCATTGAGGCGGTAGTCTTCCTTGCGCAAATCAGAACGGCTTATTCGTATTTCATGATGAAGGTGGCATCGGCGTTTGCCTGGCCTGGTGTGGCGCCAGCGGTAGTCGCTTTATAACGCGCGGAGAAACGCAGGGTGTTGGTCCCTTCTACCAGAGCCTGGGCAGTAGAGAAGGTTGCACCATCTGGTTTCAGTGCGGTGGACGTGTTGTCCAGGATTTCGATCCCTACACCGCCCGCTGTGGTGGTGTTATTCCCTGAAGAAACAGCCAGCAGGGCCGAGTTAGTGGCATCCGCCTGACCAGAGAAAGCAACAGCAGCAGTCGCAGCAACTTTCGGGTCACAGTCGTTCAGCACGATGGAGAACGGAATCTGCGCCGTGGTATCACCGACAGCGGTGAAGCTGGCAGTACGATATTGGCCTAATGTGACAACCTGGTCGGCTGACTGAGTGCTCACTGCACAGGCTGCATTAACCAGTTCACCTTCAAAGTGAACCGTACCGCCGCTCACGCTTACCGGATCTGCCGCCACCGCTGCGCCCGCCATTAACATCATGCTGGCAAAAACAGAAGAGGTCATTAATTTACGTTTCATGGATTTCCCTTGAATTACACACATCCGGCTCCAGCATCCTGCGGGATCCGTTTGAATCATTATCGACATTAAATGTCAGGCAAATTATCTCTGCGTCCTGTAAAGATATATATCGAGAGAGAATTAGCGAAACGTGTACCCCCACTCTCCTGAGCATTTGATTCACTAATTAATCTTCACGAATATGACAATTCGTCACAGGGATAAATTAAACATTTCAATTAATGAAAAATACCTGTAATTCCTTTTAATGATCCTGGCTTATTCTTATTGGACTCTAAGAAAATTCCGGGTAGAAATGAGGCAAAAACAGCCATAACAAGACGTAACAGTCTGGTTTCTGAGATATTACCCATGAAAATACCAGGGTGATGAGTTGTTTCATTTAGGTTAAGTTTCATTAGCATGCTCATGAATCACGCGCCAACTTCCAACGCCTGTTGCCGCTCTCACTGGCTACGCGAAACACTCACCGCACGTAAAAACGCAAACGAAAACTGACAGCACGCCCCGCTTCTGACAAAATAGTCACATCCCCTTCGACTTAACGTAACAGACGGAATCCTCTCTCTGATGGCAGCAAAGATTATTGACGGTAAAACGATTGCGCAGCAGGTGCGCTCTGAGGTTGCTCAAAAAGTTCAGGCGCGTTTAGCGGCTGGATTACGCGCCCCAGGACTGGCTGTTGTGCTGGTAGGTAGCAACCCGGCTTCGCAGATTTACGTGGCAAGTAAACGCAAAGCCTGCGACGAAGTGGGGTTTGTCTCCCGCTCCTATGACCTGCCTGAAACCACCAGCGAGGCGGAGCTTCTTGAGCTGATCGATACGCTCAATGCAGATACCACCATCGATGGTATCCTGGTACAACTGCCGTTGCCGGCGGGTATTGACAACGTCAAAGTTCTGGAGCGTATCGCACCGGACAAAGACGTTGACGGTTTCCATCCGTATAACGTCGGTCGTTTGTGCCAACGCGCACCGCGCCTGCGCCCATGTACCCCACGCGGTATCGTGACCCTGCTTGAACGCTACAACATCGACACTTATGGTCTGAACGCCGTGGTGATTGGCGCCTCCAATATTGTCGGTCGCCCAATGAGCATGGAGTTGCTGCTGGCGGGTTGCACCACCACGGTCACCCACCGATTCACGAAGGATCTGCGTCGACACGTCGAACACGCCGACTTACTGATTGTTGCCGTTGGCAAACCGGGTTTTATTCCGGGTGAGTGGATCAAAGAAGGTGCAATTGTGATTGATGTCGGCATCAACCGTCTGGAGAATGGTAAGGTTGTTGGCGATGTGGTCTTTGAGGATGCTGCCGCACGTGCGTCGTATATTACGCCTGTGCCAGGTGGCGTTGGCCCAATGACTGTCGCCACGCTTATCGAAAACACGCTGCAGGCGTGTGTTGAATATCATGATGTAAAGGACGTTTAAGATGGCCACATTTTCACTGGGTAAACACCCTCACGTTGAACTCTGCGATTTGCTGAAGCTGGAAGGCTGGAGCGAAAGCGGCGCCCAGGCAAAAATTGCTATTGGCGAAGGGTTGGTGAAGGTCAATGGTGTTGTAGAAACGCGTAAGCGCTGCAAAATCGTTGCCGGACAGACCGTCAGCTTTGAAGGTCACAGCATTAACGTCGTCGCGTGATCCCAGGTGCCGGATGACGGTTTGTACCTTATCCGGCCCGTTCCCCGCATTTTCAGATAATTAACTTCACCATCACTTCACACCAGACTGTTAGCATGTTGTTTTCTCATTCGAAGCGACCATCATGCCAACCATCGTTACCCATGCAGCCGTACCGCTTTGCTTAGGATTGGGTCTGGGACTCAAAGCCATTCCACCACGCTTGTTGTTTGCCGGGGTTGTGCTGGCAATGCTGCCAGACGCCGACGTTCTGTCGTTTAAGTTCGGCGTCGCCTACGGCAACGTGTTTGGTCACCGTGGATTTACCCACTCGCTATTGTTCGCCTTCGTGGTGCCGCTACTGTGCGTAATGATTGGCCGACGATGGTTTAAAGCTGGTCTGATTCGCTACTGGCTATTCCTGACGGTTTCACTGCTGTCACACAGTTTGCTTGATTCAGTGACAACCGGAGGGAAAGGCGTTGGCTGGCTGTGGCCGTGGTCAGATGAACGCTTCTTTGCACCGTGGCAGGTGATTAAGGTCGCGCCGTTTGCGCTGTCGCGCTACGCCACGCCGTACGGGCATCAGGTGATTATTTCGGAATTGATGTGGGTATGGCTACCAGGAGCCGTCATGATGGGTGTGCTGTGGTGGTATAGAAAGCACTAATTTGCCGAATGGCGACGCATTACGCCATCCGGCAATATGAGACTTACTTACGACGCCAGGTGGTTCCTTGTGGACCATCTTCCAGCACAATACCCATTTCGTTCAGGCGGTCACGTGCAGCATCCGCCGCTGCCCAGTCTTTCGCTTTACGGGCATCTAAACGCTGTTGAATCAACGCTTCGATTTCAGCCACTTCACCGTCATCCGCCTGCGCACCGCTTTGCAGGAATGTTTCTGGCTCCTGTTCCAGCAGACCCAGTACGCCGGACAGCTTACGCAGATGCGAAGCCATAGCGTTAGCCGCGGCCATATCTTCGCCCTTCAGACGGTTAACTTCACGCGCCATGTCAAACAGCACGGAGTAGGCCTCCGGCGTATTAAAGTCATCGTCCATTGCTTCAATGAAACGCGCCTCAAAGGCTTCGCCACCGGCTGGCGCCACGGACTTGTCGGTGCCGCGCAGCGCGGTATACAAGCGCTCCAGCGCTGAGCGAGCCTGTTTCAGGTTCTCTTCGCTGTAGTTCAGTTGGCTACGATAATGACCAGACATCAGGAAATAGCGAATGGTTTCGGCATCATAATATTTCAGCACGTCGCGAACGGTGAAGAAGTTGCCCAGTGATTTGGACATTTTCTCACGATCAACCATCACCATCCCGGAGTGCATCCAGTAATTTACGTATTCACCGTCATGCGCACAGGTGGACTGCGCAATTTCGTTTTCATGGTGCGGGAACATCAGGTCAGAGCCGCCGCCGTGAATATCGAAATGGTTACCCAGCTGTTTGCAATTCATCGCCGAACATTCAATGTGCCAGCCCGGACGGCCTGCGCCCCACGGAGATGGCCAGCTCGGCTCACCCTCTTTGGACATTTTCCACAGCACGAAGTCCATCGGGTTACGCTTCACATCAACCACATCAACACGCGCACCCGCCTGCAGCTGATCCAGGTCCTGACGTGACAACTGACCGTAATTCGGGTCGGTCGGTACGTCGAACATGACATCGCCGTTATCGGCAACGTAAGCGTGACCTTTGGCAATCAGCTGTTCGGTGATTTCAATAATCTCAGGGATATGATGCGTAGCACGCGGTTCAAGATCCGGACGCAGAATATTCAGCGCATCGAAATCGTTGTGCATTTCCGCAATCATGCGATCAACCAGCGCCACAAAGCTCTCGCCATTTTCATTAGCGCGCTTAATGATTTTGTCGTCGATATCGGTAATGTTGCGCACATACTTCAGCTTGTAGCCGAGGAAGCGCAGATAACGGGCAACAACGTCGAAAGAAACAAAGGTACGCCCGTGTCCAATATGACAGAGATCGTAAACGGTGATGCCACACACGTACATGCCGACTTCCCCGGCATGAATGGGTTTGAATTCCTCTTTTTGGCGCGTCAGTGTATTAAAGATTTTTAACATCGAAGATTCCGTGTAGACGTGTGTGGATAACAAAGCCCTATAATACCTATAAATTGGCCCCGAAGCAGCACACTTTGCAAGGTGATCGAACCTTGCGGTTATGCTATAACAAGCCCCTATCATGTGACCCTGACCAGGGTCGAAGCACCACTCTATCGGAACAGGATGCAAAAATGGTTACTTTCCACACTAATCACGGCGATATCGTAATCAAAACGTTTGATGATAAAGCGCCTGAAACAGTTAAAAACTTCCTGGACTACTGCCGCGAAGGTTTTTACAACAACACCATTTTCCACCGTGTTATTAACGGTTTCATGATCCAGGGCGGCGGTTTTGAGCCGGGCATGAAGCAAAAAGCCACGAAAGAAGCTATCAAAAACGAAGCCAACAACGGTCTGAAAAACACCCGTGGAACGCTGGCAATGGCGCGTACTCAGGCTCCGCACTCCGCGACGGCTCAGTTCTTCATCAACGTTGCTGATAACGACTTCCTGAACTTCTCCGGCGAAAGCATGCAGGGCTGGGGCTACTGTGTATTCGCTGAAGTTGTTGAAGGTATGGATGTCGTTGATAAAATCAAAGGCGTTTCCACCGGTCGCAGCGGTATGCATCAGGATGTACCAAAAGAAGACGTTATCATCGAAAACGTGACCGTCAGCGAGTAATCGTGACGACACTGTTTATTGCAGATCTCCATCTCTGCACGGAAGAACCGGCGATCACCGCCGGTTTTCTGCGTTTTTTAGCCGGCGATGCACGAAAGGCCGATGCGCTGTACATTCTTGGCGATCTGTTTGAAGCCTGGATAGGCGATGACGATCCCAATCCCCTACATCGTGAAATGGCCGCAGCGATAAAAGCGCTGACAGATTCCGGTGTTCCCTGCTTTTTCATTCATGGCAATCGTGATTTTCTGATCGGCAAGCGTTTTGCCCGTGAGAGCGGCATGACCCTGTTACCTCAGGAAAAAGTGCTCAACCTGTATGGTCGCAACGTACTGATCATGCATGGCGACACATTGTGCACCGACGATACAGGCTATCAGGCATTTCGCGCTAAGGTTCATCAGCCCTGGCTACAAAAACTGTTTCTCTCCCTGCCATTATTCATTCGCCAACGTATTGCCGCGAAGATGCGCGCCAACAGCAAAGCCGCCAACAGCAGCAAGTCGCTGGAGATCATGGATGTGAATCCACAGGCCGTCATTACCGAAATGGAGAAACATCAGGTCCAGTGGTTAATTCACGGTCATACCCATCGCCCGGCAGTCCACGAACTCACGGCCAATGCACAACCCGCTTTTCGCGTGGTGTTAGGTGCCTGGCACACCGAAGGTTCGATGATTAAAGTCACACCTGACGACGTTGAACTGATCGCTTTTCCATTTTAATTCTGCAGATACCCAGTTCCTCTTTACACAAAACTATTCGAGTTGCATCGAGGCGGCAAATCTGTGAGTCCCCCGGAGCTTACAAAAGTAAGTGCTGGGGTGAGCAGATACAGCCAACAAAGAGGCAGCCTGAAGAGTGAAGTGTAAAGCAACGCAATCGTTTTCCTTGTTTTTAAAACGTGCTATTCTCTCTCGCCTCTAAAGCAGTGTGAAGCACACCCACAGGAGTTTTTAGACGCATGTCTTCCCGCAATAATCCGGCGCGTGTCGCCATCGTGATGGGGTCCAAAAGCGACTGGGCTACCATGCAGTTCGCCGCCGAAATCTTCGAAATGCTGGACGTTCCACACCATGTTGAAGTCGTCTCAGCCCACCGTACTCCTGACAAACTGTTCAGTTTCGCCGAAAGTGCTGAAGAAAACGGTTATCAGGTCATTATTGCGGGAGCTGGCGGTGCAGCGCATCTGCCGGGCATGATTGCAGCGAAAACGCTGGTCCCCGTGTTAGGCGTTCCGGTACAAAGCGCAGCGTTGAGCGGTGTAGATAGCCTGTACTCGATCGTGCAAATGCCACGCGGCATCCCTGTGGGTACGCTGGCGATTGGTAAAGCAGGTGCGGCCAATGCGGCCCTGCTGGCAGCACAAATTCTGGCAACACACGACATAGCATTACATCAGCGTCTGAGCGACTGGCGCAAAGCACAAACCGATGAGGTACTGGAGAACCCGGACCCGCGAGGTGCGGCATGAAGCAGGTCTGCGTACTCGGTAATGGTCAGTTAGGGCGTATGCTGCGTCAGGCCGGCGAGCCGCTGGGCATTGCGGTCTGGCCAGTTGGGCTTGATGCCGAACCCGCCGCCGTTCCCTTTCAGCAAAGCGTGATTACCGCTGAGATCGAGCGCTGGCCGGAAACCGCGTTAACCCGCGAGCTGGCGCGCCATCCGGCGTTCGTGAACCGTGATGTCTTCCCGATTATTGCCGACCGCCTGACGCAAAAGCAGCTTTTTGACAAACTCAACCTGGCAACCGCGCCGTGGCAACTGCTGGCAGAGAAAAGCGAATGGCCTGCGGTATTCGACAAGCTGGGTGAGCTGGCGATTGTCAAACGTCGTGTCGGCGGCTATGACGGTCGCGGTCAGTGGCGTTTGCGCACGAATGAAACTGAACAATTGCCGGATGATTGCTACGGCGAGTGTATCGTCGAGCAAGGCATTAACTTCTCGGGCGAAGTGTCACTGGTAGGCGCTCGTGCACACGACGGCAACACGGTTTTCTATCCGCTGACCCACAACCTGCATCAGGACGGCATTCTGCGTACCAGCGTGGTCTTCCCGCAGGCTAACGCTAAACAACAGGCGCAGGCCGAAGCGATGCTTTCCGCCATCATGCAGGAGCTGGGTTATGTCGGCGTGATGGCAATGGAATGTTTCATTACCCCGGAAGGTCTGCTGATTAACGAACTGGCGCCTCGCGTGCACAACAGCGGGCACTGGACACAAAACGGTGCCAGCATCAGCCAGTTCGAGTTGCACCTGCGAGCCATTACCCAACTACCACTACCAACACCGGTGGTGAATACACCTTCGGTGATGGTGAACCTGATTGGCAGCGACCTGAACTACGACTGGCTGAAGCTGCCGCTGGTGCATCTGCACTGGTATGACAAAGAGGTACGCGAAGGGCGTAAGGTCGGACACCTGAACCTGAGCGACAGCGATACCGCGCGCCTTAGCGCCACGCTGGAAGCGCTCATTCCCCTGCTGCCGCCGGAATACGCCAGCGGAATTATCTGGGCGCAATCAAAGCTGAAATAAGCCATTAATGCCGGGGATTTGATTTTATCCTTCCCCGGCTCCTCTTCAGGCGCGTAAAATCCCCTCCATTGCTGTTTTGTATTTTCAGGATTGAACATGAACGATGGAACGGACTATCGCGCGATTCTGCTCGCCGGTACGCCCTTAATCGATGTACGCGCGCCCGTTGAATTTCAGCAGGGTGCGATGCCGGGTGCAATCAACCTCCCCCTAATGAACGATGACGAACGCGCCGCTGTCGGGACCTGTTACAAACGTCAGGGACCGGAAGCTGCGCTGGCACTTGGGCATCAGCTTGTTAGCGGTGACGTCCGCCAGCAGCGAATGAACGCCTGGCTGGAAGCCTGTCGCCAGCATCCAGAGGGATACTTATGCTGTGCCCGCGGCGGCCAGCGCTCGCACATTGTGCAGCAATGGCTGCGTGAATCCGGCATTGACTACCCGCTGGTACGCGGCGGTTATAAGGCCCTGCGTCAGGCCGCGATACAGATAACCGAAGATTTAGTACAAAAGCCCATCGTCTTAATTGGCGGCTGTACCGGCAGCGGTAAAACGCTGTTGGTACAACAGCAGACAAACGGCGTGGATCTCGAAGGTCTGGCACATCATCGCGGTTCCTCTTTTGGCCGAACCGTTGAACCACAGCTCAGCCAGGCGAGCTTCGAAAACCTGCTGGCGGTCGAAATGCTGAAAACCGACAGCCGCCAGGATCTGCGTTTGTGGGTACTGGAAGATGAAGGCCGCATGATTGGTGCCAATCACCTGCCCGAATGTTTGCGTGATCGTATGACTCAGGCATCTATTGCGGTGGTGGAAGACCCCTTTGAGCTACGCCTGGAGCGACTGCGCGAAGAGTATTTTGTCCGTATGCACCACGATTTCACTCAGGCTTACGGGGAAACTCAGGGCTGGCAGGAGTACAGTGACTATCTGCATCACGGCCTGTTCGCCATCCGCCGCCGTCTGGGGTTACAGCGCTTTGCGGAGCTGACCGCACTGCTGGATGTCGCCCTGCAATCGCAACAAACCGACGGCAACACCGACGCGCATATGGGCTGGCTGGTGCCACTGCTTAACGAATATTACGACCCGATGTATCGCTATCAACTGGAGAAGAAAGCCGCGAAAATCGTTTTTCGCGGCACATGGCAGGATGTGAATGACTGGCTCCAGACGCATTAATGTCTGTCGCGTTTATCCGCGCGTTTCGCCAGCCAGTCGCCCAATACCTGAACGACCTGTACCAGAATAATCAGCGCCACCACGGTGACAATCATGACCTGGGTTTCGTAGCGGTAATAACCGAAGCGAATCGCCAGGTCACCTACTCCACCGCCGCCAACAATCCCGGCCATGGCCGAATACCCGATCAGACTGACCAGCGTTATCGTCAAACCACGTAGCAGACCCGCACTGGCTTCCGGTAACAGCACGGTACAAATGATGCGCATCGGACTGGCGCCAAACGCTTCCGCGGCTTCAATAATGCCTTTATCAACCTCACGTAACGCGCTGTCCACCAGTCGGGCATAAAACGCAATCGCCGCCACCGACAGCGGAACAGACGCCGCAATCGGTCCGATGGTGTTCCCGAGCAGAAACTGGGTTAACGGCAGCAACAGCACCAGCAGGATCACAAACGGTACCGAACGGATAATGTTCACCAGCACAGAACTGAGCAGATACACAAAGCGGTTCTGCCAGAATAAATGGCGGTCGGTCACGAAGATTAAAAAGCCCAGAGGCAGGCCGCCAACGATCGCCAGTACGGTTGAGATACTCAGCATCTGGAAGGTTTCATTAAACGCCAGCGTCAAATCCGGCAATAAATCATCCACGAATCACCTCCACCTGTGCGGTACGTTGACGAATATGTTCCACAGCGGCATCGACCGCCGCAGGGTTATGCGGCGCGGTCAGTTGCACGACCAAAATACCCAGCGCCCGTTCGCCGATATATTCAATTTTGCCGTGCAGAATGTTCACCGCAACGCCAAACTTTACCGCCACTTCAGACAGCACCGGCTGTTCCGCTGAGTCGCCGATAAATAAAATTTTCAGCAGTTGTCCAGGCAGATGTTGCCGCAGTCTCTCCGGGAGTGTCAGATTAAGCGTGTGCGAAACCAGTTGCTGAGTAAAAGCGTGCTGCGGGTGGGCAAAGACATCAAACACCTCACCTGACTCCACCACCTTGCCGCCGGACATGACCGCCACGCGATCGCAAATGGATTTGATCACATTCATCTCGTGAGTGATCAGCACGATCGTGATCCCCAGTTGTTGGTTGATCTGTTTGAGCAGAGCCAGAATGGTGGCCGATGTTTCCAGATCTAACGCAGAAGTCGGTTCATCGCAAAGCAGTACATCCGGGTGGTTGGCTATGGCGCGGGCAATACCCACGCGCTGTTTTTGCCCACCACTGAGCTGTACCGGAAAACGGTTTGCTTTATCCGCTAACCCGACCAGCGCCAGAATTTCCGCCACGCGCGGGGCGATTTTGCTGCGTTCCCATCCGGCAGCCTTCAGGCTGAAAGCAACGTTTTGCGCCACCGTGCGGGTGTGCATCAAATTAAAGTGCTGAAAAATCATCCCAATACGCTGACGGGCCTTACGTAAGTGCGTTCCTTCCAGCGCTGAAATTTCAACACCGTTCACCTTCACGCTTCCCTGGCTTGGGCGCGTTAAGGCGTTCAGGGTGCGCAGCAACGTACTTTTCCCCGCCCCGCTGGTCCCGACAATACCGAATATTTCACCTGCGCCGATACGCAGGCTGACCTCATCAACCGCCCGGGTTGACGGTCCACGGCCTGCGCTGAAATCCACGCAAACCTTCTCTATCTCAATCATACCGACCTCAGAAATGCGAAAAGGGCAGTCGTTGCTGCCCCGTTAAACTTTAAGCGCAGCGATTATTGGGCTGCCGTCATCCATTCCGGTTTCTGGAAGGCGCTATAGATATTTTTCGGATCGTCTATCACCGCACGATAAGCCGGAGATTTCACCGCTTCAACAATGTCTTTGGCGAACGGTTTATCTGCATCTTCACTGCGTACCGCAATGATATTTTTCAGGTTTTCATCCAGATGTTCTTGCTTGATCGCACTGGCGAGATCCAGTTTTGCCGCAACCGCAAAGTTACCGTTAACCAGTGCCCCGGTCACACCATCCAGCGTACGCGGCAACTGCGCGGCTTCCAGTGGTTTAAACACCAGCCCTTTCGGGTTACTGGCGATATCACGTTCAGAGGCTTTAGTGGGATCAATATTGTCTTTGATGGTGATAAGGTCGATAGATTGCAGGAAGCGCAAACCGCGGGCCAGGTTGGTTGGATCGTTTGACAGGGTAATGACATCCCCTTTCTTCAGCTCATCCAGGCTCTTGATTTTATGCGAGTAAAAACCCATCCCCGCCGTTGGAACAACGATGAGCTTACTCAATTTCAACCCTTTATCGGCAGTGAATTTGTCAAAATAAAGCGAGTGCTGAAACAGGTTTGCGTCAATGCTGCCGTTGGAGAGCGCCATGTTTGGCTGAACATAGTCGCTAAATTCGCGCACCACCACCTTGTAGCCTTTCTCTTTCAACGTAGGGGCAATGGCTTGTTTTACCATATCGCCGTACGGACCCGGTGCGACGCCAAACACGATGGTATGCGGGTCACTGTTCGCATGAGCAAACTGTAATCCGCAGGCCAGCAACAGTGCTCCGGTCGCGACGCGTAAACTCTGACGCAATCCCATAATCTCTCCATTTTAACGTTGTGGTGTCATGTCTCACGCCGTTCTTGCGGCGTTGTTGTTGTTAACCTGTTTAACAGGCTGATTGTTAACATGACACAGATCACAACCTGCTGTCCTTGAAATTATTTCATGATGTTGCGAGATATGTCGTTGAATATACGCAGAAGGTACTTATGTGTTTTTCAGCAAAGGAGAGTAAAAAACCGGATAACCCTCTGGTTACCCGGTTTTGGAAGGGAAATTGACTTAGAAGTCGTAACGCAGACGAACCAGGTTCATATCACCCAGGTTGTCGGTGCTGGAGGTAAAGACGTGTTCGTAATCAACACGGAAACCGTAATCCAGCTGGAAGCTGATACCCAGGCCGTTGTCGGTACGCAGGTAGTTACGACCATTCACGTATTCAATACGATCGCCCATGAAGTAAGGCTGAACAGATTTCAGCGCATACTGACCGACCGGGAAGGTGTAACCCGCGAAGTATTCCAGACCCCAGGCATCACCGGCGAAGTAGTCGTTTACAGACACTTTTTTGGTGGTCATGAAGTTCTGATACCAGCCGCCGCCCAGCGAGAAGGTCCAGTTATCCGGTTTCCAGCTCAGCGCGGTACCGACGATGTTTTGATCGTAAGTTTTGCTGGTGTTGCCACGCATCTCGGCGCGGGTGTAGTTCCACGCCGTACCCCAGGTCAGGTCATCCGTAATGTGATAATCCACACCCAGTGAACCGCCGCCTTTACGTTTGTAACGCAAACCGTTGTTCGGGTTGTAGTCATCGCTGAACAGATAAGACGCGTAAAGATCAACATCGCCTACCGTATTTTTATATTTCAGTGATTTACGTGTACGATAGGAACCATCGTAGTCGCCGTTGATCCCGTTACCTGGTGCCTGGCCGATCATGTCGTAATCCCAGATATCCGTTTTCGCGCCAACCACATCATAGTAGATGCTGTTCTGTTGACCGAAGGTCAGCGTACCCCAGGTCGCGCTCTTCAGACCGGTGTACAGCATACGGCGCGTGGTATCGTTGGCGCCGTCAGCATAGTGATTATCCCAGTTGAACATGGCCGGGAAGTTAACGCCCAGCTCGTAGTAGCTTACCCAACTGATGTCATCAAACAGATAGTAATCAGCAGCGAAACGGAAACGAGTACCGCCGTCGAAACCATTACGTTTGTAACCATTCTTACCATCATCGCCAGCCATATTCTGGAACTGCGGACGAATACTCCCGCCAACGGTGAAGTTAAGACGACTCAGCGGATTGCCCGCCTGCGGATCTTGTTTCAGGACCGTGATTTCCGCCTGAGAGGCGAAAGTCGTTAATGCCACTGCTGCGCCGATCGATACTGCCAGCGCTGTTTTTTTTATAGTCATTATTTTTACCTTGATAGATAGCCTGCCAATTATTCAGCATACAAATATTAACTTTTATTAATACTCTCGTGTTGTCGGGTTTTTATTGATTTGTGCTGTTAAATATCAAGGAGTTATCAATTTGTGCTCTATAGAAAAAAAATACGCACCGATGGCAAAATCGGTGCGTATTCATCACGGAAATGAATTAGTTACTGAACTGACGGAAAAGTGCTTTGCCTTTTAACAGGCGCGAGCCGAGCCATCCACCGCATAGGGAGAGTAGCAACGCCCCACAGAAGGGTAATACTACCCACAGTCGCCAGTCAGGTTCCCAAGGGAAATCAAAGACTTTTGTTTGCAGAACCGCCAGCGCCGTTTCCGCACCTATGGCCGCCACCAGTCCGGCGACCATCCCGAGCATAGCGAACTCGCACCACAGTGTGGTACGCAGCAGCTTCTTGCCCGCGCCCAGCGTACGCCAGACCACCAGTTCCTGATGACGCTGACGCATCCCCACCTGAACCTGCGCCAGCAGCAATAACATGCCACACGCAGTGACCAGAACCACCATCACCTCCAGCGCCCGGCTCACCTGCTCAAGTACCTGACTCACCTGTTTGAGAATAGCGCCAATATCCAGCAGGCTGATGGTCGGAAATTCCCGGTTAAGCTGCGTCAGCATGCCGTTACCGTTCTCCCAGCGAAAGCTGGTCAGCCAACTTTGCGGCTGCCCGTCCAGCGCACCGGATGGGAAGATAAAGAAAAAGTTTGGTCGCAGGCTTTCCCAGTCCACTTTGCGCAGACTGCTTACCGTGGCACTGAAATCCTGGGTGTCCCCCATAAAGGTCACACGATCGCCGAGCTTCACGTTCAGCCGCTTCGCCAGCCCCTCTTCCATCGACACTTCACCCGCTTTTGGCGGCCAGCTTCCGGCGGTAATCGGGTTATGATCCGGCCGGGTATCCTGCCAGGTCAGATTAAGCTCACGGTTCAGCGCCTCATCCTGATGACCTTCGGTTGCCTTGTCATTGATAGCCGTCAGACGCGCCCGCACTATCGGGTAGAACGACTCCGGGATCACCTGATGTTCAGCCAGGAACGCTTTCAGCGGCACCACCTGCTCGCTGGCGATGTTAATAAGGAAGTAGTTGGGGCTTTCTGGCGGCATTTGCTGCTGCCAGCGATCGAGCAGATCGCCACGCAGTACCAACAGCAGCGCCAGCAGCATAAAGGAAAGCGAAAAAGCCGATAGCTGGCTCAGCGTCGACCACGGCTGGCGTAACAGACGACTGACCGCTAAACGGAGCGGTAGCGATGTTAACGTCAGACCACGCAGTACGTTGAGCAGCATCCAGCCCAGCACGCCGCACAAGAGCGCCAGTACAACCGCGCCGGCCAGCACCGCCCACAGCAGCATGCTTCCCCCCATCAGCCCGGCCAGTAGCGCGACCACAACGATCAATACCACAGGCAAATAGAATTTCAGTGGCCAGACGTTGGCAACGACATCACGACGCAGTACCCGCAATGGCTGTGTCGCCAGCAGCAGCCGATAAGGACGTAGCCCCACCAACAGGGAAATGACAGTCATCGTGCCTAATGCCCACAGCCACGGCCACAGGCTGGCAGGCGGCAACTCGCCGGGCAGAACCGGTTTGAGCAACACCACCAGGACACGTTCAAATAACAGCCCAAACAGCCCCCCGGTCACACCAGACAGCGTCAGCACCATCAGCCACTGCCCGATAATCAGCTTGCGCAGCTGTAGCCTGCCCGCGCCGAGTGTTTTCAGAATAGCCACCAGGTCGTAACGACTACGGCAATAATGGCTCATCGCCACGGCAACGGCAGCAACCGCCAGCAGCAGCGTTAACAGTGCCGACAGCAGCAGAAACTGTTGCGAACGTTCGAGGGATTTCCCCAATGCGCCTTCATCCTGCTCCAGCCCGTACCAGCGCTGTTCCGGTTTTAGCTGCGGCAACAGCCACTGTTCATAGCCTTCTAATTGCTGCGGTGTCCCGCCAAATTTATAGCGCCAGGTCACCCGGCTTCCCGGCTGGACCGCCCCCGTTTTTTCAACATCCGCCATGTTCATCATCAGACGCGGCGCTATCTGGAACGGATTAAAGCCAGAGTCAGGTTCTTGCACCACTTCACCCGCGATGCGCAACGTGGCATCGCCGACATCAATGGCGTCTCCGATTTTTAAGTTGAGCAGCGCCATCAGACGCGGAGCCAGCAGCACCGAGCCTGGCTGCGGTTTCAGTCCTGGCGGATGGGTTTGTAGCGTGCCATACATCGGATACACGCTATCTACCGCTTTGACGTTCGCCAATTGCGGCGTGTCCTGGGCAAAGGTCATGGTGGCAAAAGTCAGTTGCTCCCCCACCCGCAGACCACGCTGTCGCGCCTCGTCAATCCAGGCTTTCGGCACATCCCGCGAGCTTTGCAGCGCCCGATCGCCCGCCATGAATTCACGACTTTGCTGGCTCAGACCTTTTTCCATTCGGTCACTGATGTTACCCAGCGCAAGGACACAGGCCACCGCCAGACTCAGTGCCAGCCAGACTATCAGTAATGAAGGCGAGCGCCATTCGCGCCAGAACCAGCGTGCTATCATGCCTCCTCCTGCAACAACCCGTTCACCAGACGTAAACGCCGATCGCAGCGCGCCGCCAGTTGTGGGTCGTGCGTCACCAGAATCAGGGTCGTGCCGTGTTCGCGGTTCAAAGAAAACAGCAGATCGGCAATTTTGTCCCCAGTCTGCCGATCCAGATTGCCCGTAGGTTCATCGGCAAACAGGACATCAGGGCGCCCATTAAACGCCCTTGCCAGTGCCACACGCTGCTGCTCACCACCGGAAAGCTGAGCTGGAAGATGGTCGAGACGTTTTCCCAGACCCAATTGTTCAAGCAGCGTTTTCGCACCATCGCGGCTTTTCCCACTGTGTTCTCCCCGCAACAGTGCAGGAAGCTCAACGTTCTCCAGTGCGTTCAGCGTTGGAATTAACATGAATGACTGGAAGACAAAGCCAACATGTCGCGCCCGTAACTGCGCCCGGGCTTCCTCGTCCATGGTATGCAGCGCCTGCCCCACCAGACTCACTTCACCGCTGGAACCATCGTCCAGCCCGGCAAGGATCGCCAGTAGCGTGGATTTCCCCGATCCTGATTCGCCAATCAGCGCAATGGTCTCGGCGCGTTTGACAACCAGTTCAACTCCGGTAAGGATGGATAGCTCGTGATCACCCTGACCGACGGATTTCTTAAGATGATGAACTTCAACAATGTTTTCCGCTGGCATTTGCCTTTCCTGTTCCTGGTTCTGTTAACTTTCCGCGCCGCCGCGGCGGACACGTTACTTATTCTGGGTGACAGCCTGAGCGCCGGATACCGTATGTCAGCCAGTGCAGCGTGGCCTGCACTGCTTAATGATAAATGGCACAGCAGAACACCGGTGGTAAATGCCAGTATTAGCGGCGATACCTCGCAGCAGGGTCTGGCCCGTCTGCCCGCATTACTGCAACAACATCAGCCGCGCTGGGTGCTGGTCGAACTGGGTGGCAATGATGGCCTGCGCGGGTTTGCACCTGCCCAAACTGAACAAACCCTGCGTACCATTTTGCAGGACGTAAAAGCGGCGAATGCCGAACCGCTGCTGATGCAAATTCGTCTGCCAGCTAACTACGGTCGCCGTTATAATGAAACCTTTAGCGCGATTTATCCCAAGCTTGCCAAAGAGTTTGATATTCCTCTGCTGCCCTTTTTTATGGAAGAGGTCTATCTGAAACCCCAATGGATGCAGGATGATGGTATCCATCCTAATCGTGACGCCCAGCCGTTTATTGCCGACTGGATGGCGAAACAATTGACCCCTTTAGTAAATCACGACTCGTAAATCAACGGAGATCCTGACAGGTAAAGTTATGCAAAAATCGGTCTTAATAACAGGATGTTCCAGTGGTATTGGCCTGGAAAGTGCGCTTGAGCTTAAACGCCAGGGTTTTCGAATTCTGGCTGGCTGCCGCAAACCTGAGGATGTCGCGCGCATGAACGGCATGGGATTCACCGGCATATTGCTGGATCTGGACTCATCAGAAAGCGTGGATCGCGCCGCCGATGAGGTGATAGCCCTGACCGATAACCGTTTGTATGGGATCTTTAACAACGCCGGATTCGGCGTTTACGGCCCGCTGCCCACCATCAGCCGCGAGCAAATGGAACAGCAGTTTTCTGCCAACTTCTTTGGCGCACATCAGCTCACCATGCGTCTGCTACCCGCCATGTTACCTCATGGCGAAGGGCGTATTGTGATGACCTCTTCAGTCATGGGATTAATTTCCACGCCAGGCCGTGGCGCGTATGCCGCCAGCAAATATGCGCTGGAAGCCTGGTCCGATGCGCTGCGGATGGAACTGCGCCATAGCGGAATTAAGGTCAGCCTGATTGAACCCGGCCCTATTCGCACTCGCTTTACTGAAAACGTCAACCAGACCCAGAGTGATAAGCCTGTCGAGAACCCCGGTATTGCTGCACGGTTTACATTGGGTCCGGAAGCCGTTGTCGCCAAAGTACGCCATGCTTTTGAGAGCGACAAACCCAAATTGCGTTATCCCGTTACGCTGGTGACCTGGGCTGTGACATTGCTCAAACGTCTGCTGCCGGGCCGCGCAATGGACAAAATTTTACACGGCTGAGTTGAAGCCTGCTCGTCAGCCCCCATGTAGAAATAAATAGACGAATAGAGAGTGACTCCATGTCCGTACAAAATATTGTCAATATTAACGAATCCAACCTGCAGCAGACCCTTGAACTGTCGATGACCACGCCGGTCCTGTTCTATTTCTGGTCTGAACGCAGCCAGCATTGCCAGCAACTGACCCCAGTGCTGGAAAGCCTGGTCGCCCAGTACAACGGTCAGTTCATTCTCGCCAAACTGGATTGCGATGCCGAGCAGATGATCGCTTCACAGTTTGGCCTGCGCGCCATCCCAACAGTGTATCTGTTCCAGAACGGTCAGCCGGTCGATGGCTTCCAGGGACCGCAGCCGGAAGAGGTGATCCGCGCACTGCTGGAGAAAGTGTTGCCGAGTGAAGAAGAGCTGAAGGCACGCCAGGCGATTGAGTTTATTGAAGCGGGTAACCACGCCGACGCCCTGCCGCTGTTGAAAGAAGCGTGGCAAATCTCCAACCAGAGCAGTGAAATTGGTCTGCTGCTGGCGGAAACGCAAATCGCACTGAATCGTTCTGAAGATGCCGAAGCGGTACTTAAAACCATCCCATTGCAGGATCAGGATACCCGTTATCAGGGGCTGGTCGCGCAAATTGAACTGCTGAAGCAGGCGGCTGATACACCAGAAATTCAGCAGTTACAGCAACAGGTTACGAATAACCCACAGGATGCAGCACTGGCAACGCAGCTGGCTATTCAATTGCACCAGGTTGGACGTAACGAAGAAGCGCTGGAACTCCTGTTCAGCCATTTGAAGAAAGATCTCGCGGCGGCGGAGGGTCAGGCACGTAAGACCTTCCAGGAGATCCTCGCTGCGCTGGGTACCGGTGATGCGCTGGCGTCAAAATATCGTCGTCAGCTGTACGCTCTGTTGTACTAATCCGTTTCTTTTGCCCGATGGCGCTATGTTTATCGGGCCGACAAACACCACTCTCGCAGGCCGGATAAGCGGTAGCCGCCATCCGGCATCACATCACGGTTTCTTTAATGGCGTCACCACCAACTGGTGGCGTGAATTATAGAACTTCCGATAGGTTAAATAGCAGGCGATAATGGTCGACAGGCTGGCGGTAGAAAGCAGCATAAACGTCACCATGATCTGGTATTTAATCGCTTTTACCGGATCGATACCGGCAAAGATCAATCCTGACATCATCCCCGGCAAACTCACTAACCCGACGGTTTTCGCGGAATCGATCGTTGGGATCAGCGATGCGCGAATACTGTCCCGAATAAGCGGCGCGGACGCGACTTTCGGAGAAGCGCCAAGGCTTAATTTTTCCTGAATTTGCTGCTGCTCGCTGCTAAAGCGCTGCCCCAGGTTGTTGTAACATAACCCGACGGCCACCATCGCATTCCCAGCGATCATGCCGGAAATCGGGATCACCTGCATCGGTGCAAACTCGATGGAGCCTGACAGAACCAAAACGGCCAGCGTGACTCCCGCCCCCGAGGTAATGGCGATAAATGAGGAGATAAAAGCCTTATCAATATATTTACTGCGTTTTTGCGCGTTATAGGCGGCGTTAAAGCAGATAAACAACACCATCACTAAGGTCAGAATGCTGTGGTTCACGCCGAAGATATATTTCAGCACATAGCCTACGATAATAAGCTGGACAACCGCCCGGCAAACGCTCCAGAGAATATCTTTTTCCAGTGCCAATTTTTCTTTGTGACTGATCAGCATCGCCACCACCACCAGCATCATCGCTAACGCCAGTGATTCATTGGTAATATTATGCTCATTCATTGCTGACTTCCTGCATTTCTCCGGCATGCGGCTGAAGGATAATGACATTATCCGCATGATTAATTTCATCTTTGTCGTGCGTCACCCACAGTACAGCAATATTCTTATCGCGCACATAGCGGTGAATTAGCTCATTCACATTCCGTTTGTTTACTTCATCCAGCGCACTGGTTATTTCATCAAGCAGCAGGATTTTAGGCAAAAACTGCAAGTTACGAATTAGCGAGACGCGCTGCTTTTCGCCACCGGATAGCTCATTGATATTTTTTTTGAGGATCGTCTCGGGGAGCTCAAAACGAGCCAGATCGGCAAGAAACACATCCGGATCCGGACGTTTATTACGGATTTGCCAGGGGAAAATGAGGTTATCGTAGACGGTGTCACCAAACAAAGCGGGCGTTTGCGCGCAATAGGAGACCTGCTGACGATACGCTTCAGGCTTGAGGGTGGTTATCTCCTTACCTTCAAAGATAATCTCACCCGCAGTCGGGCTAATTAACGACGCGACAATTTTCAACAACGTGCTTTTACCGCAACCGGACTGGCCGGTAATCAGCTTAAATTCTCCGGCATTAAGATTAAAACTGATGTTATTAAGAATTTTCGTCGTTCCTGCCTGCCAGGCGACATTCTTTAACTGAAGCAGCATTCTGCTTTCTTCCATTACCGATCCCTTTTTGACTTCTTTCATACCGACAGTCTATGCCTGTAAATTATTATAGGGGAGCCCACCTTGATTAATCGGGTATAATTTGACTAATGAAGCAGTAAAGGACAGCACAACAGGAGGTTTTATCGATGCTCATTTTTATCCCTATTCTCATTTTCGTCGCGCTGGTTATTGTCGGCGCAGGCGTGAAAATCGTCCCGCAGGGATACCAGTGGACGGTGGAGCGCTTTGGCCGTTACACCAAGACCCTGCAACCGGGGTTAAGTCTCGTGGTGCCATTTATGGACCGAATTGGTCGTAAAATCAACATGATGGAACAGGTTCTTGATATTCCATCGCAAGAGGTCATCTCCAAAGACAACGCTAACGTTGCCATTGATGCCGTTTGCTTTATTCAGGTCATCGACGCGCCAAAGGCGGCCTATGAAGTCAGTAACCTGGAGCTGGCGATCATCAACCTGACCATGACCAACATCCGTACCGTTCTCGGCTCTATGGAACTCGATGAGATGCTCTCCCAGCGCGACAACATCAATACGCGCTTGCTGCATATCGTTGATGAAGCCACCAATCCCTGGGGCATCAAAATTACCCGTATCGAGATCCGCGATGTTCGCCCACCGGCAGAGCTTATCGATGCGATGAACGCGCAGATGAAAGCAGAACGTACCAAGCGTGCCTACATTCTTGAAGCCGAGGGTATCCGTCAGGCGGAGATCGTCAAGGCCGAGGGTGAGAAACAGTCGAAAATCCTGAAAGCAGAAGGTGAACGCCAGTCCGCGTTTTTACAGGCCGAAGCACGTGAACGTTCAGCGGAAGCGGAAGCTCGTGCAACGCAGATGGTATCTGAAGCCATTGCCGCTGGGGACATTCAGGCTGTGAACTACTTTGTGGCACAGAAATACACCGAAGCGCTGCAACATATCGGTTCGTCAAATAACAGCAAAGTGGTGATGATGCCGCTGGATGCCAGCAGCCTGATGGGCTCCATCGCCGGGATCACTGAACTGATTAAGGACAGCGCCAGCGAACGGAAAAAATCATGATAGCGATGATTCTGGTTCACCCGCATATCTTCTGGCTTAGCCTCGGGGGTCTGTTACTGGCCGCCGAGATGCTGGGCGGTAACGGCTATCTGCTATGGAGCGGTGTAGCGGCGGTGATAACCGGGCTGGTTATCTGGCTCGTACCGCTCGACTGGGCGTGGCAGGGAGCAATGTTCGCCGTATTAACACTGCTGGCGGCCTGGTTGTGGTGGAAATGGCTGGCGAAGCGCGTGCAAGCGCAGAAACCGGCCGACAGTCATCTCAATCAGCGCGGACAACAGCTAGTCGGTCGTCGATTTACACTGGAAACCGGGCTGGTCAATGGTCGCGGGCATATGCGCGTCGGCGACAGCTCGTGGCCCGTCAGCGCCAATGATGACTTAAGTGCCGGAACACACGTTGAAGTGGTTGCCGTTGAAGGTATTACTCTGGTAATCAAAGCCGTATCACAATAAAACAGACAGGAAATAAGACTATGGTCAGGAAGACACCCCTCGCCTTTGCCCTTTTCACACTACTGGCAGCCGCTCCTCAGGCGTTTGCCTCATCAGATATAGAAGATTGCAAATGGAGCGATGACCACTGTCTGCTGAAAGGCACGCCAACCTTCAGCCCCGGAAACGACAGCCGTGATAACCTGCTACGACTGCTGAGTCAGGAAAAATCATTCGCCCTGCCTATACAGGCGATGCCTGAGGATATCACCCGCTCCCGAGATTTCTATTTTGCGTATCATCCGCAGTGGGATGACATCACGTCGCCCGCAGCCACCGCCCCGGAGCAAAATGCAGATGACACGCTAACCCGGCAAATGGCTGAACTGCACATCAGCGCGGATGAGGTAATCCGCAATGATGATGATCTCGAAAACCGCCATGTTTCGAATAATATGGACAGTACCAGTCAATTCTTTGCCGCACTGCTCGCCGATACCTCGTTGACGGTTGAACAACGTCAGGCCCTGGCACAAGCACGTATGGGGCTGTTGTCCGGCGCAACCCGTGAGCAGATTGATGCCTCATTGACCACTCTGCCTGAGGATTCCGGTGCCCAACGCTATAAAACGTACCTGATTGCCGCCGCCAATTTCTATGCCGGTGATTATGTGAATGCCGAACAAGCGTTTACTCAGCTAGCGAAAAGCGATCGCCCGTGGCTGGCAGAGACCGCGCAATACATGCTGATGCGTGCGGCGTTGAACAAGAGCAGCCAGAACAGCGTGGGCGAGTACGGCGATTTTGATATTGCAAAAATTAACCGCGAGGATGCGACTCAGGCTCAGACGCAGGCACAAGCCTATCTGCAACGCTACCCGCAAGGCCTGTATGCCGACTCTGCGCGCGGTATGCTGCGTCGCATCAACTGGTATTTACAGGCGTGGCCACAGCTGGCCGGGTTGTATGAACAGACGCTCCAGCAGTCGGCTGACGCACGGCAACTGCGTGAAATTGTTATCGAATACGATAATGTCTACGGTATGGCGTTCTACGAACAGTCCGTGGTGGAAGCATTCCCCGATGCGCCGCTTGTCAGCTATATCGAACTGCTGCGCGCGCTGCGTCTGGATAACAACGGTAAACCAACGCTGACGCAGGCGCAGCTCGATACCAGCAAACCAGTGTTTGAGCAGAGCCAAAAATTGCCGCTATGGCGCGATCTGCAACTGAATCTCTGGCTGGCGACCGGGAACTACGCGGAGATTATTCAGGCAGTTACGCCAGCGCAAAAACTTGCCGCTCACGATACGCTCGTCTTCAGTGAACAGGTGCTGTACGGCGAAGCGCTGATGGGCCAGAAGAATTGGAGCGCGGCGCGTGATTTCTGGCAACAGTTGCTAAAACTCAGCCGGGACAACGAACAGCAGCAGTATGTGCAGGCTAAGCTCGCCGCAACGCTGGTTTATAGCGGCGACGTGGCGGCGGTTTTTGCCCCAGAAAGCGCAGTAACCAACCTGCGTTTTCGCTCGCAGGTACTGAAAACACAGGCATCGCCTGAACTACTGCGCCAGCAGGCCGTTCATGGACCTAACAATGAAGAGCGAACCATCGCCCTGCATACGCTGCTGGTACGCGATCTTACCGAAAATCGCTTTGGCGACTGGTTGAATGACCGAAAACTGGCCAGCGCCATTACTCCACCGGTGATGGGCGACGCGTTTGATGACGTTAATCTGAGTATTTTCGACTGGAATGGCGATGCCGCTCAAGCCGGTTACACCTGTCGCAGCCTCAATGAAACGGTCACGGTATTAAGCAAAAAAGCGGATGATGCCCACGCGCTGAACTGCTTAGGCGAATTCTTCCGCACCACGCAAACCCACGTTGATTTGTGGAAAAACAGTGCCGGCAACGATGTGCTCGAATCAGCAATCTCGCGCAAGGCGCCGTTCGGCCAGTTCGACAGGCAGCGCTATTATCAACAGGTTATCGCGTCTCCAAAAGCAGAAGTCGAGGATAAAAG
Organism: Citrobacter sp. U14242; assembly: GCF_046555775.1. Lineage (NCBI taxonomy): Bacteria > Pseudomonadati > Pseudomonadota > Gammaproteobacteria > Enterobacterales > Enterobacteriaceae > Citrobacter > Citrobacter sp. U14242. Next base: position 168,862 of record NZ_JBKGLW010000003.1, read on the forward strand.
CTTTGCGCTGTATCGGGCCATCATGTGCTACTCCCCGTCAGGCTATAACGAATGTGGCGGTGAAGACGTGGATAAATCACAACGAAAAGACTGGTTCACGCAGTTAAAGACACAGTATCCGGGAAGTCCGTGGGCGCAAAAACTCAAATACTACTGGTAATCGCGCTGCTGGCCGGTCAGACACAGGCGGCGGATATCGTCGCTGCCCGGGAGCATCCGGCCTTCTGGCTGTGGTCCGGCGTGAAGGCCAGTGACGAGCTGAAAGACGCACAAACGGTCTATCTGCATCAGGGTGAAGTGCTGATTCGTTCGGGTAACGTGGTTTTCCAGCGTCTCGGGCTGCCGGTCAGCCGCCTGTCTTTTCCCTCAATCTGGCTGACCGTGCGCTTTACCACGCTCGACGTACCGGAGGCGATCCCGGCTCGCATCATTCGGCTGTTGCAACGCTGGCAGACCGCCGGGAATCACGTGGTCGGCCTGCAGGTTGATTTTGACGCGGCGACCCATCAGCTTGCTGATTACGCCCATTTTCTGCAGCAATTGCGTCAACAGTTGCCGCCAGAGTTTGCGCTTGGTGTGACTGGTCTGCTGGACTGGGCAAAAACCGGGGATATCGCCACGCTGAATGCGCTGGCGGTCGATGAACTGGTGGTCCAGAGCTATCAGGGCCGTCATACGGTAACGAATTATCAGGCGTATCTGCCCGCACTCAGTCGTCTGCGCATTCCGTTTAAGCTGGGGCTGGTGCAAAACGGTAGCCGGGACCCGCAGGCTGAAGCGCAGCTTGAGAAATCCCCGTGGTACCGCGGCACGGTGGTGTTTATGCTTAATCCCCCTCGCCGTTAAGCCTTCGCTTTATGGTGGCAGCAGCCGGAGAGGTTATCAATGATCGGGCATTCGGCGCTGTCATCGCCAGGGCAACTCTCCGCCAGCGCCAGCAAATGCAAGCGCATGGCCTGCAACTCGCTGATATGCCGCTCAATATCCGCTACCTTTTCTAAGGTACGCTTTTTGACATCTGCGCTGTGACGCGCCGGATCGTTAAACAGGTTCACCAGTTCGCCACACTCTTCGAGATTAAAACCAACCTGGCGTGCCTGGCGCAGCAGCGTCAGTTCATTCAGATGCTGTTGGTTGTATGTGCGATAGCCATTTTCGCTACGCAGCGGCGGCGTCACTAAGCCTTTTTCTTCATAAAAGCGTATCGCTTTGCTGGTCAAACCGGTTCTTTTCGCAACATCGCTAATATTCACATTTCCCCCGCGGATCGTGTTGGTACTGAGCCCCATTATAGCCCAGATTGTCGTAATGCTTTACCCGAGAACCCTGCACATTTCCCACCTGCACCGTGATGCACAAATCCTTTTAATTCACATTGTTATGTTCGATTCAGATCACATTTCTGTATTTAATGACCGCACGAAATTGACTCAAATCAAAAGATATATTGGTTCTACATCTTTCATCTTGAACAAAGAGAAACAATTTTATATATAAACGCGAATGATAATGATGATCATTTACATTCAATAAAGGTTCTCTTATGTTGCCACGGAATAACCAAAGGCCATTTATTCTTTCAGCCCTGACATTATGCATCTCTGGCACTGCTTTCGCAGCGACAACCCCCCCGGCACACTCTTCGACATCGCACGACGATACCGTGATCGTCACGGCTAGCCGCACCGAAAGTAGTCTCTGGGATAGCCCGGCAACCATTCAGGTTATCGATCGTCAGACGTTACAAAACTCCACCAGCGTATCTATCGCCGACGATCTGCAGGATATTCCCGGCGTCGAAGTCACTGATAACGCCCTCGCAGGGCGAAAACAAATCCGTATCCGTGGCGAAGCGTCTTCACGGGTGCTGATTTTGATCGACGGCCAGGTCGTCAGCTATCAGCGTGCCGGACAAAATTACGGAGCCGGTTTGCTGATTGACGAATCCGCGCTGGAACGCATTGAGGTGGTCAAAGGCCCCTATTCTGTCCTCTACGGTTCGCAGGCGATTGGTGGCGTCGTGAACTTTATTACCAAAAAAGGCGGTGATAAACCACTCGGCGGCAGTATCAAAGCCGTTTATAACTCCGCGACCGCTGGCTGGGAAGAATCGGCTGCAGCCTGGGGCAGTATCGGAAACTTTGACTACCGCATCAATGGCAGCTATTCCGACCAGGGGGACCGCGACACACCTGACGGAAGATTGCCCGACACCAATTTCCGTAACAACAGCCAGGGTGTGTGGCTTGGCTACAACTTCGATCGCCACAAAATTGGCCTCTCCCTCGACCGTTATAAGCTGTCCACTCAAACCTGGTTTGACGATCCGGAAGGCCAGTTCGACGACTTTAGCGTCAAAATTCCTAAGCTGGAACGCGAGAAAATCGGTCTTTTCTACGACTACGCGGCCGATGGGGATTACCTGAAGAACATCCATGTTGACGCATACACCCAGACAATAGAGCGCAAATTTGAAAACCGGGTCAAAACAACCCAGGTAATCCCCAGCCCGATGATTAAAGCGCTGACGGTAAGCAATCAGACCAATACCAACGACAAACAGTATACCCAGGGGGTAACGCTACAGAGCAACTTCTCCCTGCCTGCTAACAACGAGCTGGTGATTGGTACTCAGTACCAGCATGACAAAATAAAACAGGACACGAACGGCAGTACGCGCCAGACCGCGGCTACCGGCTTCTTCGATACGCAAACCCGCACCTTGTCATACAACGAAGCAGAGCAAAGCAACACCTCGTTATTCGCGCAAAACGACTGGCGCTTTGCCGATGACTGGACGTGGACCGTGGGCGCACGCCAGTACTGGCTGTCTTCGAAACTCAATCGCAACGATACGCAAACTATGCAAAGCAGCGGTACGAGCTGGCAATCTACCGGGGGCAATTCCGTTCACGATGATGAACTGGTGACCTCAACCAGCCTGCGTTATTCCGGTTTTGAAGATCTTGAACTCCGGGCAGCATACGCCCAGGGCTATGTTTTCCCTACGCTGACTCAGCTGTTCACACAGACGTCCGCTGGCGGCAGCGTGACCTACGGCAACCCAAATCTGAAGGCGGAACACTCGAATAACTATGAGTTAGGCGCGCGGTATAAAGGGAATATGTGGCTGATAGACGGCGCCATTTATTACTCCGAAGCTAAAGACTATATCGCCAGTCTGGCCTGTTCAGGTCAACCCGTTTGCTATGGTAACAGCACCTCTTCACGCGGCGGCTACAACTACTATGACAACATCGATCGGGCCAAAACCTGGGGTATGGAACTCACCGCAGAATACAACGGCTGGGCAGTTTCACCTTACCTGAGCGGTAATCTTATTCGTCGTCAGTACGAGGGTGACACGATTAAAACCTGGGATACCGGCGAACCTACGCTGACCGGGCGCGTGGGTCTGAAACATACCTGGTTGATGAATGTCGCTAACGTAACGTCCGATGTCTTTATTCGCGCGGCGTCCAGCGCCAAAGATAATACCGGTAGTACCGAAATTAATTACCCGGGTTGGGCCACGCTTAACCTCGCATTCAACACCGAGTTTGGTCCGCAAGACCAGTATCAGGTCAACCTCGCGCTTAACAACCTGACCGACAAGCGTTACAGAACCGCGCATGAATCTATCCCTGGCGCGGGTTTCAACGCCGCCGTTGGCTTTGCGTGGAATTTCTGACGATGAAAAAACGCCTGATTGGCTTACTGAGCCTCGCCTGCGTTTTCAGCGCCCACTCCGCCGATCGCCTGGTAGTGGCGGGCGGCTCGCTTAGCGAACTGATTTACGCCATGGGCGTCGGCAACCAGGTGGTCGGCGTTGATGAAACCACCTCGTACCCGCCCGAAACGGCCGCACTCCCGCATATCGGCTACTGGAAGCAGTTAAGCAGCGAGGGCATTTTATCGCTGCATCCGGACAGCTTTATCACCTGGCAGGATGCAGGCCCTCAAATCGTGTTGGATCAGCTGCGGGCGCAAAAAGTGAACGTCGTGACGTTGCCGCGCGTCCCGGCCACCGTTGCGCAGATGTACGCCAACATTCGGGAACTGGCTCAAACCCTGCATATTCCCGAACAAGGTGAGACGTTGATCGATCGCATACGTCAACGTCTGGATCGCGTTCAGCACAGCGTGGAGACAAAAAACGCGCCGATCAAAGCCATGTTCATTCTCTCCGCGGGCGGCAGCGCGCCGCAGGTCGCCGGCAAGGGTAGCGTTGCCGATGCCATTATGACCCTCGCAGGTGCACAAAATGTCGCCACTCACGCACAGTACAAAAGCTACAGCGCGGAATCGCTGATCGCGGCCAACCCGGAGGTCATCGTGGTGACGTCGCAAATGGTCGATGGCGATCTGAATCGTCTGAGCGCCATCGCCGGTATTACCCACACTGCAGCCTGGAAAAATCAGCGCATTGTGGCGGTAGACCAGGCATTGATTCTGGGAATGGGTCCCCGCGTCGCGGACGCTGTTGAAGCTCTGCACCAACAATTCTGGCCACAGTAAAGGGAATTTAAAAGAAGTATGAACACTCAAAGCACGCTGAATCTCACCCCACATTTTGCCCTGGAGGGAAGCCAGCCCTTTAAGGACAGGCGCGCCACGATGCCCTGGCGCGGCGCGATCCCCATCGCCAAAGAGCACCTGTCACAAACCTGGCAGGAGCTCCTCAGTCAGCCTACACCGGCACGTAAACGGCTGGTGTATTTGCACATCCCTTTTTGCGCAACCCATTGTACTTTCTGTGGGTTTTATCAAAACCGCTTTGAAGAGGATCACTGCGCCCGCTATACCAACGCGCTGTTGCGCGAAATAGAGATGGAAGCCGACAGCGCATTGCATCAGTCAGCGCCCATTCACGCAGTTTATTTTGGCGGCGGTACACCGTCTGCGCTGTCAGCACGGGATCTGGCCAGAATCATCACCGTGCTGCGTGAAAAGCTACCGCTCGCGCCGGACTGCGAAATCACCATCGAGGGACGGGTTCTCAATTTTGACGATGCCCGCATCGATGCCTGCCTTGACGCTGGCGCCAATCGCTTTTCGATCGGCATTCAGTCCTTTAACAGCCGGATCCGCAAGAAAATGGCGCGCACCTCGGACGGCCCGACCGCCATAGCCTTTATGCAGGGGCTGGTAAAACGGGATCGTGCCGCCGTGGTGTGCGATCTGCTGTTTGGTCTGCCAGGACAGGACGCCAAACTGTGGGGCGACGATCTGGCGATTGCCCGCGACATCGGCCTCGACGGCGTAGATCTTTATGCGCTGAACCTGATCCCCAATACGCCGCTTGGCAAAGCGGTTGAAACCGGGCGCACAACGGTTCCCTCCCCTGCCGAACGTCGCGATCTCTATCTTCAGGGCTGCGATTTTATGGACAGCGCAGGCTGGCGTTGCATCAGTAACAGTCACTGGGCGCGAACCACGCGGGAACGCAATCTGTACAACCTGCTGATTAAACAGGGCGCTGACTGTCTGGCATTCGGCTCCGGCGCAGGGGGGTCGGTCAATGGCTATTCCTGGATGGTCGAGCGCAATCTGACCACATGGCATGAATCCATCGCCGCCGGAAAAAAACCGCTCATGATGATGATGCGTACCGCCGAGCGCGGTTTCCAGTGGCGGCACACCCTCCAGGCCGGCATTGAAACGGCCCGCGTCCCGCTGGATGAACTGACGCCTCATGCCCAAAAACTGGCCCCGCTACTGACCCAATGGCATCACGCAGGACTGACGCGAGATGCCAGTACCTGTATACGCCTGACCAATGAAGGGCGTTTTTGGGCGAGCAATATTTTGCAGTCTCTTGATGAACTGATTCAGACACTTAACGCGCCGCGTATTGCGGTAGAGCAACCATAACAGGAGTGAAGTATGAGCCATGTCTCTTTACAGGATTTTTTGAAAACTGAGCCGGACGGTACGCTGGAAGCTATCGCGGCCCGGTACAACACCACGCTGCTGGAGGTGGTGAAAAGTCTCCCCTCCCCGACGCTGGTTTCCGGCGATCAATTTGATACCGTCTGGGAAACCGTCAGCGAATGGGGCAAAGTCACTACCCTGGTCCATACTGCTGATGTCATTCTGGAATTTACCGGTGAATTACCTTCCGGATTCCACCGCCACGGTTACTTCAACCTGCGCGGCAAAAAAGGCATGACCGGTCATATCAAGGCAGAGAACTGCACGCATATTGCCCTGATTGAACGCAAATTTATGGGCATGGACACCGCGTCCATTCTCTTCTTTAACCAGGCGGGTAGCGCTATGTTCAAAATTTTCCTCGGGCGGGATGAGCATCGCCAGCTACTGGCCGACCAGGTCAGTGCCTTTCACGCGCTGTCTTCATCCTTAAAGGAACATGCCTGATGGCTCCATGGCTCATTTTTGGTGCAGGTGGTAGCGGCGTCGGCGCAAAAACGCTGGCACTCGCACTGGCGGAACAACGCCCGGTGATTGCCGTCGTTCGCAACGCGCAGGTCGCTGCCGGGTTACAGGAAAAAGGTGTGCAGGTCTTCATTGGCGACGCCTGCGACAGCCAGGTCACCGCCTGTGCCTGTCGCGCTGCTGGTCAACATGCGACGGTGATTTCCTCCATGGGCGGTGCCCACGATTATCTGGCGCACAGAACCGTCATTGATGAAGCAGAAAAAGCGGAGATCAAACGCATGATTCTGGTGACGTCGCTGGGCTGTGGCGACAGTTGGCTCTTTTTATCCCCACGCGCCAGGGCCGCATTTGGTCAGGCGGTACGGGAAAAATCGTTGGCTGAAAGCTGGCTACAAACCAGTCAACTGGACTACGCCATTCTCCGCCCCGGCGGTTTGCTGAACGGTGCAGCCACAGGCCTGGCGCAACGGATACAGGCCCAGGAGTGTCATGGTTTTGTGATGCGTGCAGATGTTGCAAAGCACATTCACGAACTGGCTACAGCCCCGTCACTCAATAACCAGATTTACAGTTTGGTTGAGCCAGGACTCAAACCCGCGTAAACCCCTCGCGGCGCGGGAACGTCGCGCCGCAAAGACGTTATGGAGCGTTGCGTGCTTAAGGACTCGCTTTCTTCCGTCAGCATTCTGACGGGTCTTTCTCTCTTGCTGGTCGCTCTGATGCTCTTCGGTGCCAGCCAGGGCGCGCTGAACATTAGCTTCAGCGCGCTGTTCAACGACGAATACCGTGACATCTGGTTGAACATCCGCTTGCCCCGCGTGTTGCTGGCCGTTCTGGTAGGCGCGGCGCTGGCGACGGCAGGGGTCATCATGCAGGGGCTTTTTCGCAATCCGATGGCCGATCCTGGCCTGCTTGGCGTCAGCAGCGGCTCCGCGCTGATGGTTGGCATCGCGATAGTTATCCCCTTTTCGTTTCCCGTCGTTCTGGTGCTGTATGAACAGATGATTTTTGCCGTCGCGGGCAGCATGGTGGTCTGCACGATTATTTTCCTGATAAGCCAGCGTCATAGCCACGGCGGAATGATGCAACTGTTGTTAGCCGGTATCGCTATCAATGCTCTGTGCGGTTCGGCTATTGGCGTGCTGAGCTATGTGGGCGACGAGCAGCAGCTACGTCAACTTACGCTGTGGATGATGGGCAATCTCGGCCAGGCCCAGTGGCCAACACTTCTGGTTGCCAGCACGTTTGTTCTGCCTGCCATTGCTGTCACCGTCTGTATGGCGGGAACGCTTAATTTGCTGCAACTGGGGGATGAAGAAGCGCATTACCTCGGCGTGAACGTCAAACGTAAGCGCCAGCAATTACTGTTGCTTAGTTCGCTACTGGTTGGCGCTGCCGTTTCCGTCAGCGGCGTAATTGGCTTTATTGGCCTGGTGATCCCGCATCTGATCAGAATGACTACCGGCGCCGATCATCGCTGGTTGATTCCCTGCTCTACGCTGGCGGGCGCCTGTTTACTCCTGATTGCCGATACGCTGGCCCGTACGCTGGTGCAGCCTGCCGAAATGCCCGTTGGCCTGTTAACCAGCCTGATCGGCGGACCGTATTTTCTGTGGTTAATACTGCGTAGCCGGAGGATGTCATGATCGTCGCAGAAAATCTGGTCTACCACATTCAGGGGAGACGACTGACCGACGATGTTTCCCTGACGCTACCCCAAGGAGAGATCATCGCGATCCTTGGCCCGAATGGCGCCGGGAAATCGACGCTGCTACGCCAGCTTACGGGTTATCTGCAACCTCACAGTGGGCGCTGTAGCTTATTCGGCAAGCCGTTGGATGAATGGTCGATTACCGAGCTGGCAAAAACCCGTGCGGTGATGCGCCAGAATAGTCATATGGCCTTCCCGTTTAGCGTTCAGGAGGTCATTCGCATGGGCAGGCATCCGTATCGCACGCGCAATACGGGCGATGAAACGGCGCATATCATGACGTTGTGTGATTGCCAGGCGCTGGCCGCGCGCGATTATCGGCATCTGTCGGGAGGAGAACAACAGCGGGTACAGCTGGCGCGTCTGCTGGTTCAGCTTTGGGAGCCCGAACCTGTGCCAAAATGGTTGTTTCTCGATGAACCCACCTCCGCCCTGGATATTCACCACCAGCAGCACCTTTTTCGTCTGCTGCGTCGACTGGTGCGTGAACGGCAGTTTAGCGTCTGCTGCGTTCTGCACGATCTCAACCTCGCGGCGCGTTATGCCGACCGCGTGGTATTGATGGAACGCGGCAGGATCGTTGATAACGGGTATCCGCAGGATGTCCTGAAGCAACGGTCGCTGAACGCGCTGTACGGTGCCGATCTCACGGTTATAAATGAACCGGAGCATCGAACGCCGCTTATCGTCCTCAATCAGTAAATCACCGGGAACGGCCTGTCGCTGCGTTCCCGTTTCTCTCCTTTTTCTGTTTTTTCATCTTTTTTAATAACACCCTTGACCTTCCCCTTGCTGGAAGGTTTAACCTTTATCACAGTCAGTTAATCCTGCAATCAAGGAGTTGGTTATGTCTCAAACAATCGATCTAACCCTGGACGGTTTGTCCTGTGGTCACTGCGTAAAACGCGTCAAAGAAAGCCTCGAACAACGTCCGGATGTTGAGCAAGCGGATGTCACCGTGACAGAGGCGCATGTTACCGGGAGCGCCAGCGCAGAAGCGCTGATTGAAACCATCAAACAAGCCGGTTACGGGGCGGAGTTAAGCCACCCAAAGGCTAAACCGCTGACGGAGTCATCAATCCCGTCGGAAGCACTGGCAGCGGTCCCTTCCGAGCTTCCGGCAGCTACGGCTGATGATGACAGCCAACAGTTGCTGTTAAACGGCATGAGCTGCGCCAGTTGTGTGACCCGTGTACAAAATGCATTGCAAAGCGTACCGGGTGTCACCCAGGCACGGGTAAACCTGGCGGAACGCACTGCGCTGGTAATGGGCAGTGCCTCCGCCGCAGATTTAGTCCAGGCGGTGGAAAAAGCCGGCTATGGTGCAGAAGCGATCGAAGACGACGCTAAGCGCCGCGAACGCCAGCAGGAAACCGCCGTGGCAACCATGAAGCGTTTTCGCTGGCAGGCGGCCGTCGCGCTGCTGCTGGGTATTCCGGTGATGGTATGGGGCATGATTGGCGATAACATGATGGTGAGCGATGACAACCGCAGCCTGTGGCTGGTCATTGGTCTGGCAACACTCGCCATCATGGTCTTCGCAGGCGGTCACTTCTACCGCAGTGCCTGGAAAAGCCTGATGAATGGCACCGCAACCATGGATACGCTGGTCGCGCTGGGCACGGGCGTCGCCTGGCTCTATTCCATGAGCGTCAACCTCTGGCCGCAATGGTTCCCGATGGAAGCACGGCATCTCTATTATGAAGCCAGCGCCATGATTATCGGTCTGATTAACCTTGGCCATATGCTGGAAGCCCGCGCCCGCCAACGCTCTTCCAAAGCGCTGGAAAAACTGCTCGATTTAACACCGCCAACCGCACGTGTCGTAACCGATGACGGTGAAAAAAGCGTACCACTGGCCGATGTACAGGCAGGTATGTTACTGCGCCTGACCACCGGCGACCGCGTGCCGGTAGATGGCGAAATCACCCTGGGCGAAGCCTGGCTGGATGAAGCGATGCTGACCGGCGAACCGATCCCGCAACAAAAAGGGGAAGGTGATAGCGTCCACGCCGGTACTGTGGTTCAGGATGGCAGCGTGCTGTTCCGCGCCAGCGCCGTCGGCAGCCACACGACGTTATCGCGTATTATTCGCATGGTGCGTCAGGCGCAAAGCAGTAAGCCCGAGATTGGTAAGCTGGCCGACCGGATTTCCTCGGTATTCGTTCCGGTGGTGGTAGTGATTGCGCTGGTGAGTGCAGCAATTTGGTACTTCTTTGGCCCGGCGCCACAAATTGTTTATACGCTGGTGATTGCCACCACCGTACTGATTATTGCCTGTCCTTGTGCGCTGGGTCTGGCAACGCCGATGTCGATTATTTCCGGGGTTGGTCGTGCCGCTGAGTTTGGTGTGCTGGTACGTGATGCCGATGCGCTGCAGCGCGCCAGCACGCTTGATACCGTCGTCTTTGACAAGACTGGTACGCTGACCGAGGGTAAACCGCAGGTTGTCGCCATCAAAACGTTTGGCAATACCGATGAAGCGCTGGCTGTTCGCCTGGCTGCGGCCCTTGAACAGGGCTCCAGCCATCCGCTGGCCCGCGCGATCCTCGACAAAGCGGGCGATGTTACGCTGTCGCAGGTCAATGGTTTCCGTACGCTGCGTGGTTTAGGCGTCAGCGGCGAAGCGGAAGGTCATACGCTGCTGCTGGGCAACCAGGCGCTGCTCAATGAGCAGCAGGTCGATACCACAGAAATGGAGGCTGAAATCACCGCTCAGGCTTCCCAGGGCTCAACTCCGGTGCTGTTGGCCATTGACGGGCAAGCGGCAGCCTTGTTAGCGGTACGTGATCCACTGCGTAGCGACAGCGTGGCAGCGCTCCAGCGCCTGCACCGCGCCGGGTATCGTCTGGTGATGCTCACCGGTGATAACCCAACTACAGCCAATGCTATTGCCAAAGAAGCAGGTATTGATGAGGTGATAGCCGGCGTTCTGCCGGACGGTAAGGCCGAGGCGATTAAGCGTTTGCAGAGCCAGGGGCGTCAGGTCGCCATGGTCGGTGACGGCATTAACGATGCGCCTGCGCTGGCTCAGGCCGATGTAGGGATCGCCATGGGGGGCGGCAGCGATGTGGCAATTGAAACCGCTGCGATCACGCTGATGCGTCATAGCCTGATGGGCGTTGCAGATGCGCTCTCTATCTCGCGAGCAACGCTGCGTAATATGAAGCAGAACCTGCTCGGCGCATTTATCTACAACAGCATCGGTATCCCCGTCGCCGCCGGGATTCTGTGGCCGTTCACTGGAACCTTGCTGAACCCGGTCGTTGCCGGAGCGGCGATGGCACTTTCTTCTATTACTGTGGTGAGCAACGCTAACCGACTGCTGCGCTTCAAACCAAAAGAGTAACCCTTTGCCGGATGGCGCTATCAACTGCGCCATCCGGCAATTCACACATTGCGACTTTTCCAGCCACGCGCTAGCATGGCTTTACACTTAGGGAGGTCGTATGGATTTGTTATACCGGGTAAAAGCATTATGGTCTGCACTGCGCGGTAACCATTATACCTGGCCGGCCATCGATATCTCTTTGCCTGGCAACCGCCATTTTCATCTGATTGGCAGTATTCATATGGGTAGCCGGGGTATGGCCCCTCTGCCTGCCAGGTTACTGAAAAAACTCAGCCGCGCTGACGCACTGATTGTCGAAGCCGATGTCTCCGGTGACGATGCGCCGTTTGCCAATCTTCCGGTTTTTGCTGCTCTGGAAGAACGTATCAGCGAAGCGCAGTTGCGCAATCTGCAAAAAGTTTCTGGCGATCTTGGTATTTCCCCTTCCCTGTTTTCGACTCAACCCCTGTGGCAAATAGCCATGATCTTACAAGCCACGCAGGCGCAACAGCTGGGATTACGGGCGGAATATGGCATTGACTACCAACTGCTCAAAGCGGCTAAACAGACGCAAAAGCCCATTATTGAACTGGAAGGTGCCTCCAGCCAAATCGACCTGTTATGCCAGTTGCCTGATAACGGTTTGGCTTTGCTCGACGATACCCTGACGCACTGGCACACCAACGCCAGGTTGCTGCAACAAATGATGGGGTGGTGGCTTGAATCACCACCACAAAATGGCGAACTCACATTACCCAACACATTCAGCCAGTCGTTATATGACGTACTCATGCACCAGCGTAATGAGGCCTGGCGGGACAAACTCAGGGCAATGCCTGCGGGCCACTATGTGGTCGCTGTCGGCGCACTGCATCTGTATGGAGAGGGAAACTTACCGGAGATGTTGCGATAAAAAAATGGCCAATATTTCTATTGGCCCGTCAAAGAGGAATTTCATCATTATTATTATGCCGACGCTTAAAGCATCGGTGTAGGTCGATTGTCGCTCAAAGTCGTCATCCTGCCAATACTATTGCGCAAGATGGTACTATTTTTTAGACAGACATCAGGCGTATGCTTGTGTCGTATTTTGTCTGAGCCAGGAAAAATTGCTATGACACCCGCCGTTAAGCTACTCGAAAAAAACAAAATTTCTTTTCAGATCCACACCTACGATCACGATCCGTCTGAGACCAACTTTGGCGACGAAGTGGTCCGTAAATTAGGGCTGAATGCGGATCAGGTCTACAAAACACTGCTGGTTGCCGTGAATGGCGATATGAAACATCTGGCGGTTGCCGTCACTCCGGTAGCCGGACAGCTGGATCTTAAAAAGGTCGCGAAGGCGCTGGGCGCTAAAAAGGTCGATATGGCTGACCCAATGGTTGCGCAACGTACAACGGGATATCTGGTCGGCGGTATTAGCCCGCTTGGGCAGAAAAAACGTTTGCCAACGCTGATTGATGCCCCCGCCCAGACATTCGACACGATTTATGTTTCCGGTGGTAAACGCGGGCTGGATATTGAGCTGGCGGCGAACGATCTGGCGAAAATTCTGGATGCGAAATTCGCCGATATCGCCCGCCGGGATTAAGTACCCGTAGGCCGGATAAGGTGCTTGCACCGCCATCCGGCACTCCGCCCTGTTATTGCCAGATAACCTCACCCTTCGGCTCATACACACTGGCATCCAGCGGTGAGTTTTTCTGCACGTACTCTTTCAGCACTTCCGCATCAATAAACCCGGTATTCACATAGCCGGGTTTGTTATCAATACGCGGATAGCCATCACCGCCGGTGGCGTTGAAGCTCAGCGTTGCCATGCGATAGGTTTTAGCCGGATCAACAGCTTCACCCTTGATTTTCAAATCGTTAAGCTTGCCGTCTTTCGCCACAAAGCTGACGTTAGCAAACTGTGGGTACGCCCCCGAGTCTGGCTTCATCTGAGCCACGGCAGTCAGATAGTCAATAACCTCCTTCCCGCTCATATCGGCATACACTACGATGTTGCCGAACGGTTGTACCTTCAGCACGCTCTTATAGGTGATATCGCCGCCTTCGATGGAGTCACGGATACCGCCGCCGCTCATCACGCCAAAATCAGCGCTGGTTCGCGCCATTTGCGCAGCCAGCAGCAGACGTCCCATATTGGTCTGCACAAAACGGACTTTACTGCGATCCCCTTCCAGACGCGCATTGACACTGCCAATTTTGACATCCAACTGCGCTTTGCCTTTATTCTGGAATGGTGTCAGTAACGACAGCATTTGCTGGTTTTCAGCAATTTCTGGGGTGTAAAGTACGCGCTCACTTTTACCGTTATTCCAGGTCACTTTTTTCTTCAGGTTTACCGGAATGAGTTGGTAGTTGACCATTTTCATTTCGCCATTGCGGAATTCAAAGTCCGCCCGGCCAACGTATTTACCCCACTCATGCGCCTGCACAATCCAGATACCGTTTTGCTTATCTGGCGCACATGGCGTACCCGGTACGTAATCAACCTGCTTTTTGTTTTCCGATGCCATGCACACCGGATCCTGTGAGTGACCACCCACAATCATCGCCAGCGCCCCGGTGGGCAGGCTACGCGCCATTTCCACATCGCCCGGTGCGTTCGAGCCGTGATTGCCGTTGTCATAATGCCCCATATGCGTGGTAGCGATGATGATGTCTGGCTTTTCATTCATATTGAGTTCCTGGATAACCAGCTTTGCTTCTTCCGCAGGTTTGCGAAACTCAATATCGGTGAAGAACTCCGGGTTGCCAATTTTCGCCGTATCATCGGTTGTTAAACCAAGAACCGCGATTTTTAAATCCTGGCGCTTAAAGATAGTCCACGGCTTAAACAAGCGTTCGCCAGTGCTTTTCTGATAGATATTGGCGGAGAGAAAAGGAAACTTCGCCCACTTTTCCTGCTGGCGCAATACGGTGAGCGGATTATCAAATTCGTGGTTACCCACCGCCATCGCATCATAACCAATCAGATTCATTCCACGAAAATCAGGTTCTGCATCCTGAAGATCGGATTCTGGTACGCCGGTATTAATATCACCGCCGGAAAGTAGCAGTACGCTTCCCCCTTCTTCAGCGACCTCTTTACGAATACCGTCCACCAGCGTTTTTTGTGCGGAAAGCCCGTATTCGCCGTATTCACTGCGCCAGAAGTGACCGTGGTGATCGTTGGTATGCAGAATGGTTATCTTGTAGGTTTTATCTTTTTCGTACGCCTGAGCAGGCTGACCTGCCAGCGCAAATGCGGCCAATAACGCCAGCGCCACACCCCGTGTTAAAAATTTCATGAACTCTCCCTGAGCCAATATCAACGACTGAAATTACAATGATATGAAATAATAGTCGAAAATGTTTTCAGAAATGAGACTTCCTTCAAACACCTTCCGCAGGTATGTTAGGCAAGTAATAATAACAAATTAGATTACCCTCATAATCGCAACCCAAACAGAAGTGACTTTCTATGGCAATAAGTGAACCAACCCAGCCAGTGGCTGGCGCGTCAGCGTCGGTTGCTAAAGCACGCACCTCATTTGGCATTTTAGGGGCGATCAGTCTCTCTCATCTGCTAAACGATATGATCCAATCACTGATTCTGGCGATTTATCCGCTTTTACAGTCAGAATTTTCACTGACGTTTATGCAGATCGGGATGATTACGCTAACCTTCCAGCTCGCCTCCTCGCTGCTGCAACCGGTTGTCGGCTACTGGACGGACAAATACCCGATGCCATGGTCGCTACCTATTGGAATGTGCTTCACGCTGAGTGGGCTTGTGCTACTGGCGATGGCAGGCAGTTTCCATATGGTTTTGCTCGCCGCAGCGCTGGTCGGTACCGGGTCTTCAGTGTTCCACCCGGAATCCTCTCGCGTGGCACGTATGGCCTCCGGTGGCCGTCATGGGTTGGCGCAATCTATTTTCCAGGTCGGTGGTAACTTCGGTAGTTCTCTGGGGCCACTACTGGCCGCTGTCATCATCGCGCCATATGGTAAGGGTAATGTGGCCTGGTTCGTGCTGGCGGCCCTGCTGGCGATTGTTGTACTGGCACAGATTAGCCGTTGGTACGCCGCACAACATCGGATGAGTAAAGGAAAACCGAAGGTCGCCATCGTCAATCCGCTACCACGAAATAAAGTGGTACTGGCGGTGGGTATTCTGCTGGTGCTGATTTTCTCCAAATACTTCTATATGGCGAGCATCAGTAGCTATTACACCTTTTATCTGATGCAAAAATTCGGATTATCGGTACAAAATGCCCAGTTCCACCTGTTTGCCTTCCTGTTTGCCGTTGCGGCCGGGACGGTAATTGGAGGGCCATTAGGCGATAAGATTGGCAGAAAATATGTTATTTGGGGCTCTATCCTCGGCGTAGCGCCGTTTACCCTCATTTTGCCCTATGCAACCCTTGAATGGACTGGGATTTTAACCGTGATCATTGGTTTTATCCTCGCATCGGCCTTTTCTGCCATTCTGGTCTATGCACAGGAGCTACTTCCGGGGCGTATCGGCATGGTTTCCGGGCTATTTTTCGGTTTTGCCTTCGGCATGGGCGGCTTGGGTGCCGCGGTGTTAGGGCTGATTGCCGACCATACCAGTATCGATTTGGTCTATAAAATATGTGCTTTCCTGCCTCTCCTTGGGATACTGACCATATTCTTACCTGATAACCGACATAAAGCCTGATTTTCTGACGGCCAAAAGTAAACTTTGGCCGTCATCACTTACAGTGAGCATCAGCCTTTGCCTCATACATCTCCTCGTAGTTTTCCGATCCGTGCTTTTTTACGCTTAAAATCCTATTTTCATCAAAATTCAATAATTATTCATAAACATAAACATTAAAATTGTCATAAACTATTACTCGGAATTTGGGTTTTCAGGATCAACACAGCAACCAAAGGAGACGGAATGCATCACGCCACCCCGCTTATCACCACCATTGTCGGCGGCCTTGTGCTCGCTTTTATATTAGGCATGATTGCCAATAAACTGCGTATTTCTCCTCTGGTGGGATATCTGTTAGCGGGCGTTCTGGCCGGTCCATTTACACCTGGTTTTGTTGCTGATACCAAGCTCGCGCCTGAACTGGCTGAACTTGGTGTAATCCTGTTGATGTTCGGCGTCGGGCTGCACTTTTCCCTGAAGGATTTGATGGCGGTAAAGTCTATTGCCATTCCCGGCGCGATTGCCCAGATAGCGGTAGCAACACTGCTGGGCATGGCGCTTTCTGCCGTATTAGGCTGGTCGCTGATGGTCGGTATCGTGTTTGGTCTGTGTCTTTCAACCGCCAGTACCGTGGTGCTACTGCGTGCGCTTGAAGAACGGCAACTCATTGACAGCCAGCGCGGGCAAATCGCCATTGGCTGGCTGATTGTCGAAGACCTGATGATGGTGCTGACGCTGGTTCTCCTGCCTGCTGTCGCCGGAATGCTGGAAAAAGAAGATGTCGGCTTTACTTCGCTGGCCGTGGATATGGGCATCACTATCGGTAAGGTCGTGGCGTTTATCGCCATTATGATGCTGGTTGGTCGTCGCCTGGTGCCATGGATTATGGCCCGCAGCGCCGCAACCGGTTCCCGCGAACTGTTTACCCTGTCGGTGCTGGCGTTGGCGCTGGGTATCGCCTTTGGCGCGGTGGAGCTGTTCGATGTTTCCTTTGCACTGGGCGCGTTCTTTGCCGGTATGGTGCTGAACGAGTCAGAATTGAGCCACCGCGCAGCGCACGATACCCTACCGCTACGCGATGCTTTCGCCGTACTGTTCTTTGTTTCTGTCGGTATGCTGTTTGATCCGTTAGTCCTGATCCAGCAGCCTCTGGCCGTGCTGGGTACACTGGCAATTATTATCTTCGGTAAATCCGTCGCTGCCTACTTCCTGGTACGCCTGTTTGGTCACTCTCAGCGTACAGCGCTCACCATTGCTACCAGCCTGGCGCAGATTGGTGAATTTGCCTTTATCCTGGCGGGCCTTGGTATGGCACTGAACCTGTTACCACAAGCCGGACAAAACCTGGTGCTGGCAGGTGCGATTCTCTCCATTATGCTCAACCCGGTGCTGTTTGCGGTATTAGAAAAATATCTCGCCAAAACCGAAACACTTGAAGAGCAGACTCTGGAAGAGGCTATCGAAGAAGAGAAACAGATCCCGGTTGATATTTGTAATCATGCCCTGCTGGTCGGTTTTGGTCGTGTCGGCAGCCTGTTAGGTGAAAAACTGATGGCGGCGGGTATCCCGCTGGTCGTTATTGAAACATCGCGTACCCGCGTGGATGAACTGCGTGAACGTGGGATCCGTGCCGTGCTGGGCAATGCGGCCAACGAAGAGATCATGAATCTGGCGCATCTGGACTGCGCGCGCTGGCTGCTGCTGACCATCCCCAATGGTTATGAAGCAGGAGAGATTGTCGCTTCCGCACGTGAGAAATGCCCTTCGATTGAGATTATCGCCCGCGCGCATTATGACGATGAGGTTGAGTACATCACTGAGCGTGGTGCCAATCAGGTGGTGATGGGTGAACGTGAAATCGCACGCACTATGCTGGAACTGATTGAAACACCGCCAGCAGGTGACGTTGCCACTGCCAGCTAGTTTTGCGTTGCCGGATGGCGTTATCGCTGCTTATCCGGCATCTATTTTGCCATGTTCTGCGTAGACCCGATAAGCGATAGCGCTATCGGGCAGTAACTCAACGATCCCAGTACGACTCTTCGAGACTGTCTTCACGCTCCGGCAAACCACGCGTCAGACGCGGTGAATGCTGATTCAGCACCTGATAACTCACGCGGTTAGCATATTTACACACCTGGGCTAAAGATGAATAAGTCAGCCAGGTATATTTGTGCTTGCTGGAGTTAGGTACATTGCCACGGTGATAGCTGTTCGCTGTAATATCATGCAGCAATGCAGCCAATGCACCGTCGCCCGCGCCGTTAGTGTTCATGATTTTTTCCGGCCCGCCCATATATGGCGCGATATGTGAATAAACACGCAGCGGATTCGTACAATCTTTATGGCGCATTGCGCGGCTGAATTCGTACTGGTTGAATTCAGCGATAGCGCCTGGCAGCAGCGGATGCTGAGTTTTGCGTTTCGCCTCGTCTTCAGTAAAGCCGGCCATATACAGCCCCACCGGCCCGGCAGTACACAAGACTAAATCCACCCAATCCAGTGCTTTATCTGACGCCAGCAGCGGATCGTTTTCACCGGTCAGCGCTTCAGCTTCTTCTTCATTCATCGCCAGAATAGAGACATTCTCTTTCAGAAATTCCTGCCACCACTGCGGGTTATCCGCAATAACGAATTTGGTCCCCAGTGTCAGTACCACCGGAACGTTGTGCTTTTTGGCAAATTCAATCGCCTTCATGGTCGCTTCCGGCATCGGTTCGCCCGGCTTACAGCGTACCAGATAGGAGGTCAGAACCAGTGCGGAAGCCCCGGCAATCACCGATTCAGGGATGCTATCCGCGCGCAACTGGTTCATGTGACCGGGGCTGATGGCAAATGTGCGCTCGCCGGATTCACCAATCAGCGTAAAGCAACGGCCAATCGGGCCATCTACACCCTGTAGATAGTTCAAATCGGTGCGGCTGGAGGTGTTGCATAAATAGCGATACGCGTAGCTACCAATCTCGATATTGCTGCACATCACACCCAACAGTACCGAGCGGTCATCTGCCAGCACGGAGTAGTTATGCATGGTGTTACCGATGGTGCCACCTGCAAACTGATGGGTGATCAGGTTTTCGCGTACCAGCTCCTGGTAGAGAGCTTCCGCAACATCATCTTCAATCACCAGCGAGTGCCCGGCGCTTAATCCATAACGTTTTACAAAATCATCATCCACTTTGGCTTCAATATCCACCAGCGTTTGGTCGATACCGACTACCCAGGCCGCGCTGGTCTCATTTTCAGGCTGAATTTGTTGCAGCAACGGATCGCGCGCGCTGACGGGGAAATAGTGTTTGGATTTACGTTTACCGGGAAATTTCATGGTCGACTATATGGGTGGTTAACTGAGCGATGCATGGTAGCACATTACCGGATATGCATGCGATGCGGCGCTAAGTTTCAATATCGGACGGCGGGATCGCAGTTTATCCGGTCTCAGTTTCTACAATAAATCATCGTCCACAAGGAGCGTTTTATGAAGCCGGATAACAAGATCCCCGTACTCGACAGAATTTCAGATGAAATGAAGGTCGTGGTGAATTTTCATCGCGATGACCTGCCACCATGGCCCGCTGCCGATGATATCGTGGCTCAACGAAAGTACTACATACATGAACGGCAATTCTGGAATGCTAATGCACCGCAAATGAGCACTCAGGAGTGCGCAGTTTCCACCCACTATGGCTCTGTTAACACACGTATTTACTCACCGCAGCCTCACAGCCAGGCCACGCTATATTATTTACACGGCGGCGGCTTTATTCTCGGTAATCTGGATACGCACGATCGCATTATGCGTCTACTGGCGCACTACACGCAGTGCACTGTTATTGGCATCGACTACTCACTGTCGCCAGAAGCGCGCTTCCCGCAAGCCATCGAAGAGATTGTCGCCGTCTGCCAATATTTCCATCACCACGCCGACGATTATTCTCTCAATGTGAAACATATTGGTTTTGCCGGCGATTCCGCAGGCGCCATGCTGGCACTCGCCAGTGCGTTGTGGTTGCGTGATAAACAGGTCCCCTGCGGCAAGGTCATTGCCGTACTGTTATGGTACGGGCTGTATGGTCTGCAGGATTCGCTTAGCCGCCGACTGATGGGCGGAGCATGGGATGGCTTAGGGCGTGAGGATCTGCAGATGTACGAAAACGCCTATCTGCGTAGCGCCGACGATCGTGAGTCGCCGTATTATTGCCTGTTTAATAACGATCTTACGCACGACGTGCCACCCTGCTTTATCGCCAGCGCCGAGTTCGATCCGTTGATTGATGACAGCCGGTTACTTTTCCAGACGCTGCATGCGCATCAGCAGACCTGTCAGTATCAAATGTACCCCGGCATGCTGCACGCCTTCCTGCATTATTCGCGGATGATGAAAACCGCCGATGAGGCTCTGCAGGATGGCGCGCGTTTCTTTAAGCAACAGCTTTAGCGGTAGGCTTCGGTCAGTTTAACCATCATTTCGATATGCTCCGGCGCGGCATTCAGCGCCGGAATATACGCATATTTCTTACCCCCCGCCTCAAGGAAAATTTCCCGGTTTTGCACCGCAATCTCTTCCAGTGTTTCAAGACAATCTGCGGCAAAGCCTGGGCACATCACCTGGATATGTCCGGTCCCTTTCTCCGCCAGCATTTTTAACGTTTCGTCAGTATATGGCGTCAGCCACGGCTCACGGCCAAAGCGAGACTGGAAGGTCATCATTACTTTCTCCGGGGCTAAGCCAAGCGCAGAGACCAGTTCCCGGGTGGTATCACGGCAGCGCTGCGGATAATCGTCGCCTTCATCAGCATAGCGTTGTGGAATACCGTGATAAGAAAGCAGCAGTAAATCGGGTTCACCGTGCTGTGCAAACGAATCGCGGGCACTTTTGGCCAGCGCATCAATATAGCTGTTGTCGTCCGCGTAATCACGGATAAAGGAAACCCCAGGAATACCGCGCTTACGCGCCAGGATACGTGCCAGTTCGTCCCATACGGCGGCTACCGTCGAACAGGAGTATTGCGGGTACAGCGTTAACACCACAATGTGGTCAACGCCGCTGGCCAGCAATTCATCAACCGCACTTTCCAGCGAAGGTGAACCGTAACTCATTCCCAGTGCGACGGGCGTATCGGGTAAACGCTCCGCCAGTGCCTGCTGCTGTGCCCGACTGTAAACCATCAGTGGAGAACCGTCCTCCATCCAGATTGACTGGTACAGCTTTGCCACTCGCGGCGCACGCAACGGCAGGATCACACCACGCAGCAACGGCCACCACAGTAGACGGGACGTATCAACTACGCGGGTGTCGCTCAAAAACTGGCGCAGGTAACGTTTAACAGCTTCAGGGGTTGGGGCATCGGGAGTGCCGAGATTAGCCAGCAGGATACCGGTTTTCGTCTGACGCATTACCGCCTCTTATCGATTCAAATTGTTGATAATTGTAGCGGAAAAGCGGGGAAGAAGAACTAATTGCTGTGAGAGGTAAAGTAAGAATTTGCCTGATAGTGCTGCGCTTATCAGCCCTATAAAAAATCGTAGGCCGGATAAGGTGTGTACACCGCTATCCGGCATTAACCGCGAAAAAATTAACCGAGGATTTTTTCCAGCGCTGCGCGAACGTCAGCCACGGCCTGAGTGCCGTCAACTTTCGCGTATTTGGTGTTACCCGCCTGCGCTTCTTTAGAGTAGTAGCCGATCAGCGGAGCCGTCATCTGATGGTATTCCACCAGGCGCTTACGTACGGTCTCTTCCTGATCGTCTTTACGGGTGGTCAGCTCTTCGCCGGTCACGTCGTCTTTACCTTCCACCTTAGGCGGATTGAATTTGATGTGGTAAACGCGGCCAGAAGCAGCGTGTACGCGACGACCAACGATACGATCAACGATCAGTTCGTCCGGAACGTCAAACTCCAGAACGTAGTCCACATTGATGCCCGCTTCTTTCATGGCATCAGCCTGCGGGATAGTACGCGGGAAGCCGTCCAGCAGGAAACCATTACGGCAGTCTTCCTGAGCAATACGCTCTTTTACCAGCGCGATCACCAGCTCATCAGTCACCAGCTTACCGGCGTCCATGATGTCTTTCGCTTGTTTGCCCAGCTCGGAGCCAGATTTCACGGCGGCACGCAGCATATCACCGGTGGAGATTTGCGGAATACCATATTTCTCCATGATGAACTGAGCCTGAGTTCCTTTACCCGCGCCCGGAGCGCCAAGCAGAATGATACGCATTACGAAAATCCCCTTAAAGGTTGTCGATATTTTTTAAAAAGCGCTAAACGATACCACCATCACGCAATTGGCTCAAGAAAGACGCCTGACGCTGAAACGGTTAACGGAGGAAAATTAAGAAAAGAGAAGATAAAAAATTGCCCGATAGCGCTACGCTTATCGGGCTTACAGACGAAACCTGCTCCTGTGCCGGATAAGACGCACAGCGTCACTATCCGGCATATCGAACTCAGGAAACCAGCAGTTGGTTCATGCGACGGATGAACTGGTTAGGGTCTTCCAGCGTACCGCGCTCAGCAAACAACGCCTGATCCAGCAGCAGTTCGACCCACTCTTTAAACTGAGCTTCGTCCTGAGTATCCGCCGTGCGTTTTACCAACACGTGGTCCGGGTTCAGTTCAAAGATGTATTTCACTTCCGGTACAGCCTGGCCCGCAGCGGCAAACAGCTTCGCCATCTGGGTGCTCATTTCGTCTGCGTCAGTGGTGACAATCGCTGGCGTATCGGTCAGACGGTGCGTCAGACGCACCTCTTTCACACGATCGCCCAGCAGGGTTTTCACGCGCTCAACAAACGGCGTCAGCGCTTTTTCCGCCTCTTTTGCCGATTCGTCAACTTCATCCGCCAGCTTGTCGATGGACTCGTCAGCTTTGGCTACGGACTGGAACGGTTTGCCATCGAACTCGGTCAGATAGTTCATCATCCACTCATCGATGCGGTCAGAAAGCAGCAGGACTTCGATGCCTTTCTTACGCAGCAGCTCCAGGTGTGGGCTGCTCTTCGCCGCCGCATAGCTGTCTGCAGTAATGTAGTAGATCTTCTCCTGACCTTCTTTCATCCGCGACACGTAGTCTTCCAGCGACACAGTCTGCGCAGAAGAGTCGGTGTGCGTGGAGGCAAAGCGCATCAGCTTAGCGATGGTTTCCTGGTTCGCGTGGTCTTCCGCCGGACCTTCTTTCAGTACCAGGCCGAACTGTTTCCAGAAGGTCTGGTATTTTTCTGCATCGTCTTTCGCCAGTTTTTCCAGCATCTGCAACACGCGTTTAGTCAGCGCGCTGCGCAGATTACGGGTGACAGTGCTGTCCTGCAGGATCTCACGGGACACGTTCAGCGGCAGATCGTTGGAATCTATCAGACCGCGCACAAAGCGCAGATAGTTCGGCATGAACTGCTCGGCGTCATCCATGATGAACACGCGCTGGACATACAGTTTCAGACCGTGCTTGTGATCGCGGTTCCACATATCCCACGGGGCCTGTGACGGGATGTACAGCAGGCTGGTGTATTCCTGCTTACCTTCCACACGGTTGTGGCTCCAGGTCAGCGGATCGGTGAAGTCGTGCGCGATATGCTTGTAGAATTCGTTGTATTCGTCGTCTTTGATTTCTGACTTGTTACGCGTCCACAGCGCCTGTGCCTTGTTGATTTTCTCCCAGGAAACAACGGTTTCACCGTCTTTTTCTTCCTGTTTTTCAATCTCTACCGGCAGCGCGATATGATCGGAATATTTGCTGATGATGGAACGCACGCGCCAGTCATCCAGGAACTCGTCTTCCCCTTCACGCAGGTGCAGAGTGATTTCGGTACCGCGGTCTTCTTTGGTAATGTCGGCAACAGTGTATTCACCTTCGCCCGCAGATTCCCAGAACACACCGTTTTCAGGCTTATCACCCGCAGCACGGGTACGCACAGTAACTTTATCCGCCACAATAAACGCGGAGTAGAAGCCAACCCCGAACTGGCCGATCAACTGGCTGTCTTTTGCCTGATCGGAGCCCATGGATTCGAGGAAAGATTTCGTACCAGATTTCGCGATGGTTCCCAGATGATCGATAACGTCATCACGATTCATCCCCACGCCGTTATCAGCAATGGTCAACGTACGCTTATCTTTATCGAAGGAAACACGCACACGCAGCTCACCATCACCTTCATACAGGTCCGGATTAGACAGGGCGCGGAAACGCAGCTTGTCTGCCGCATCCGAGGCGTTAGAGATAAGCTCACGCAGGAAGATTTCTTTATTGGAATACAGAGAATGGATCATCAGGTGCAGAAGCTGTTTTACTTCTGACTGAAAACCACGAGTTTCTTGTCCTTTCATGTAGATCTACCTCAACAATGCCATTTTTAATGGTAAAAACACGTTGAGGGTGAAATGGGGACAAGCGGGTAGGATTTCAAGCGGAAGCCGCCGTCGCGGCCTCCGTTTGTTCAGAATTTAATCTTGTGTCGTCCTGCCAGAGAGTGCGACAGTGTCGTACCGTCGACCATTTCCAGCTCGCCGCCTACCGGTACGCCATGGGCGATACGGCTGGCTTCAACGCCATATTGCATACAAAGCTCAGCAATATAGTTGGCGGTTGCCTCTCCTTCAACCGTGGGATTGGTCGCCAGGATCAGTTCGTTGATGTGTTCAGACGCCAGTCGCTGCTCCAGACGATCGAGCCCGATATCATCAGGCCCGATGCCATCCAGCGGCGACAGGTGTCCCATCAGCACAAAGTAACGTCCGGAAAACTGCCCTGTTTGTTCAATGGCATAGATGTCCGCAGGACTCTCCACCACACAAATCTGACCATTTTCCTGGCGACGCGGGTTTGAACAGATGTTGCAGACGTCTTGCTCCGTAAAGGTGCGGCAATCGGCACAGTGGCCGATTTCCGACATCGCTTTCGTTAACGCCTGCGCCAGACGCATCCCGCCGCTGCGATCGCGCTGCAGGAGCGTGAACGCCATGCGCTGCGCCGACTTCGGGCCAACGCCCGGCAGACAGCGCAATGCTTCCATAAGCTGAGTTAACAGCGGGCTGGTTTGCATCAGAACGGCATCTTAAAGCCAGGTGGCAGCTGCATACCGGAGGAAACGGAGGCCATTTTCTCTTTCTGCGTTTCTTCAATGCGACGTGCCGCATCGTTGAATGCTGCAGCAACCAGATCTTCCAGCATCTCTTTGTCGTCTTCCAGCAGGCTTGGATCGATCTCCACGCGACGGCAGTTATGCGCGCCGTTGATGGTCACTTTCACCAGACCTGCGCCAGATTCACCGGTGACTTCCAGCCTGGCGACTTCTTCCTGCATCTGCTGCATTTTTTCTTGCATCTGCTGGGCCTGTTTCATCAGGTTACCCAGACCGCCTTTACCAAACATAGGCTTCTCTCTCAATCACGTTAAGGGATGACGACCGTCAAACCATTAGGCTGACGATCAAATGGGGCGAATACTCTCTTCGTCCAGGTCCGCGTCGAAAAAACGACGCAGCGTCTGAATGTTATTATCCGCAATAATCGACTCACGCGCCTGCGCGAGTTTCTCTTCGTAAATGGCCTGACGCCACTCCAGCGGCGTGCGCACCGCTGGATTATCATCTTCAACGATGGTCAATTCAACCGTTGACCCCGTTAAGGTACTCAATGCTTCGGCCAGTTTTTGCTGCGCGCCGCTGGAATTAAGATGGCGCTGCGTTGAACGCAGATGCAGGCAAACCACATTGCCATTTTCTTCTTTCCAGGCGTTCAGCGCTACCTGCTCCACCAGTTTGGGCAACGAAAGCTGACTCACCTGCGCAGCCCAGGGGTCGCGCTCAATAGCTTCAGCCGCAAGCTTTGCAGCCAGCTCTGGCGTTTTTTCGTGCTCCAGCGCTTTTTTCAGCGCTTTCGGCGTGGCGACCTCTTCTTTGACTTCTGCAACTGGATTGGTTGCTTTCCAGCGGTAGGCTTCTTTTTTCGTCGGCGTTTGTTCCAGTGCGGAGACAGCCGGACGCGCCTGAACACGTTCAGACACCGAAGCCAGTCTTTCCAGCGCAGCATTATTCACCGGCCGCGCGCGGGAAGCGGCTGCCGGTTCACTCTTTTTTGGTTTGGTTGCTCCCTGAGCGCGCTGCAACTGACTACGTGCCGCCAGCACCTGGCTGGTGGCGTCAGATAACGGCACATCATGATGCACCGGTGCAGACTGTTGTGGTGGGACCGGCGTTGGGGTCATCACCGCGGTGGGTGCGACCGGGGCAAACGACTGTCGCGGGACTTCAGGCTCCGGAAGCGGCAGGCGCGGATGAAAAGCCAGCGCACGCAACAGCGTCATTTCTACCCCCATACGTCGGTCTGGCGCATACGGTAATTCTTTGCGCCCAATTAACAACGTCTGGTAGTAAAGCTGCACATCGGTCGGAGGTACGGTCCGCGCCAGCTCGCGTAAACGCTGCTCAATTGCAGCCATATCACTGCCAAGCGCGGCGGGTGAAAGCTGTACCATCGCAATACGATGCAGCAAGGCCGACATCTCAACCAACAACGCTTCCCATTCAATACCGCGCGCGGCGGCGTCGTGCAGCAGCGTCATGACGCGCTCACCATCCGCAGAAACAACCGCCTCAACGAGCGACAGCGCCTGATCGTCATCCAGCGTACCGAGCATGGTGCTCACCGCCTGGGTAGAGACCTGTCCATCGCCGCTGGCAATCGCCTGATCGGTCAGACTTAGCGCATCACGCAGGCTGCCATCCGCTGCACGGGCCAGCAACTGCAGCGCACGAGGCTCATGAGCGATGTGCTCTTCATTGAGGATATGCTCAAGCTGATGACGAATCTGCTCAACATCCAACGCCTTGAGGTGGAATTGCAGACAACGTGACAGGATAGTAACCGGCAGTTTTTGCGGATCGGTGGTCGCCAGCAGGAATTTGACGTGCGCCGGCGGCTCTTCGAGCGTTTTCAGTAACGCGTTAAAACTGTGACGCGACAGCATGTGCACTTCGTCGATCAGATAGACCTTAAAGCGACCGCGCGCTGGCGCATACTGGACGTTATCCAGCAGATCGCGGGTGTCTTCGACTTTGGTGCGCGACGCAGCATCGATCTCAATCAGATCGACAAAACGCCCCTGCTCGATTTCGCGGCAGTTATCACACACACCACAAGGCGTAGCCGTGATGCCGGTTTCACAGTTCAGTCCCTTCGCCAACAAACGGGCGATCGAGGTTTTTCCGACGCCACGGGTGCCAGAAAAAAGATATGCATGATGAATACGCCCTAACGACAAGCCGTTCGCCAGTGCCGTCAGCACATGTTCCTGGCCGACGACGTCAGCAAAGGTTTGTGGGCGCCATTTTCGGGCTAAGACCTGATAACTCATTGGCAGGCTCTGAAAGGCTGGAGGGTGGATTCACAAGAGGGTAATGCTAACACAACCTCGCACCGACGGCGAGGTTGACACGTTATATTCGGGCGTTATCGTTGCAGCCAGTTTGGTTTCGGGCAGCGCGCAGAAACCGGAGCGTACACGTAGTACGTGAGGATTTTGAGCACTGACCGGAGCCAGAATGGCAAAAAAGAGAGTCCGAACTTAGTGGCCCGGGAATGGGACCAGGCTGTAACAGGTCAGCCCCTGTTTTTCCAGACGTTGTTCGCCGCCCAGATCGAACAGATTAATGATAAAAGCGGCATCGGTCACTTCGCCGCCCAGACGACGGATCAGCTTCACGGTCGCTTCAATCGTGCCACCGGTTGCCAGCAGGTCGTCAACGACCAGAACTTTATCGCCTGGTTTGATGGCATCAACGTGGATTTCCAGCTGATCGGTGCCGTATTCCAGCTCGTAGCTCTCAGCAATGACTTCACGCGGAAGCTTACGCGGTTTACGCACGGGAACAAACCCGACGCCCAGGCCCAACGCGACCGGTGCGCCAAACAGGAAGCCACGCGCTTCGGTACCGACCACTTTGGTAATACCGGCATTTTTGTAACGCTCAACCAGCAATTCGATGCTGAGCGCGTACGCTTTCGGGTCTTCCAGCAAACTGGTGACATCACGGAAAAGAATGCCCGGTTTCGGGTAGTCGTGGATGCTTTTGATGCTATTTTTGAGAAACTCAAGCTGCTGTGCAGTCGCGGTCATAAGTTTGTGCCTGATTAATACAGTATTACTTCACGGCGCACTATACACTTTATCCTTCAAGCGGCCTTTTGATTGGCTACCTTCATTCATCCCAGTCACTTACTGATGTAAGCTCCGGGGATTCATTCAGTGCCGTCTCGACGCGACTTGAATGATTTTGTGTCTATATAAGAGTCAAAGTTACACTTGCTTAACCTTTGACCACCTGCGCCTGTGCTCGAAAACGGTCGAATTTACTGGCTGTGAGAGACAATTGCAACAGCGATTATTGTGCTTCAGTGCTTTTATTGCTTTTCATCAACCACCGGGATTCGCCACATAAAAATCAGCAAACAGGTGAGAATCACCAGCAGCAGCACGCGAACCCACAACATATTAACGAACCACAGCGAAACGCTAAATGTCAGCACGATCAACAAAATAGCGCGAGGTTTTGCTCCCGGCGGCATCGCGCGGTGTTTTTGCCAATGGCGCAAATAACCACCGAACCACGAACGATAAAGCAGCCAGGCGTGAAAGCGAGGCGATGAACGAGCAAAACACCAGGCGGCCAGCAGGATAAATGGCGTGGTAGGCAACAGTGGCAATACAACGCCCAACGTGCCTAACACTACCGCTATCCAGCCAATGATGATTAGAATAATGCGTTGCATAATATGAGTACTTAACACAGAGAATCGCTACTTTAGCATAACAGTTCTCATTTTCATCGGAGTGTTGTCGTGAAAACCGTCATGCTACTACAGAAGCTCGAAAGTCAACTCAACAGCCTGCGCCAGCAATGTGCGCCCCAGGCTCATCACGCAACGCTCAGCGCCCGTTTCGATCGTCATCTTTTTCGTACTCGCAGCACGCTGTTGCAGGCTTGTCTGGATGAAGCTGGCGATAATCTTGCCGCCCTGCGGCGTGCCGTTGAGCAACAACAATTACCGCAAATTGCCTGGCTTGCGGAACATCTCGCCTCACAGTTAGAAGCGATTTCACGCGAATCCGCCACCTGGTCACTGAGGGAGTGGGACAGCGCCTCGCCGGGTCTTGCCCGCTGGCAGCGCAAACGCGTTCAGCATCAGGAATTTGAGCGGCGTCTGGTTGAGATGACTCGTGAACGTAAAGAGCGATTAGCTCAGGCCTCGGGGTTAGAGGAGCAGCAAAAGTTGCACCGAGAAGTCGAGGCGTTCGAAGCACGGCTGGCACGCTGCCGTCATGCGCTGGCAAGGATTGAAAACGTGCTGGCGCGTTTAACCCGCTAATCACCGGAGAATGTATGTCTCTTGAAAACGCCCCGGACGACGTCAAATTGGCCGTCGATTTAATTGTTTTGCTTGAAGAGAATCAGGTGGAACCTGAAACCGTACTGAAAGCTCTGGAGATTGTGAAGCGGGATTACGAGAAGAAACAGCTCTCTTTATCAAAAAAAGAGCGGTAGCTGAAATGGCCTTTCGGTGGTGCATTATCCGGCCTACGAATGAATCGAAGCTCACAGGCCGGATAAGACGTTTAGCTCACCCTCAACCAACGGCTGGCGTCGGATCGTCACCTTTGATGATGTCACGCTTAACCTCCGTCACTGTGTCACCTTTGGCATTATGCAGGTGCACTTCGAGTTGGTTAAAGGCGATATCAATATTGTTTTCACGGCATAAACGATCAACCGCGCGGTTCAGTTCATCGACCGTGTGGCTGCGATCCCGCAGTTCACGAACGTATAAACGCAGTTCATGATCCAACGTGCTGGCACCGAAAGCAGTAAAGAACACTGCCGGCTCCGGATCGTGCATCACTTTCGGATGTTCCGTTGCCGCCTGCAGCAGTACTTTCTTCACTTTATCCAGATCTGAACCATAAGCCACACCAATACGAATAACCAATCGTGTGGTGGTATCAGACAGTGACCAGTTGATCAGACGCTCCGTCACAAAAGCCTTATTCGGGATAATGACCTCTTTGCGATCGAAGTCGGTAATCGTTGTTGCACGAATACGGATCTTGCTGACCGTACCAGAGAACGTACCAATGGTAACCGTATCGCCAATACGTACCGGACGTTCAAACAGAATAATCAGACCCGAGACAAAGTTACCGAAGATTTCCTGTAAGCCAAAACCCAGACCAACCGACAGGGCCGCTGCCAGCCACTGGAGTTTGTCCCACGATACGCCGAGCGATCCGAAGACTGTCATTGCCCCGATAGCGATAATCGCGTAATTGAGGATCGTGGTGATGGCATACGATGCGCCCTGGCGCATTTTCAGGCGTGAAAGCACCAGCACTTCGAGCAAACCAGGTAAGTTGCGGATCAGTGCCCACGCCACCATCGAGGCAATAATGGCAAACAACAAACTGCCCATGGTGACATCTTTCACCACTGCAGCTCCCGCTTCAGTACCGTTGTAATGCCAAAGCGTAATGCTGTCGAGATAACTAAACACGGTGATCAGATCGGACCAGATTGCCCAGAACAGAACACCAAACAGAGCCACCATCAACAGCATCGTAATACGCAGCGTTTGCTGGTTTACCTGTTCCAGCGCTATGGTCGGTTCTTCCTGCGGTTCTGCGCCTTCGGCCCCTTCTTTCACCAGATTCTGGCGACGCGCCAACGCACGACGCCAGGCGATGCGGCGTGCCGCCACGCTCAACCCACGCAGCACCGTCTGGTAAAGCAGGTTCCAGACAATAACCAGATAAACCGTTTCAATCCAACGACCGGACAGGCGCAGCGTGGTATAGAAATAACCAGTCGCCGTCAGCACCATCAACGCAAGCGGGATAATAGACAACACGGTAATAGTGACCAGACGCAGACCATGCGACTCTTTGTCACGCCAGCTTTCACGGCACATTGGCCACACCAGGAAGGCAATCAGCAGCAGGTTAAGGAAAATAACGACTTGCCCTAACACATCATCCATCAGATTAAGCGGCGACAGTTCAGCAATAACCGACCAGAAGTTAAGCGGCAACAGCGCAAGGCTAATACGCACAATCTGGCGACGCCAGTGGCTGGTCTGCTTCGCTGGCATGCCAAAATGACGTATCGCCACGCCATCTTTTTCCAGTACCTTCCAGCACAGACCGAACACCAGCCAGAAAACGGTCATCTTCTTACTGAATGCCCACAGCAGATCGCTGACGTTTAATTGCATCGTCAGCAGAATTAAGCCTACAGCGAGAATAATCAGACATGCGGGTAAGGCTCTGATCAAATCAATCAGTATCGCTTTTGGCGTGTTGAGTTGGCTGTCATTACGCAAATTCCCCACCGCCGCGGCGAGTTTTGCCTGATACTCTTTCAGCCATTTAAGACGCCAGCGGATGAGCCCGGCAATAAGCAGCAACGGCAGACCGGCCAGGAACGCAATGAATACCGCCGGCCAGGCTTTTTCCCAGTTCACGGTAATTTTCATCGACTTAAACTGGTCTTTGAGCGTTTGCGGGAACGCCTTGATCCAGTCCCAGTCCATCGGGCGGTTACTGTTTACCCAGAAGATTTGCTGCGTGAGGATCCCTTTCAGGTTTTTCGATACGCTCATTAACTGCTGTTGATTAATTTGCAGGTTAATGGCCATCATCAATTGGTTACCCAACTGCTTATTCAACTGGTCCAACAGTTCACGACGCATATCCACAACCTGCAGCAGGGCATCATGGACTTCGCCATTCACTTCATTGCTGTGCCCTTCTTCTAGCCTGGCGACAAACGCATCATTCTGGAATAGTGCATCACGCTGCTGGTTAACCTCGAACTGCTCCAGACGCAAGTCGGCGATCCGGTTGGTCATGTCGGCAAGTTCATCCGCCGACGGCAGCGTTTGTTGTTGCTGGTACAGAATGCGTGACAACAGCAGGCTGCCTTTCAGCACGGCGATTTGTTCTTTAATATTGCGTTCAGATTGCAGCGCACGATCAAGCCAGTTTTTGACTTTAATGTTTTGCTGCATCAGCGTGTTGCCGTTTTCGGTGGCAGATATCAGACGCTGACTGAGCTGATGGTTAATATCAAGTTCTTGTTTAACCAGCGGGTTGGTCTGGATACGCGCCGCTTCGTCTGGTGTTACCGCTTCCTGAGCCGTCTTTTCGGTTAGCGTCAGACGTTTGCTGTTCACCGCTTCCTGCAGCAACTGAAGCTGATGTTCAAGACGATTCGTATTCGCCGTTACATAATCACGCTGTTTCTGCAAGGTATCCTGCAAAACCGTGTTGCCTTCCAGACTCTTACGCTGTTGATCGATCTGCGCGCTCAGCAACGCTTGCTGCGCCTGCAGCAACACCTGTTGGCTGGGGCGTAATGCCGCCTCACCCACATTAGTTCCATCCAGGCGATTGCGAATTTGCTGCATTTGCTGTGATGCGGTGTACATCGCATTTTGCACGCGCTCTGGCTGCGTTTGCAGCGAAACCAACTGACTGTTGTATGCTGCAAGGTCGTTTTGCGCGCTTTGCAGATCGTCCAGCACCTGTGCGACACGAGATTCAAGCTGGCGCAGGGAGAGCGTACTCAGCGTTTTCCGCGTTTCATCGTCATTATCGACATCGCTGAGTGAATTCAACGCATCCGTTGCCTGGCGCATTTTCTCCGGCGCCTGAGCCACTTTCTGGCGAAGCTGTACGGTCTCATCTTTCACGCGATCTATTTTATCCAGCGTGGCGATAGTATCGATGAGATCCTGCTGAACCAGTTTGTCCTGCGCGGAAAGATCTTTTTGTTTATTCAGCGCATCCAACTGGCTCTGAATATCCACTTTTGTCGGCAGTTCACCATTCTGTTGCGCTCGCGCAAATGCTGATGACTGGCTGGACAGCAATAGAATGAAGAAAAGAATGCTTATAGCAATAAGATGCTGTGAACGTTTATAGAGCTGCAACATAGTCATGAGAATGAACGTTTCTGAACCGGGAAAGTGACCGAAAATAGTCAAGCGGCAAGAATATCACGGCTGTGACGGACAGAATAGCAGGAGGGAAACCCTCCAGGAGAATTCCTGGCGCAGAAATGGTAAGTTAGCGTGTCTCCCCTGTCTGCAGGCGCAAGGTTGGACAAAGCAGGCACATCTCCAGCAACACCGCCACGTAGTGGCGAGCCTCATTCTTCAGATCAAAAGATTCGGGGGCAAATAACCAGTTCTCCATGATCCCGGAAATATAGCTACGCATTAACACCGCTACACGACGGGTGTTCAGGTTTTCCGGCAGCATGTTGACATCCATACAGTGGCGTAACGTTTTTTCTATACGGTCATAGTTTTCCAGGCACAGACTACGTTCGACTAACTGAACTGATGCTATTTCCCCGACAAATTCGCATTTGTGGAATATAATCTCCATCAATAAACGTCGGCGTTCTTCTGTCACGGTAGTTTCAAGAACGTAAATTAAAATTTCTCTTAATACTGATAGTGGATCGTCGGGGAATTTTGCCTGATACTCAGTTTCTAACTCATCAATGTTAGGTTTTGCCAGCTCCCAGATTTCACTGAATAAATCCGACTTGTTTTTGAAATGCCAATAGATAGCACCGCGAGTTACACCAGCGGCTTTTGCGATCTCCGCAAGCGAGGTGGATGAGACCCCTTGTTGCGAAAACAAACGCAGAGCGACATCGAGAATGTGCTGTCGTGTTTCCTGTGCTTGTTGTTTGGTTTTTCGTGCCATAGGTCAGTGAATTTACAGGCGTTAGATTTACATACATTTGTGAATGTATGTACCATAGCACGACGATAATATAAACGCAGCAATGGGTTTATGGGCTTTCAGCCATTGATCAATTTGAAATCGGACACTCGAGGTTTACATATGAACAAAAACAGAGGGTTAACGCCTCTGGCAGTCGTTCTGATGCTCTCAGGCAGCTTAGCGCTAACAGGATGTGACGACAAACAGGCCCAACAAGGGGGCCAGCAGATGCCAGAGGTTGGAGTTGTGACACTCAAAACTGAACCTCTACAGATCACCACTGAACTCCCGGGTCGCACCAGTGCTTACCGCATTGCAGAAGTTCGCCCTCAGGTTAGCGGCATCATCCTGAAGCGTAATTTCACAGAAGGCGGCGACATTGAAGCGGGTGTGTCTCTCTATCAGATTGATCCTGCTACTTACCAGGCCGCTTATGAAAGCGCAAAAGGCGATCTGGCCAAGGCACAAGCCGCAGCAAATATCGCTCAGCTGACGGTTAAACGTTATCAGAAACTGTTAGGTACGAAGTACATCAGTCAACAGGACTATGATAGCGCACAGGCAGATGCACAGCAGGCGAACGCTGCTGTTGTCGCTGCGAAAGCCGCGGTAGAAACTGCGCGCATCAATCTGGCTTATACCAAAGTGACATCGCCGATCAGCGGTCGCATTGGTAAATCATCCGTTACGGAAGGCGCTCTGGTGCAAAACGGTCAGGCGACCGCACTGGCGACCGTTCAGCAGTTGGATCCCATCTATGTGGACGTAACGCAGTCAAGTAACGACTTCCTGCGCCTGAAACAAGAGTTGGCCAATGGCACGCTGAAACAAGAGAACGGTAAAGCGAAAGTCGAACTGGTCACCAGCGACGGTATTAAATTCCCGCAGTCCGGTACGCTGGAATTTTCTGATGTGACGGTAGATCAAACCACCGGATCGATTACGTTACGCGCAATCTTCCCGAACCCGGATCACACCTTACTGCCGGGTATGTTCGTCCGTGCCCGTCTGGAAGAAGGGGTTAACCCAACGGCAATACTGGTTCCGCAGCAAGGCGTGACCCGTACACCACGCGGTGAAGCCAGTGCGTTGGTTATCGGTGCTGATGACAAAGTTGAAACGCGTCAAATTGTCGCCGCACAAGCGATTGGCGACAAATGGTTAGTCACTGATGGACTTAAGCCGGGCGACCGCGTGATTGTCACAGGGCTGCAAAAAGTACGTCCTGGCGCGCAGGTAAAAGCGCAGGAAATCACCGCGGATAACAACCAGCAAGGCGCAAGCGGTAGCCAGTCTGAGCAGTCCAAGTCTTAACTTAAACAGGAGCCGTTAAGACATGCCTAATTTCTTTATCGATCGCCCCATATTTGCGTGGGTGATCGCCATTATCATCATGTTGGCAGGGGGGCTCGCGATCCTCAAATTGCCGGTGGCGCAATATCCGACTATTGCACCGCCAGCAGTGACGATCTCCGCGACCTACCCTGGCGCTGATGCCAAAACAGTACAGGATACTGTTACGCAGGTTATCGAACAGAATATGAACGGTATCGATAACCTGATGTACATGTCCTCTAACAGTGACTCAACCGGTACGGTTCAGATCACCCTGACATTCCAGTCAGGTACTGATGCTGACATTGCGCAGGTTCAGGTGCAGAACAAACTGCAGCTGGCGATGCCGCTGCTGCCGCAGGAAGTACAACAACAGGGCGTGAGCGTCGAGAAATCGTCCAGTAGCTTCCTGATGGTTGTCGGCGTCATCAACACCAACGGCACCATGACGCAGGAGGATATTTCCGACTACGTGGGCGCCAACATGAAGGATGCGATCAGCCGTACTTCAGGTGTGGGCGATGTGCAGCTGTTCGGTTCCCAGTACGCGATGCGTATCTGGATGGATCCGAATAAACTGAACAACTTCCAACTCACGCCAGTTGATGTGATCAGCGCCATTAAAGCGCAGAACGCCCAGGTTGCAGCCGGTCAGTTAGGCGGTACGCCGCCGGTGAAAGGCCAGCAACTTAACGCGTCGATCATCGCGCAAACCCGTCTGACCTCCGCAGATGAGTTCAGCAAAATTCTGCTGAAAGTGAATCAGGATGGCTCTCAGGTACGTCTGCGTGACGTCGCGAAAGTCGAACTGGGCGGCGAGAACTACGACATCATTGCGAAGTTCAACGGCAAGCCTGCGTCTGGTCTGGGTATCAAACTGGCTACCGGTGCGAACGCCCTGGATACCGCAGCGGCCATCCGCGAAGAACTGAAGAAGATGGAGCCGTTCTTCCCGTCAGGCCTGAAAATTGTTTATCCGTATGACACAACACCGTTCGTGAAAATCTCTATTCACGAAGTAGTGAAGACGCTGGCGGAAGCAATCATCCTCGTGTTCCTGGTTATGTATCTGTTCCTGCAGAACTTCCGCGCGACGTTGATTCCGACCATCGCCGTCCCGGTCGTCTTGTTGGGTACTTTTGCTGTGCTGGCGATTTTCGGCTTCTCGATAAACACGCTAACGATGTTCGGGATGGTGCTCGCCATCGGCCTGTTGGTGGATGACGCCATCGTGGTGGTCGAGAACGTTGAACGTGTCATGGCTGAAGAAGGGCTACCACCGAAAGAAGCAACGCGTAAATCAATGGGCCAGATTCAGGGCGCATTGGTGGGTATCGCGATGGTATTGTCCGCGGTATTTATCCCAATGGCCTTCTTCGGGGGTTCTACCGGTGCGATTTACCGTCAGTTCTCCATCACCATTGTTTCCGCAATGGCGTTGTCTGTACTGGTGGCGTTGATTCTGACCCCTGCCCTGTGTGCAACAATGCTTAAACCGATTGCTAAGGGCGATCACGGAGAAGGCAAAAAAGGCTTCTTCGGCTGGTTTAACCGCATGTTCGATAAGAGCACGCACCATTACACCGACAGTGTGGGCGGTATTCTGCGCAGCACCGGTCGTTATCTGGCGCTGTATCTGATCATCGTCGTGGGTATGGCCTATCTGTTCGTTCGTCTGCCAAGCTCCTTCCTGCCTGATGAAGACCAGGGGGTATTCCTTTCTATGGCTCAGCTACCCGCGGGTGCAACGCAAGAGCGTACCCAGAAGGTGCTGGACGAAATGACGGATTACTACCTGACCAAAGAAAAAGCGAACGTTGAATCGGTGTTTGCGGTTAACGGCTTCGGCTTTGCTGGTCGTGGTCAGAACACCGGTATCGCCTTCGTCTCTCTGAAAGACTGGAGTGAACGTCCAGGTGAAGAGAACAAGGTAGAAGCGATTACTCAGCGTGCGATGGGGGCGTTCTCGCAGATTAAAGACGCCATGGTATTCGCCTTTAACCTGCCAGCAATCGTAGAACTGGGCACCGCGACTGGTTTCGACTTCCAGTTGATTGACCAGGCCGGTCTGGGCCATGAAAAATTGACTCAGGCGCGTAACCAACTGTTTGGTGAAGTCGCGAAACATCCTGATCTGTTAGTGGGCGTACGTCCTAACGGTCTGGAAGATACTCCGCAATTCAAGATCGATATCGATCAGGAAAAAGCGCAGGCTCTGGGTGTTTCCATTAGTGACATTAATACAACGCTGGGCGCTGCTTGGGGCGGAAGCTACGTGAACGACTTCATCGACCGTGGTCGTGTGAAGAAAGTTTACGTCATGTCTGAAGCCAAATACCGTATGTTGCCGGAAGATATTGGAAACTGGTATGTCCGCGGTAGCGATGGACAAATGGTGCCGTTCTCGGCTTTCTCTTCCTCACGTTGGGAATATGGTTCACCGCGTCTGGAACGCTATAACGGTCTGCCGTCCATGGAAATCTTAGGCCAGGCCGCACCGGGTAAAAGTACCGGTGAAGCGATGGCAATGATGGAGCAACTGGCCAGCAAACTGCCATCCGGTATCGGCTATGACTGGACAGGTATGTCCTACCAGGAACGACTGTCCGGTAATCAGGCACCTGCCCTGTATGCGATTTCACTGATCGTCGTCTTCCTGTGTCTGGCGGCATTGTACGAGAGCTGGTCAATTCCATTCTCCGTTATGCTGGTCGTTCCGCTGGGGGTTATCGGTGCGCTGCTGGCGGCAACGTTCCGTGGTTTGACCAACGACGTTTACTTCCAGGTGGGCCTGCTCACAACCATTGGGTTGTCGGCGAAGAACGCGATATTGATCGTCGAATTCGCCAAAGACTTGATGGATAAAGAAGGTAAAGGTCTGGTAGAAGCGACTCTGGATGCAGTTCGCATGCGTTTACGTCCGATTCTGATGACATCATTAGCCTTTATCCTCGGCGTAATGCCACTGGTTATCAGCTCCGGTGCAGGTAGTGGCGCGCAGAACGCCGTCGGTACTGGCGTAATGGGCGGGATGGTCACGGCAACCGTATTGGCTATCTTCTTTGTTCCGGTGTTCTTTGTGGTGGTCCGCCGCCGCTTTAGCCGCAAGAACGAAGATGTTGAACATAGCCACTCAGTTGAGCATCATTGATACATTCCTAAAGATAAGGCCGCGCAAGCGGCCTTTTTTCTGGAAAAAAATCATAAAAATCGCTTATTGCGATTTCGTTTATTTTCTCTT
Source organism: Citrobacter sp. U14242 (assembly GCF_046555775.1). Classification (NCBI taxonomy): domain Bacteria; kingdom Pseudomonadati; phylum Pseudomonadota; class Gammaproteobacteria; order Enterobacterales; family Enterobacteriaceae; genus Citrobacter; species Citrobacter sp. U14242. The sequence continues at coordinate 207,345 of NZ_JBKGLW010000003.1, forward strand.
GTTTAAATAAGCGATATAATCCCTGTGAGCTTAAAGGCTATTCTTAAAAAGCGTCACGAATCCTTATTTACTTAAATAAATATTAAGACTATTCCTAGTTTTCGTTCACAGAGCCGGTTGTCGCCTTTCGTTGCTAAACCTAAACAAGATAACTTGATGATTGGCCGAGAATAAAGAAGTTGTTCCATTTCGAATACCGGCATTTATCTGTTAAAATGTAAAATGGGACTGCATCATAATTTTACATAATTGTAATTTTTCGTGATATGACGATGAAATCTTTTTTAGAGTAGATTATAGTTAAATCATCAGGAGTCGCGGGCAAGTTCCAGGTCGTTTGTTGTATCCATCCCGAAAGGTGTTCGGTTAGTCTAAACCACTAAGAAGGGGATGCGTTATGGATGAATACTCACCGAAAAGACATGATATCGCGCAGCTTAAATTTCTCTGCGAAACTCTGTATCATGACTGTCTTGCAAACCTTGAACAAAGCAACCATGGTTGGGTAAATGACCCTACCTCTGCAACCAGCTTGCAGCTCAATGAACTGATAGAGCATATTGCAACCTTCGCACTTAATTATAAAATTAAGTACAATGAGGACAATAAGCTGATCGCACAGATTGATGAATACCTGGATGACACTTTTATGTTGTTCAGCAGTTATGGTATTAATACGCAGGATCTGCAGAAATGGCGGAAGTCAGGTAATCGACTGTTTCGCTGTTTTGTCAATGCCACCAGGGCTAATCCTGTCAGTTTGTCTTGTTAAAAATTATTACAATCATAGGTAAGAGTTATGTCCGATAAACCATTAACTAAAACAGATTATTTGATGCGCCTACGACGTTGTCAAACAATTGACACGCTTGAGCGTGTTATTGAGAAAAATAAATATGAATTGTCTGACAATGAACTGGCTGTATTTTACTCAGCCGCCGATCATCGTCTTGCTGAATTGACAATGAATAAGCTCTACGACAAGATCCCAACATCTGTTTGGAAATTTATTCGTTAATTGCTCATGAGGTTAAGTCAGGTATCGCGAAACATTTGTTTGTCTGACTGACCATTTCCCGTACCAACAACCATTATTTAATTCAAATCACGTGATTGCGATCACAGCGAGAAAACGGGAACGTTCCCCTTCCCTGCATTGCGTTTTAAGGTACTGTGACGGCCTATCAGCAAACAGGAAAGTTCGTAATGAGTGAAGATAAGCAAAAGATGATCGCCGGCGAATTGTATCGCCCGGCAGATGAAACATTGCGCAACGACCGTCTCCGTGCACGCCAACTCATCCACCGATACAATGCCACCGCACCCGATGCGCAGAGTGAACGTCAGGCTATCTTGCACGATCTATTGGGTCAAAGCGAAGGCGCTTACATTGAGCCCTCTTTTCGTTGCGACTACGGCTATAACATTTATCTCGGCAAAGCATTTTACGCCAACTTCGACTGCGTCATGCTTGATGTCTGCCCAATCCACATCGGTGATAACTGTATGCTGGCACCGGGAGTCCATATCTATACGGCAACCCATCCATTGGACGCTAACGAACGCAACAGCGGAGTTGAACTAGGGAAACCTGTAACCATCGGGAATAATGTCTGGATCGGGGGGCGCGCAGTAATAAATCCGGGTGTAACACTGGGCGACAACGTGGTTGTGGCGTCAGGCACAGTGGTGACTAAAAGCGTTCCGGCAAACACCGTCGTCGGAGGCAATCCGGCACGGATCATCAAAACACTGTGATCTGATATGTAACTGTTATGCTAAATTGTGGTTAATCTGTTACTTTTCTCAGACGGTATCCCCTTTTAAAATGGGCAGATCCCTCCTGACTATTGCAGACTTCACGAAGGCAAGAGATGACAGAAATACAACGCCTGCTTACCGAAACCATCGACGACTTAAATATTCGCGAAAAGCGCGACAACAAACCGCGCTTTAGCATCAGCTTTATTCGTAAACATCCAGGGCTATTTATCGGCATGTATGTTGCGTTTTTTGCCACGCTGGCGGTAATGCTGCAATCACAAACACTGGTCGATTCGGTATGGCTGTTGGTTGTACTGTTCGTCTTACTCAACGCCTTTTTCTTTTTTGATGTTGCGCCGCGTTACCGCTTTGAAGACATTGACGTACTGGATTTCAGAGTCTGCTATAACGGTGAATGGTACAATACGCGCTTTGTGCCGCCCTCGCTCATCGACACTATCCTGCACTCTCCCCAAGTCGACAGTGAGCATAAGGCCCAATTGCAAAAAATGATAACGCGGAAAGGTGAACTGTCATTTTATGATGTCTTCACATTAACCCGCGCACAGGCCAGTCAGTGATCAAACTTTGTCGCAAACAAAAAAAGTGCGTCCCCCCGGGGGGGAACGCACTTCAGTCCCTGTAATGCTGGCAAAGTGACTATCGTCTTTTTTTACGGCCCTGTACCGCTTTAAACCGCGGATTCGTTTTGCAGATGACGTACAAACGCCCTTTGCGTTTGACTATCTGGCAGTCAGGGTGCCGCTGTTTCGCACTGCGAAGTGAATTGAGTACCTGCATCTTAACCTCGCTTAGTGCCAATGAAGTGGCCGAAACGTTTCTGGAAACGCGCCGCGCTGCCTTCGTTATCGAAGGTTTTTTGTTTACCGGTGTAGTACGGATGTGACTTAGACGAGATATCAAGCGTTACGTACGGGTACATTTGGCCCTCGAACTCAATCTCTCGTTCGGTTTTGATAGTCGAACCGACCTTAAAGTATTCATTGGCACTGGTATCGTGAAATACCACAGGGCGATAAAAAGGGTGGATATCCGGTTTCATGGCAACCTCAATTTGTTACGTTATAACATAACCAACAAAATACACCACTCCCGTACAGATCTCAACCTGATTTATGCTATGGGTAATTTATCGGAGTGATAAGTGCCCCTAAATATATGATGCCAATCGAATTGCTTTTTTAGCTTTCGGATATACTTTCTCTACGCTGTGTTAATAAGGATATCACTGTGACAACACGACATCTGATTGGCCTGGTGACGGGAATACTGGTTCTGTCTATCCTCATACCGGTGTGTTTAAGCCTATGGCTGGCACATCGTCAGGTCGAAACGAAATTTATAGATGAACTTGATTCATTCTCTACCCGGGTCGCTTTGCGTACGGAACGCGTTGGCGAACAGGCCAAAAAAGCGCTACAAAAAATAGAAGCCTTCCAGGGTGTGCCCTGCTCAGAGGAACATTTGCTGGAAATGCGCCGGTTGTCCTACAGCTACCGTTATATTCAGGAAGTGATGTACCTCAAAAACAATGTTCCACAATGTTCCTCCCTTGAAAAAAGGAGCCTGGCTGCTGCGTTTCCACCACCAATGAAAATTACGCTTGATGGCTATCGTGCCTGGTTAACTTCGCAAAATGACCTCGGGATAAAGCGTTTTATGGCAGCGCTCGGCAGCGAACATTATGTTGTGATGATCGATCCGGGATCGTTCATTGATGTTATCCCATTTGGTTCATGGCCTATCGAAGTCGCCATTGTGGGTACAGTAAGCAACGTCGTGGTGGCCAGTAGTGCCGATCTCCCTTTAGACGTGCTGCACCATCTGCAAAAAGACCGTTCTATCAGCCATTTTCAAAAAGATGGCAGTATTTATAATTCTCGCCCGTTCCCCGAACTGGGTATCACGATCGTAAGCTGGGCGTCGACATTACCTTTGCAAAAATCCTGGCACCGACAGGCGCTTATCTGGCTCCCGGCAGGGCTCATTATTGGCCTGCTCACCGCCCTCTTTATTCTGCGTATTTTGCGCCGCTTGCAGTCTCCCCATCACCAATTGCAAGACGCTATTCAGAACCGGGATATCAAGGTCCATTACCAGCCCATTATTTCGCTCAAAACGGGAAAGGTTGTGGGTGCAGAAGCACTGGCTCGTTGGCGACAAGCTGACGGTAGCTATCTCTCACCAGATATTTTTATCCCCCTGGCCGAAGAGACCGGCCTGACAGAACCACTCACACGTTTGATTATTGAAAACGTCTTCGAAGATCTAGGTAAATGGCTGCATCAACAGCCTCAACAGCATATATCACTCAACCTTGAGTCGGCCGATTTGAAGTCCGAAACACTTCCGGCACTGTTAAACCGCATGGTTAAGCACTGGCAACTAAGACCAGCACAAATTGCCCTGGAACTGACTGAGCGAGAATTTGCCGACCCGAAAAACAGTGCACCGTTTATCGCCAAATACCGTCAGGCTGGCCACTCTATTTATATTGATGATTTTGGTACAGGTTATTCCAGCCTGAGTTATTTGCAGGATCTGGATGTAGACATCCTGAAGATAGACAAATCGTTTGTTGATGCGCTGGAATACAATAATGTCACGCCACATATTATCGAGATAGCCAAAACGCTGAAGCTGGAAATGGTGGCAGAAGGTATCGAGACCGAGAACCAGGAAAGCTGGCTACGTCAACATGGCGTACAGTATGGTCAAGGCTGGCTGTACAGCAAAGCACTGCCAAAGACAGAATTTATTCTGTGGGCGGAGCAACGGATCTAACATGGCACTGGCGTGTATTGAGATGGCTGGCGGCACGCCGCACAGCCAGTCACGTCAGTCATCCATAATGGGCGAGAATCCACCGTAGATCATTCGCTTACCATCAAATGGCATAGACTCACCAAACTCCTTCATACGGGGATCGGACATCATCTTCTGGTTCGCCGCATCGCGGACTTCTTTGGAAGGGTATTCAATCCAGCTGAAGACCACTTCTTCATGATCCTGCGCTTTTACCGCCATACGAAAATCGGTCAACTTACCGTCGGGAACATCATCAGCCCAACACTCCACAACGCGCAGTGCACCGAATTCCTTGAAAAGCGGCGCAGCCTTTGCCGCCATCGCGATATATGCCTCCTTGTTTTCGGCGGGAACGGCAACAACAAAACCATCAACATACTTCATCAGATAAACCTCCGAAGTGTACTGCGCGGCAAGCCGATTCCGGCCGCGTCAGTCGAGGTTAAGTTTAGTCGTCAGCAGGCGATTACGCCGTAGGCTCATTCCGAACACGAATACGTGACTGCGGCTGATGACGAAACCACGGCAGGCAAATCTGAATTAACGGTCCAATAGCTAACGCATACAGTACCGTTCCAACACCCACGGTTCCGCCAAGAAGCCAACCGCTCAGCAAAACCGACACCTCAATTGCGGTCCGGATAGTCCGAACAGACCAACCAGTACGCGCATGAATGCCGGTCATCAAGCCGTCACGTGGGCCCGCACCAAAACCGGCTCCGATATACAGGCTGGTCGCCAGTGCATTCAAGATAACCGCCGCAACCAGCAGTCCACTGCGCGTCAGTAGCGATTCAAATCCCGGGATCACCGCCAGCGCGGCATCTGCCGCCAAACCAATCATAATGACATTGCTGAGAGTGCCAAATCCAGGACGCTGGCGCAGTGGTATCCATGCCAGCAGAACCAGTCCCCCCACGGCGATGATCACCAGGCCGATATTCATCGATAATAGATTTGCCACGCCCAGATGAAATACGTTCCACGGGTCAGCCCCTAAATCTGCACGTACAAACATCGCCGTCGAAACACCGTACAGCGCCAGTCCGACATACAGCTGAAGTAAACGACACAGCATAATTTTCTCCTCACCTCTCAGATAGCTTTCATCTTCACCGCAATTGGCACTATGATTAATGTCCAGTTTTCAGAAAGTGGACTGCTATGTCATCTCGCCGTTATGGAAGTCAGTCCCTGCAGCGCCTGCTCGGGCACTGGCAGGAGACCCCCTCACGTACCCCTATCTGGCGACAGTTGGCTGAAGCACTGCGCCTGCTGATCCTGGATGGCCGACTGGCACTGGATACCCGCTTACCCGGCGAACGCGAACTGGCCGCCGTGCTTGAAGTCAGTCGCACGACGATTGCCAGCGCAATGGCGCAACTGCGGGAAGAAGGGTATCTGGAAAGCCGTCATGGAAGTGGTTCACGCGTGATTCTGCCGGAACATATCCGTCATGTACCGACGCGAACCCGCACCAGCACCGCGCTGGATTTGTCCACAGCGGCCCTCAGCGCCGGGCCAGAAATTCATCAGGCGTACCAGCAAGCCCTGCTCGCGATGCCACCGCATTTGCTAAGTTCAGGGTATTTGCCCCAGGGGTTACCAACGCTGCGCGAATCTATCGCCCGACATTATTGCGAACGCGGATTACCCACACAGCCGGATGAAATAATGGTGGTGAATGGCGCAGTCAGCGGCCTGGCGCTGATCCTGCGTTTGCTCACGGGTCCCGGCGATCGTGTGTTGGTCGATCATCCTACCTATCCGCTCGCCATTGCAGCCATTCAAGGTGCATCCTGCCGCCCCGTGGGCGTGTCACTGCCTGAACACGGTTGGGATACATCAGGCCTTGTCGCCACTATTGCGCAAACCGCGCCGAGAATGGCCTACCTGATGCCAGATTTTCACAATCCTACCGGACGTTGTATGGATGCGTCGACGCGCCAGGTTATCGCCGATATCTCCGCCAGAACCCGCACGACACTGGTGGTGGACGAAACCATGGTCAATCTGTGGTATGACGCCCCACCACCACCGCCTCTGGCGGCATTCCATGATGACGCGCCCATCATCATGCTGGGATCTGCGGGGAAAAGTTTTTGGGGAGGTCTGCGTCTGGGATGGATTCGGGCCTCGTCGCGTACCATTGCCGCGCTGGTACAGACTCGCGACACATTTGATTTAGGATCACCAGTACTTGAACAGCTTGCCACGGGTTGGTTGCTGGACAATGCAGCCGATTTTCTTCCCGACAGACGGCAATTGCTCACCACCCGGCGCGATCTGTGCCATGACCTGATGAAGACACATTTCCCGGAATGGCTATTTACTCAACCGCAAGGTGGACTCTCTTTCTGGGTTGAATTACCCGATACGCTGGCGACATTGTTTGCCGCACGCGCTGAAAGTGCAGGTATTCAATTGGGTACCGGGACGCGCTTCGGCCTGGATGGCGCATTCGATCGCTTCTTACGCATGCCCTTCGCACTGCCCGATGACACAATGCGCACGGTCTTCCGGACGTTGCAACCCATTTGGGACAACCTGCGTTTACAGGCCAATCACGGGAAAATACGCAAAATAATATGAACGACGAGCCACAAGGCTCGTCATGCGCTACTTAAACCATCAATAACTACAGTTGGCGGGGAACCGGAAAACCTTTCAGGGAAATCACAAAATTCTCGCCGTCTTTCTTAATTTTCGCCCCGGCATCGCACCAGTCGGAAGCAATACGGAAAAATTCATCGCTACCGACATTCCAGCTCAGACGAACATGTTTCACATAACCGGAACGTAGCAATTCACAGGCTTCGCCATAATTACAGGCGGTTGAGAGCGATTGTTGTTTCATTTTTTCTTCTTCAGTAATCTGCGCAGTGCTTTGATTTCTTTAGGAGTCAGTGCTTCAACCACGGATTCTTCCGTATGCTGGCTATCAATATCTTCAGCGGAGACTCCCGCCTCTTCAATGGCGGAAAACGCGATAAGCAGCAATTTTTCCGTCGAGATACTTAGGTTCTCATTATTCACTTCAGCGTAATGACGCAGCTTTTCTTTTAGCGCCTCATCAATTTTGACATTCAATACTGCGGTCGACATCGTAAAAAGTCCTTGTGGTCAGCCAAAGTCCACCGGGCGCAAGACTCATATCTCTACGCGATGGCGACGGCAAAAGCATCAAATAACATCCCCGAAACACATTGACAGCATTTGATGACAATAAAATGACAATACGATGACAAAGAAAAGAAGATGAGAAAAACTGAGATTGCCGGACGGCAGAATTGGGTGGGGGCCCTGCCAGCTACATCCCGGCACACACGTCATCTGCCCTGGCTGCTTCCTTCCGGACCTGACCTGGTGAACAGAGTAGCGTTGCGGGAGAACCAACAGAGCCCCCATTGAGAACGTTGTTAACCAACGCGCAGGCGCATTATCACTGCTGCCCCCTGTAATTGCAACCCATCCCGCATCAGATGCTGTTTTCTTGTGCAATGAAGCTTCACTACCTCGTCATTCGGGATTATGCTGGAGGATTAGCGCAGGAATAAACGATGGATATACAAGACTCTTTCCCTCAACGCGTCTGGCAAATCGTTGCCTCAATCCCCGAAGGATTCGTCACCACCTATGGCGATGTCGCCAGGCTTGCTGGCTCACCGCGCGCTGCGCGTCAGGTGGGCGGTGTACTCAAGCGACTGCCTGAAGGTAGCACCCTGCCCTGGTATCGCGTGGTTAATCGTCACGGAATGATTTCACTGACAGGTCCTGACCTGCAACGACAACGCCAGGCATTGCTGGCGGAAGGTATTGTGGTTTCGGGGAGTGGGCAAATCGATTTACAGCGCTATCGCTGGGTGTACTAACCCTCTCCGGACGGAGAGGGGTAGTATGCCCTTAGTACTGTGTCGGGGCAGGAACTGCGGAAGACGGATTCACCTGCGTGGGTGACGTTGACGGTACCGTTGTCGCGGCACCACCGCTCGCCTGTACTGGAACGGCCGTCTGCTGGACCGGGACCAGGGTCAGGTCGGCTTTAGTCCCCCCCTGATTGATCACCGTCTGGACGGTATCAGTAATAAAGACCAGTTTATCATTCACTGTAATCGCCGCACTCAGCAGAATACGTGCGTTCGGCTGAATATCTGCCGGATTAAACGGGAGCACGAAACTGAATGGTGCTTGTTTTCCCTCGGTACGCACAACTTTTTGCGACAGCACTTTTGACGGTGCATCGGCAAGCGACGCATCTGACAGTGTGACGGTCAGCACGGCATCCGGCGGTAAGGCAACTTTCTGGCGGATCCATACCGTACCAGATACATTCGGCTGTTGAATTTTAGACTGTGTGTCAGCAATTGACGTATTAGGACTTGGCGCAGGTGTTTGAATATCTGCACTTTTACCAGCACAGGCCGCCAGAGCGACCGCAACCGCTAAACCACTTACCATGTGCACGAGTTTCATTAAATTCTCCTTATCATCTATGCACCAACGAGAACTTTCCTCGCCAGAAGAGTGGTTAACAAAAGCATAACATGACTAAGTGTGGCACAAATTAGCAATTTCTGCTTGCAATAGGCCTGTAATTCAGACAATTGCACCCATCGGACCACTTTTAAAATTGCGTTATACTCTGCCTACCTCGCTGCGAGATCGCTATTACCTGGAGAGCACGTATGAGTCTGGCACTGAAAAATTTGCTGACATTGTTAAATCTGGAAAAAATTGAAGAAGGACTCTTTCGGGGCCAAAGTGAAGACTTAGGGTTACGTCAGGTTTTTGGTGGACAAGTTGTCGGTCAGGCGTTGTACGCCGCGAAAGAGACCGTGCCGGAAGAACGTCTGGTGCATTCCTTCCACAGCTACTTTTTACGGCCAGGCGATAGCCAAAAGCCCATCATCTATGATGTAGAAGTGCTGCGCGATGGTAACAGCTTCAGCGCCCGCCGCGTTGCCGCGATCCAGAATGGGAAACCCATTTTTTATATGACCGCCTCTTTCCAGGCACCAGAAGACGGGTTTGAGCATCAAAAAGAGATGCCGGATGCGCCTGGCCCTGAAGAGCTTAAATCAGAAACTGAGATCGCCCGTTCAGTAGCTCACCTGCTGCCACCGCTGTTGAAAGAAAAATTTATCAACGACCGCCCACTGGAAGTACGTCCGGTGGAATTTCATAATCCGTTAAAAGGTCACGTTGCCAACCCGACTCGCCAGGTGTGGATACGCGCTAACGGCACGCTGCAGGACGATCTTCGTGTACATCAGTATCTGCTTGGTTACGCCTCCGATCTGAACTTCCTGCCTGTTGCTTTACAACCATATGGCATTGGTTTTCTGGAAAAAGGGATTCAGATAGCCACGATCGACCATTCGATGTGGTTCCATCGTCCTTTTAATATCAATGAGTGGTTGTTGTACAACGTAGAAAGTACATCTGCCTCTGGTGCCAGGGGGTTTGTACGCGGGGAGTTTTATACTCAGGATGGCGTGCTGGTCGCCTCTACCGTGCAGGAAGGGGTAATGCGTAATCGTAATTGATTTCTTTTCCGGCCTACAGGATAAATTGTCGTAGGCCGGAAAAGCATTTAGCACCATCCGAGAAATTGAAACATCAGGCGTTGTAGGCGTTTTCGCCGTGGCTGTTCACATCCAGCCCTTCACGCTCCTGCTCTTCCGGTACGCGCAGACCTACCGTCATGTCCGCCAACTTATAGCCGATAAATGCCACGACACCGGACCAGACAATGGTGATCGCCACACTTTCCAGTTGGACCAGAAGCTGATGCCCCATGGTAACGCCTTCGGCAAATCCTACCCCCCCTAAAGAGCTGGCGGCAAATACGCCAGTCAGGATACATCCGACAATGCCACAGACACCGTGAACACCGAAGACATCACACGGGTCATCAACACGCAGAAAGCGCTTCAGCATCGTCACGCCCCACAGCCCCGCCAAACCAGCAACCACGCCGATGATCAACGCACCACCAACACCGATGTAACCACAGGCAGGCGTCACACCAACCAGACCCGCAATGGCACCGGAACAGGCTCCCAGCAATGATGGTTTGCCACGCAGCGCCCATTCACCGAAGATCCAGCCAAGAATAGCGGCCGCGGTTGCAACAACGGTATTCACGAAGGCCAGCGCGGCAATTTCATTCGCCATACCCGCGGAACCAGCGTTAAAGCCAAACCAGCCGATATAGAGAATAGCCGTGCCGGTAAAAACCATTGGCAGGTTATGTGGCTTAAACGCTTCTTTGCCAAAACCGACCCGTTTACCAATCAGATAAGCCCCAACCAGACCGGCAATCGCGGCGTTGATATGTACTACCGTGCCGCCAGCAAAATCCAGCGCACCATGAGTAGCCAGCAAACCACCGCCCCAGACCATGTGTGCAATAGGAATGTAAGACAGCGTCAGCCACACCACCACAAAAATCAGCACCGCCGAGAACCGTATACGCTCCGCCAGCGCACCAACGATAAGCCCAACAGTGATACAGGCGAAAGACCCCTGAAAAGCAACGTGAATATACTGATAGATACTCCCCGTCACCGCCGTCAGTGCAATATTCTTCAACATGACCCAGTTGAAGTTACCAAAAAAATTATTTCCTTCGCCGAAAGTCAGTGAGTAGCCATAAACGACCCACAAAATACAGACCAGAGCGAATGTCACCGTAACCTGGGTCAGCATTGACAGCACGTTCTTACCGCGAATTAAACCGCCGTAGAACAACGCAATGCCAGGGATGGTCATAAACAGCACCAGCGCAGTGCAAATCATCATAAAAGCGTTATCGGCTTTATCCGCGACCGCCGGTGCCGCCATCACCAGTCCCGGCAGCAGCGCCAGTGATGCAATACCCGTTTTCATCGTTGCTATCTTCATTTTTTGGTTTCCTATCACTGTGTGCCAGACGTTACAGTGCGGCTTCGTCGGCTTCGCCGGTACGAATACGAATCACGCGTTGTAGCTCGGCGACGAAAATTTTGCCGTCGCCAATTTTTCCGGTGTAGGCGGCCTTACTGATGACATCAATTACGCCATCCAGTTGGTCATCAGCAATTGCCACATCAATCTTCACTTTGGGTAAGAAGTTGACGCTGTATTCCGCTCCCCGGTACAACTCGGCATGACCTTTTTGTCGGCCAAACCCTTTCACTTCGGTGACGGTCAGCCCCTGAATACCAATAGACGACAATGCTTCACGGACGTCTTCCAGTTTGAACGGTTTGATTACCACGGTAACCAGCTTCATAGATCCCCTCCAGTCAGAATTCAGTAGTGGCTGCAGATACACATGCTGAACATTGCAAGGGGTGTGCCAGGAATGAAAAACGCGGGATGATTCAGCCGCGCGGGGTACGGCCAGGATAGAAAAAGAAAAAACGCACTAAAACGGTGCATAGTGCGTTACATTTTTGCACCAGATTGTTGAATGCAGGATGGCGGCGAAAACGCGTCATCAGGCCGACAAAACCACACTGGCTGTAGGCCTGATAAACGCAGCGCCATCAGGCGATTGCCGAATCTTCGTTTACGCTAGCCGCCAGCTCTTCGCCCGCCAACTGCAGTTGATACATTTGCCAGTAGCGGCCCTGTGCGGCAAGCAGTTGCTGGTGCGTGCCGCGCTCAACGGCCTGCCCCCGGTGCAGTACCAGAATGGTGTCGGCATCGACAATGGTGGATAACCGATGCGCAATCACCACCAGCGTGGTGTGCTCACGCACCGCTGCCAACGCCTGCTGAATAGCCTGTTCAGTACCGGAGTCAATGCTGGCCGTCGCTTCGTCCAGAATCAGCACCTGCGGCGTTTCGACCAGCACGCGCGCCAGCGCCAGCAGCTGTTTCTGCCCGACTGATAAATTATTGCCCTGCTCGCCCAGTCGGGTATGAATACCGTCACTCAGCCCGCGCGCCAGTTCTGCCAGTTGCACCGTCTCCAGCGCCTGCCATACCCGCTCTTCAGAAATATCGCGACCCAGCGTGACGTTTGCCAGGAAGGTATCCGCCATCACCACCGGATCCTGCTGCACCATCGCAACGCCCTGGCGTAACACACTGTGGCTCAACGAAGACAGCGGTCGTCCGTCCAGACGAATATCACCCTGCGTCAACGGGTAGTACCCCATCAGCAGGCTGGCGAGCGTACTCTTGCCGCTACCGGTGTGCCCAACCAACGCAACAAAACGACGAGAAGGTACGGACAAACTGATGTTTTGCAGCACCAGATTGTCGTCACGATAGGCAAAAGAGACGTTATCAACCTCAATGTCCCCACTTTTCAGGGGTTGGATATCCTCACCATAACGCTGGCGTGGGCCATCCATCAGTTCAAATACACGTTCACCCGCGACCACCGCCTGTTGCAGCATTGATTGCTGGGTCGTCAGCTCGATCAACGGCTCGTTCAAACGCCCCAGATAGCTGATAAACGCATACAGCACCCCAACCTCAATGGACGTGCCGGATGTAAAGCTAAACAGCATTAGCAAACCGCAGAGGATCAGGGCAGAAAACAAGCTGAGCAACGGGCGCAACAAAAAGCCATCCAGGCGCAGCGTTTGCATGCGCGCCATATAGTGCGAACGGCTGGCTTCGCCCATTCGCTCACCAAAACGCGCCTGCTGGCGGAACTGCTGGATCACGCTCATGCCGTTAATCACTTCGTTAAAGCCATCGTTGATATCCGCCAGATAGGCGCGAACGCGACGCACAATGGGGGTGCTATAGCGCTGATAAATCACCATCACCACCAGTACAGCCGGGAATATGACCATCGCAACCAGCGCCATTCGCCATTCAAGGCTGAACATCGCTACCAGCATGGCACCAATTAAGGCGGCGCTGCGCAGTACCGTCGCGACTACCGTCACGTACAGGTCGCGGATCACTTCGGTATCATTGGTCACCCGGGAGATAAGCTGCCCGACAGGCTGAGTATCAAAAGCACTGAGCGGCTGACGCAGCGCGGCATCCATCACATCGGTACGTAGCTGCTGCACCACACCAACGGCCGCCTGGTTAAAGAGTAATGATTGCGCGTAATGCAGGCCCGCCGCCAACAGTTGCAGACCGACATATGCCGCCACCAGCCCAGCCACCATCGCCAGCGGCAAATTGTTTTTCGCCACCATGTTGTCGATAAAATAGCTGATGAGCAGCGGACCACTAACTTCCGCCGCTGCTGCTACCCACAGCATGACAACAGCGATAGAGAGCTGTTTTCGCCACGGCGAGCCGTACGCCAGCAACCTTTTCAGGGTCGGCCATAATTGTCCAAAACTACGCATTAGCCGCCTCCTCGTCGATTTCCGGCGCATCAGACAATGCCGCTTCCAGTTGCTGATAACGGTACATATCACGATACCAGCCAGGTTGTTGCACCAGCGCATCATGTTTGCCACGCTGAGCAATATGTCCGTGCTGCATCACGATAATTTCATTGGCTTCTGTCAGCGCAGATAAACGGTGAGCGCTGATTATCACGGTTCTGCCTTCTCCCCACTGGCGCAGGTTATGCAGAATTTGATGTTCAGTACGACCATCCACCGCCGATAACGCATCGTCAAGAATCAGGATTTCAGCATTCAGCAGCAGCGCACGAGCGATAGAAATACGCTGTTTTTGTCCACCGGACAGCATCACGCCGCGTTCACCCACTTCAGTGTCATACCCCTGAGGAAGACGTAAAATATCCTCATGCACGCTGGCCAGACGTGCAACATGTTCAATTTCATCCTGCGTGGCCTGCGGGCGTCCAAGCGCTATGTTGTTGGCGACCGTATCCGAGAACAAGAAAGGTGTCTGGCTGACCACTGCCAGGCGGCTACGCCAGCTATCAAGCTGCAAGCGCGTTAACGGAATACCATGAAAACGCACATCCCCTTGAGTGATATCGAAATGGCGCTGGAGCAGCGATAGTACGGTACTTTTCCCTGCCCCAGTTGGACCACAAATACCCAGCATCTGCCCTGGCTTAAGCTGGAAATTCACATTCTCCAGCACCGAATGAGCCGTTTGCGGGTAGCGAAATTCGCGAATGGCCACCGCTAACTCACCACGTCCTTCTGGTACGGGTTCTTTGCCATCATCCACCACGGGGGCTTCAGACAGCATCGCGCGAATACGGCTATATGCGGCGCTGCCGCGCTCAACAATGTTAAACATCCATGCCAGTGCCAGCATCGGCCAGATCATCAGACCGAGATACATCATAAAGCTGGTTAACTGACCAAGGGTCAGAGAACCATGAACCACCATCCAACTTCCTCCGGCGATTGCCAGCAGGTTAGCCATACCAATGGCGATATAAATCGTGGGGTCAAAACGGGCGTCAATGCGGGCGACCCGCAAGTTTTTCTTGCCGGTATCTTTAGCATCTGCGGCAAATAGCGCCGACTGTCGGTCTTCCAGACCAAAAGCCTTAATCATACGGATACTGGTAAGACTTTCCTGAGTACGATCGTTAAGACTGGAGAACGCTGCTTGCGCAACCTTAAAGCGGTTATGGAGTCGATCGCCATAACGTTTGATCATTATCGCCATCACCGGCATTGGGAGTAGCGCGATCAATGTCAGCTCCCAGCTGATTTGCGTAGACATCACGATCAACACCGCGCACCCCATGACCAGTGAGTCCACCAGCGTCAATACCCCTTCGCCAGCCGCAAACACCACCCGATCAACATCGTTAGTTGCACGCGCCATCAGATCGCCTGTGCGATGACGCAGATAAAATTCGGGATGCTGGCGGCTCAACTGGCGGTAATAATCTTCGCGTAGTTCAACTGCCAGTTGGTAGGATGCGCCAAACAACAGTACGCGCCAGACATAGCGCAGCAAATAGACCACCACCGCAATCAGAGCAATCGTGCCGACCCACATCAGCAGCCGCTCGGTTGTGAAGCGCTGTGTCGTCACGCCGTCCACGATGATACCGACCACTTTTGGCGGGATAAGCTGAAGAATAGCGATGATGATAAGCAAGGCCACAGCCCCGAGGTAGCGACGCCACTCCCGGCGGAAGTACCAGCTTAATTGAGCAAATAATCGCACGCGTTATATCCTGACAAGATTTCCGGCAATGACCACCGGCAGAGTTATTCAATAGGTAGAGCAGTCGTGTATTTAATCTGTTCCATCGCAAAACTGGAGGTCACATCAGACAGGCCCGGTACGCTATTCACCAGACGCTTATAGAAATCATCATAACGTTTCATATCAGCAACCTGCACCCGCATCAGGTAATCGTACTCCCCAGCCATTCGCCAGAAACCCAGTACCTCTGGCATCCCGGTCACTTCGGTGACAAAGCGGCAGTACCACTCGCTGCTATGATGCTGGGTTTTAATCAGCACAAACGCGGTTAAGCCCAACCCCAGTTTTTCTGGATCCAGCAGGGCAACCTTGCCCAGCAGAATGCCGTCATCCTCAAGCCGCTTGAGGCGTTTCCAGCAGGGGGTGGTAGTCAGATTAACGGCATCGGCTAACGCCTGCAAAGAAAGGGTGCAGTCTTGTTGTAGTAGGCCAAGCAGCTTACGGTCAATTTTGTCTAACATACCCACTCCACAGAGAAGAATTTTCTCCTTACATTCTATTTTAAAGGCTAAATGGCAACAATTTTTTCCGTGCTTTTCGCTATTCTGGGCACAAAATGACAAATGGATATTAATGATGAATAACTCCTGGGTTAAAAACGCCATCAATGAAATCAATGCGGATTACCAGCGTTCTGCCGATACGCATCTCATTCGCCTGTCGCTTCCGGCGTTTCCAGGTATTCAGCTCTATTTGAAAGATGAGAGCACGCATCCAACCGGTAGCCTGAAACATCGCCTGGCACGTTCACTGTTTCTCTACGGACTGTGTAATGGCTGGATTAAAGAAGGCACCACGATTATCGAATCGTCATCGGGTTCAACGGCGGTCTCTGAGGCCTATTTCGCCCGTCTGCTTGGACTGCCATTTATTGCCGTTATGCCTTCCTGTACGGCAAAACGCAAAATTGAACAGATTGAATTCTATGGCGGTCGCTGCCACTTCGTGGAAAGCGCCTGTGAAATCTATGCAGCTTCTGAACAGCTGGCACGTGAACTGAACGGGCATTATATGGACCAGTTCACTTACGCTGAACGCGCTACTGACTGGCGTGGTAACAACAATATTGCCGACAGTATCTTCCGCCAGATGCAGTGTGAGCCAAACCCCGTACCTCGCCATATCGTGATGAGCGCAGGAACCGGTGGTACATCAGCAACCATAGGCCGTTATATTCGCTGTCAGGGTTACGACACACACCTGATGGTCGTTGACCCGGAAAACTCGGTCTTTCTGCCTTACTGGCAGGATCGCGATGCGTCGTTACGCAGTCCGGTCGGCAGCAAAATTGAAGGCATTGGCCGCCCACGCGTAGAGCCTTCTTTCATTCCTGATGTGGTTGATGAAATGTTGCGCGTTCCGGATGCCGCAAGCGTTGCCACCGCGCACTGGCTGGAGACGCAGCTAGGTCGTAAAGTGGGTGCCTCAACCGGTACCAACATGTGGGGAGCATTACAACTTGCCGCTCGGATGCGCGACGCCGGAGAAACAGGGTCGCTGGTTACGTTGCTGTGTGACAGTGGCGAACGTTATCTGGAAACCTATTACAACCCGCAATGGGTCGAGTCACACATCGGTGATTTAACGCCATCGAAAGCAGAACTTGCCCAGTTGCTGAATACACACTGAGCAGACAAAAAAAAGCCAGACGCGAAGCCTGGCTTGCTGGAAGGGATCTCTCATTCGGGGGAATAAGGTAGATGCGGATTGTCCAGCCAATGCGTCAAAAAGTGAGATACAGCCTGATTGCGGCAATGCCCAATCACCGATAAATGAGGCAGCGCAGCAATAAGCTGCGGCATCGCGTTCCCCATAATCAGACCACGCCCAACGCGGCCCAACATTTCACGATCGTTCATGGCATCGCCAAACGCCATGCAGTCAGCCATGGAATAACCCAAGTGCTCGCTTAGCACTGCCAGTGCGGAGCCTTTATTGCAGCCCAGCGGCAGCACTTCAAGACAATCGATAGCGGAAAAACAGAGATTCGCCTGCTCGCCCAGCGCGTCATTCAACTGAATACGCAGGCGGACCAAATCGTCATGATCGCCACAGAAGCAGATTTTCGTGACCTGATGAGCAGGAATACGCTTCACATCCACTATCTGGTAACGAAATCCGCTGTACACATGCGCTTGCAACAGTGACGGAATCTCTTGCCCGGTGAACCAGCCGTTGTCATTAAAAACATGCATGCTGGCCTGCGTTTCCCACCGCTGGTGCAATACGATATCGGCAACCGAGGGAGCCAGATCCTGACGATGCAATACATCGCCTTCCAGCGAGTGAATACGCGTCCCGTTACCGGTGATTAAAAAGGCGTCCAGCGAGATCGAGCCTAAAATATGACGCATCTCCAGCACATGGCGGCCGGTGGCAAATGTCAGCGTGATATCTCGTTCACGCAGGCGTGCCAGCGTCGAAAGGGTTTCATCACCTAAGTGGTGATTTGGCATCAAAAGGGTGCCATCCATATCAAATGCAGCCAGACGAGCCATTTCTTTCTCCACACTGTGACGCGGTTAACTTGTGATTCAGTATCCCCTGAGATATACGGAAGTAATAGTGAATAGATAAAGAAAATTGTTCCGGTTTTTTTCTACGTAAAACCGCTAGTGGGCATCTTGAAGGATGATGTATCAATGCGTTTGCTTAATCGCCTGAATCAGTACCAACGTCTGTGGCAACCTTCAAACGGAGAGCCGCAGTCAGTCACCGTCGGAGAACTGGCTGAACGCTGCTTTTGCAGCGAGCGCCATGTACGTACTCTGCTCAGGCAAGCGCAGGATGCCGGTTGGTTGGTATGGCAAGCGCAGTCCGGACGCGGGAAACGCGGAGCATTACGTTTTTTGGTAACTCCGGACTCTTTGCGCAACACGATGATGGAGCAGGCACTGCAAAAGGGTGAACAGCTCAGCGTACTGGAACTGGCTCAACTGGCCCCCGGGGAATTAAGAACCCTGCTGCAGCCGTTTATGGGCGGACAATGGCAAAATGATACGCCCACCCTGCGTATCCCCTATTATCGCCAGCTCGAACCTTTGCATCCTGGATTCCTACCCGGTCGTGCAGAGCAGCACCTTGCCGGACAGGTATTCTCTGGCCTGACACGTTTTGACAGCCACACTCAACGACCCTGCGGCGATTTAGCTCACCACTGGAATATCTCTGCCGACGGTCTGCGCTGGGATTTCTATATTCGCTCAACGCTGCACTGGCATAACGGTGACGTTGTCAACAGTGCTCAGTTACACCAACGGCTGTTGATGTTGCTTGAACTGCCCGCGCTGGCCAGATTGTTTATCAGCGTTAAACACATAGAGGTGACGCACCCTCAATGTCTGACTTTTATTTTGCATCGTCCTGACTTTTGGCTGGCACACCGCCTGGCAAGTTACAGCAGTCATCTCGCGCACCCAGAACAACCCTTTGTCGGGACTGGCCCGTTCCGGCTGACGCTGTTTACACCCGAATGGGTTCGCATCGAGAGCCACGATAGTTACCATCTTGGCCATCCGCTGCTGAAAGCGATTGAATACTGGATAACCCCGCAACTCTTTTCCCAGGATCTGGGCACCAGCTGCCGCCACCCGGTGCAAATTGCGATTGGTAAACCCGAAGAGCTCGCCATGCTGAGCCAGGTCAGCAGCGGGATCAGTCTGGGCTTTTGCTATTTAACGCTGAAGAAAAGTTCACGCCTGAACACGCTCCAGGCTCGCAGGCTGATCAATATTATTCACCGTTCTTCGCTGCTACAGACGCTGGAGGTAGATGAAAACCTCATTACCCCCAGCAATGCCCTGCTGCCAGGATGGACGATCCCACAATGGGATGAGCTGGACGAGGTGGCGTTGCCGGAAAAACTGACACTGGCCTACCACTTACCTGTCGAACTGCATACGATGGCGGAACAGCTTCGCCAGGCACTGGCAAAACTGGGTTGTAAATTAACGCTTATTTTTCATAATGCTAAAAACTGGGATGGCGATCATCCTTTAGCTCAGGCCGATCTGATGATGGGAGACAGGCTGATTGGCGAAGCCCCCGAGTATACCCTCGAACAGTGGTTACGTTGCGATCAGCTATGGTCACATGTTCTGAATGCGCCCGCATATACTCATCTGCAGACCACGCTGGATGCTTTGCAAATTCAGGCCGATGAGGACGATCGTCATGCGGCTTTACAGCAGGTTTTCGCAACGTTAATGCATGACGCCACGCTTACTCCGCTGTTTAATTATCACTATCGAATTAGCGCTCCGCCGGGCGTAAATGGCGTGCGTTTGAATCCGCGCGGCTGGTTTGAGTTCACCGAGGCCTGGTTACCGCCCCCTTCAGCGTGAAGAAGCTGGTCGACACCACACCCAGACGCTACCATAGGGTTTTGTTCTTTTTTCAGGAAATGCCATGAAACGTGCCGTTGTTGTATTTAGTGGAGGTCAGGACTCCACGACCTGTCTGGTGCAAGCGCTACATCAGTATGATGAAGTGCACTGCGTGACCTTTGATTATGGTCAGCGCCATCGCGCTGAAATTGACGTCGCACGTGATCTGGCCTTAAAACTCGGCGCCCGTGCACACAAAGTTCTCGACGTGACGCTGCTCAGCGAACTGGCTGTCAGCAGCCTGACCCGCGATAATATCCCGGTACCCGATTATGAACCGGACGCGAACGGTATCCCGAATACTTTTGTGCCTGGACGTAACATTCTGTTCTTAACGCTGGCTGCAATTTACGCTTACCAGGTACAGGCAGAGGCGGTAATTACCGGCGTTTGCGAGACAGATTTTTCTGGTTATCCGGACTGTCGTGACGAGTTTGTCAAAGCCCTGAACCATGCCATCAGTCTGGGAATGGCAAAAGATATCCGTTTCGAAACCCCGTTGATGTGGATTGATAAAGCCGAAACCTGGGCGCTGGCCGACTACTGGGGTAAGCTGGATCTGGTGCGTGAAGAGACGCTGACCTGTTATAACGGGATCAAGGGTAACGGTTGCGGCCATTGTGCTGCCTGTAATCTGCGTGCCAACGGTCTGAACCATTATCTGGCGGATAAGCCAGCAGTGATGGCAGCTATGAAGCAGAAAACCGGGTTAAAGTAATGTGTTGAGTGATGCCGGATGGCGCTTTGCTTATCCGGCCTACAGACACTCGCAGCAACTCATGCAGGCCGGATAAGACGCTTGAGCGTCGCCATCCGGCAGTCACAGTCACTACTTCACCATTTGTTCCAGTTTCTCGCGTAACTCCCCTTCCAACGGCAGCGCTTTCTGCGTTTTCAAATCAATACAGACGAAAGTAATCAACGCATCAGCAACGACCTGCCCTTCCGGCTCCAGTGTGATGGTCTGGTTTAATACGCCGCTTTTGCCATTTAGCTGTTGTACCTGGCTGGTTATGGTCAGCAAATCACTCAGCACGGCAGGACGGCGATAGTTGATATTGATGTTAACAACCACAAACGCGATGTGATGTGCAGTCATCCATTGAAAACTGTCACTGTTTTCCAGCCCATCCCAACGGGCTTCTTCCAGAAACTCAAGATAGCGGGCATTGTTAACGTGCTGATAGACATCAAGATGAAAACCACGGACTTTGATTTGTGTTTGCATAGCACAGGAACCTTAGTTTGTTTTTATAGGAATACACTTCAGGGTAGAAAGGCCATAACTGGTATGACCTCTACATTCTGGCAAACTTTTAGCACTCTGCAAGTTATTAAAGTGTTAAAACTGCCAAATTACGCTCTACCAGCGAACTGCCCATTCCCGGTACCTGCTTTAAGTCATCGACGGTTTTAAATGGCCCGTACTCCTCCCGATAACTGACTATCGCCTGCGCCTTCTTCAGTCCGACACCGTTCATCACTCGCGCTAAATCCTCCGCTGAAGCGGTATTGATGCTTACCCTGGTACCTTCATCATCACTCGACTTTGTCGGTGCCGTCGCGTTGCTTTGTGCTGCGCCAAAGCTGTCTGCTTTGGTCTGGACCACCTGGTTTTTGCCGACCTGGTCCGCAGCCAGTGCGCTTTGGCTCATACCTGCACAGGTTAAAGAAAAGGTGATAAGCAAAGCTTTAATTCCATGTTTCATACTGTTTTGCTCCTTGTTGGTTAACAGTGGAGCCACGATAGCGGGGGGATAAACGGCAGACAAATGGCAATTTTCAGAAATGGAAAAGGCCGCGAAAGCGGCCTTTGGTATATACAACTTTTTGCAATTTTTTGCGAGAAGCCTCGGTTATTGCTGCTGTTCCAGCGCGTCACCAACTTTAATTTTTGCCGCTTTACGCAGGTTGCTCATCAGTGCTTCGAAGACAATCTGAGCGTTGTTCTGAGTAATCCCCTGAACCATCGCTTTTTTCTGTGCTTCTGGCATTGAGCCGGCTTTTACTTCGTCCAGCGCCAACAGTACAACGTTACCCTGCATATCGTTCGCCACACCGTAGCTCGGCTTGTCTTTCGCAGGCAGACTCAGGCCAAATGCCGCCTGACTCAGCGGATCCTGGCCCGTACGGCTCAGCGTTTTCGCTTCGCCAAAGCTCAGACCCGCCGCTTTCAGCGCTTCGCCGCCTTTACCAGCTTTCAGATCGGCCAGCAGTTTATCAGCATCCAGTTTCGCCTGCTGCTCAGCTTTATTGTGCTTAACGAGCGCGGTAACCTGTTCTTTCACTTCCGCTAACGGCTTAACGGCTTCTGCTTTGTGTTCGCTAATACGCAGCACAAACGCACGATCGCCATCCACGGTGATGATGTCAGAGTTACTGCCCGGCGTACCGTTCTCGCCTATCAGACCACCATTGAAAATGATGTCAGCAACAGGTTTGAAATTCAGTTCTTCCGGCAGACTGTCACGGCTAAACCAGCCCGTCTCAACCGCTTTCATCCCTGCAGCCTGCTCCGCACCCGCCAGAGATTCGTTATCATTGCTGGCAGCATCACTCACTTTCTGCTGCAACGCATAATAGGCATCCAGCGCTTTTTCCTGCTTAACTTTCGCTGCAATGTCGTCACGGGCTTCACTCAGCGGTTTAACCTGCGCAGGTTGCACATCATCAAGGCGCGCAACGAGGAAACCAACAGAAGACTTAATCACGCCTGACAGTTGGCCTTTTTCTTTCAGACCGGCATTTTTCAGTTCATCTGGGGTGGTGGAGTCTTCCAGCCAACCCATATCACCGCCGTTACGAGCAGAGATGATATCGGCAGATTTTTCTTTCGCCAGGGTCGCAAAATCACCACCTTTGTTCAGCGCATCAAGCACCGCTTTTGCTTCATCTTCTGTTTTGGTCTGGATGATGCTGTAGCGGTTACGCTGCGGCTGAGTGAACTGATCCTGATGCTGGTCATAATAAGACTGAATATCAGCATCGCTGGCGGTTTCCTGCATTGCTGCAGCATCCAGCTTGATATAGCTCACACGGAACTGTTCCGGCGTCATAAAGCGGTTTTTATTCTGCTCGTAGTAACTGGCCACTTCTTCGTCGGTAACCGACTGCTTCGCAGCAAGAGCATTAACATCAATCGTCGCTTCACGTACGATACGTTGCTGTGCAACCAGTGCAGCCAGTTCGTCCGTTTCCCCCTTCAGCATGAAGTCGGTTCCGGCAACGCCGTTGATCAACTGTTGCGTGGTGAGCTGGTTACGCAATGCCTGAGCATACTGATCTGCAGTCATTCCCATCTGATTCACAATCGCATTGTAGCGGTTGTTATCAAATTTGCCGTCAACCTGGAAAGCCGGAGTGGCGAAAATAGCCTGCTTAATCTGATCGTCGCTAATGTTGAGCTTAAGCTCACGGGAGTACTGATCCAGCAGCGCTTCGTCCACAAGACGATTCAGCACCTGCTGACGCAGCGTTTTCATATAACCTTCGTTCGCCGCCAGCTCAGAATATTGATCGCCCAGCTGTTGCTGCATGCGGTTACGTTCGCTGTTGAACGCATTCTCGAACTGCCCGCGGCTGATCTCCTGGCCATTCACTTTAGCGGCGTAGTTATTGCCCCCGCCAATCAGGTAACCACTCACGCCGGTCAAAATGAACGACACGATAATGATACCGAAAATAATCTTGAGCACGAGACTGTTAGCAGCCGTGCGTAAGCTGTCCATCATGGTGTAACCACACTCCGCTGTAGATGACTATACGCGTTATCCTTCAGGCCGCCTGCGCGTTGACACAACAACGGCGGCAAGGATTTTGAGTATATATGCTTCACGCAGCATAGCGTTTCCTGAACGCTGCGCACAAAGGCCTATTGTGACAAGAAAC
The DNA here is from genome assembly GCF_046555775.1 of Citrobacter sp. U14242. Classification (NCBI taxonomy): domain Bacteria; kingdom Pseudomonadati; phylum Pseudomonadota; class Gammaproteobacteria; order Enterobacterales; family Enterobacteriaceae; genus Citrobacter; species Citrobacter sp. U14242. Next base: position 231,329 of record NZ_JBKGLW010000003.1, read on the forward strand.
TGGGGCAATTGTCAGCCCACAACGCGTAGAAAGTACCGGAATCAGAAATAAAAAAGGCACATCGGTTGATGCGCCCTTGTACTTAGTCACATCCCCAAAGGGGAAATCACTTAGTTTACCGCGTCTTTCAGTGCTTTACCTGCACGGAAGCCCGGTACCTTAGCCGCGGCGATGGTGATCTCTTTACCTGTTTGCGGGTTGCGACCAGTACGGGCAGCACGCTCTTTAACGGCAAAAGTACCAAAACCTACCAGTGCTACGTCATCACCTTCTTTCAGGGATTCGGTAACAGAAGCAATAATTGCATCTAACGCACGTCCAGCCGCAGCTTTAGAGATATCAGCCCCTGCAGCAATTTTGTCGATCAGTTGAGATTTATTCACTCTTCTCTTCCTCTTTATAATATATATCGCACCTGAATCCTTCAAAGTGCGACCGCGCAGCAGTTATATCAGGCCTGCCATGCCCTTACAACACCCGATAATGATGGCAAGCCCAATCCGTTATCTAAATTAGCTATACAAAAAAAGGCTGGCAAGCCCGAAATGGCCTGCCAGCCCTGTTTTTATTAATGCTCTTTGCGCGAGGTCACTATTTTGCCGTCACAACCTGCATTCCAGAGGGTTCATTTTGCAACGCAAGAGTCAGAACTTCCTCAATACGTTTCACCGGATGGATGTCCAGATCGGCGATAACGTTGTCCGGAATCTCTTCCAGGTCACGTTTGTTTTCGTCTGGAATTAAGACCGTCTTAATACCACCACGGTGCGCCGCCAACAGTTTTTCTTTCAAACCACCGATAGGCAGAACCTGACCACGCAGGGTGATCTCGCCAGTCATCGCCACATCGGCACGAACCGGATTACCGGTCAGGCATGAGACCAGCGCAGTGCACATGGCAATACCCGCACTTGGACCATCTTTCGGCGTCGCGCCTTCAGGTACGTGAACGTGGATGTCGCGTTTTTCGTAAAAGTCCGGGTTAATACCCAGTTTTTCCGCACGCGCACGCACCACGGTCAGTGCTGCCTGAATGGATTCCTGCATCACTTCGCCGAGCGATCCGGTGTAAGTCAGCTTGCCTTTACCAGGAACACAGGCGGTTTCAATGGTCAGCAGATCGCCGCCCACTTCTGTCCATGCCAGACCCGTGACCTGACCGACGCGGTTTTCGTTATCCGCACGGCCATAGTCAAAGCGCTGCACACCCAGGTAGTCGTGCAGGTTATCGCCATTGATCTCAATGTGTTTCAGTGACTTATCGAGCAACAATTGCTTAACTGCTTTACGGCACAGTTTGGAGATTTCACGCTCCAGACTACGCACGCCCGCTTCACGAGTGTAGTAACGAATGATGCCCACAATGGCGCTATCGTCGACCGTCAGCTCGCCTTTTTTCAGCGCATTACGCTCAATCTGTTTTGGCAACAGATGACGTTTAGCTATATTAAGCTTCTCGTCTTCGGTATAGCCAGACAGACGAATCACTTCCATACGATCCAGCAACGGTGCCGGAATGTTCATGGAGTTCGACGTCGCAACGAACATGACGTCGCTGAGGTCGTAGTCCACTTCCAGGTAGTGATCGCTGAACGCCACGTTCTGCTCTGGATCCAGCACCTCAAGCAGCGCTGATGCCGGATCGCCACGCATGTCAGAAGACATTTTGTCGATCTCATCAAGCAGGAACAGCGGGTTTTTCACGCCCACTTTGGCCATTTTCTGGATCAGTTTGCCCGGCATCGAGCCAATATAAGTCCGGCGGTGACCACGAATTTCAGCCTCATCACGCACGCCACCCAGCGCCATACGGATGTATTTACGCCCTGTCGCCTTCGCGATGGACTGACCCAGAGAGGTTTTACCCACCCCTGGCGGTCCAACCAGACACAGGATCGGTCCCTTGATTTTGTTCACACGGCTCTGGACCGCAAGATACTCAAGAATACGGTCTTTCACACGCTCCAGACCATAATGGTCGGTATCGAGGATTTCCTGTGCCTGACGCAGGTCTTTTTTGACCTTGCTACGCGCGTTCCACGGCACCTGTACCATCCAGTCGATGTAGCCGCGTACCACGGTGGCTTCCGCCGACATCGGAGACATCATTTTCAGCTTCTGCAGCTCTGCTTCCGCTTTCTCTTTTGCCTCTTTCGGCATCTTCGCCGCGTCAATCTTACGTTTCAGCGCTTCGTTTTCATCCGGCGCATCATCCATCTCGCCGAGCTCTTTCTGAATCGCTTTCATTTGCTCATTCAGATAGTACTCACGCTGAGACTTCTCCATCTGCTTTTTCACGCGGTTGCGAATGCGTTTTTCAACCTGCAGCAGATCGATTTCGGATTCCATCATTGCCATCAGATATTCCAGACGTTCATTCACGTCTGACATCTCCAGCACGGACTGCTTATCCGCCAGCTTCAGCGGCATATGGGCAGCGATGGTGTCCGCCAGACGCGCGGGATCGTCAATGCTGTTAAGCGACGTCAGCACTTCTGGTGGGATTTTTTTGTTTAGCTTGATATAGCCTTCGAACTGGCTGATTGCGGTACGCACCAGCACTTCCTGTTCGCGCTCATCAATAGCAGGCGAATCAAGGTACTCCGCTTTCGCAGAGAAATGCTCGCCGTTATCAGACAGCGCAGAAATACGCGCGCGCTGTAACCCCTCGACCAGCACTTTTACGGTGCCGTCAGGCAGTTTCAGCATCTGCAAAATAGAGGCCACGGTCCCGACGGTGAAAAGATCGTTTACACCCGGCTCATCCGTTGACGCTTCTTTCTGCGCGACCAGCATGATTTTTTTATCATGGTCCATAGCCGCTTCAAGACAACGGATAGATTTTTCCCGCCCTACAAATAAGGGTATGACCATGTGCGGATAAACCACCACATCGCGCAACGGCAATACGGGGATTTCAATGCGTTCAGAACGCTCAGGATTCATAGAGCTCTCTCTTAGTTTAGTTTCCGCCAGGTAATCAGGTGGTACGACTGTGCTTCACACCACCTTTAACATGTATGTCAGTATATGGGGATGTTTCCCACACATTCAACGCCATGTTTACGGAAAAATAAAAGGGGAGATAAAATCCCCCCTTTTTGGTTAAACGTCTGTATGAATTGATGAATTATTCGCCAGATGCCTGCTGTGCTTCCGGCTTACCGTAAATCAGCAACGGCTTGCTCTGACCGCCAATCACAGACTCGTCGATCACCACTTTTTCAACGTCTTCCATAGAAGGAAGATCGTACATAGTGTCCAGCAACGCGGCTTCTACGATAGAACGCAGACCACGCGCACCGGTTTTACGAATCATCGCTTTCCTGGCGATAGCATCCAGCGCTTCCTCGCGGAATTCCAGATCCACACCTTCAAGATTGAACAGCGCCTGATACTGCTTAGTCAGGGCGTTTTTCGGTTCTTTCAGGATCTGGATCAGCGCTTCTTCACTCAGTTCGCTCAGCGTTGCCACAACGGGCAGACGGCCGATGAACTCAGGGATCAAACCAAATTTGATCAGATCTTCTGGTTCAACCTGCGACAGCAGTTCACCTTCGCTGGCCTTATCGGACTGGGCTTTTACCGTCGCGCCAAAACCAATGCCGGAGCCGGTTTCAACACGGTTAGCAATCACCTTATCCAGACCGGCAAACGCACCACCACAGATAAACAGAATCTTAGAGGTATCAACCTGCAAGAACTCCTGCTGCGGATGTTTGCGTCCACCCTGTGGCGGAACGGCAGCAACCGTACCTTCGATCAGTTTCAACAGCGCCTGCTGTACGCCTTCACCGGAAACGTCACGCGTAATAGACGGATTGTCTGATTTACGCGAAATCTTGTCGATCTCATCGATATAGACAATACCGCGCTGCGCTTTCTGCACGTCGTAATCGCACTTCTGCAACAGCTTCTGAATAATATTTTCAACATCTTCACCCACATAACCGGCTTCGGTCAGGGTGGTGGCATCGGCCATTGTGAACGGAACGTCCAGCAGACGCGCCAGCGTTTCAGCCAACAGCGTTTTACCAGAACCCGTCGGGCCAATTAGCAGGATGTTACTTTTGCCCAACTCGACGCCATTGCTGGTGTCGCCGTTGCGCAGACGTTTGTAATGGTTGTATACCGCGACCGCCAGCACTTTCTTCGCCTGTTCCTGGCCAATAACGTAATCGTCCAGGTGGTTGCGAATTTCATGTGGCGTCGGCAGCGCACTGCGTTCACGGTGCGGTGCTACTTCCTTAATCTCTTCGCGAATGATGTCGTTACATAAATCAACACATTCGTCGCAGATATACACGGATGGTCCGGCAATCAGCTTACGCACTTCATGCTGGCTTTTGCCGCAAAAAGAGCAGTACAACAATTTGCCCGAGCCATCTTTGCGTTTATCTGTCATGGGTCAAAACCTCTTCTTTGTTCTTTGTGCCGCACACGACGACGCAAATGCCATTCTCAGGCGCAAGACGCTAGTCAGCGTTGTGCCGCTCCAGGTAATTATAGCGGCACACCTGCGCCCTGGGCATTAATTACGATGGGTCAAAATCGAGTCGACCAGACCGTACTCCACCGCTTCAGAAGCGGAGAGGAAGCGATCGCGCTCGGTATCACGTTCAATCTGCTCGAGAGATTGACCCGTATGATGCGCCATAAGTTCGTTCATGCGCCCTTTTACCTTCAGGATTTCACGGGCATGAATTTCAATATCCGTTGCCTGACCCTGGTAACCGCCCAGAGGCTGGTGGATCATGACGCGAGAGTTAGGCAGGCAAAAACGTTTACCTTTCGCCCCGGCAGTCAGCAGAAACGCGCCCATTGAGGCCGCCTGGCCCATACAAATGGTGCTAACGTCCGGCTTAATAAACTGCATGGTGTCATAGATAGACATCCCTGCAGTAATCACGCCACCAGGGGAGTTAATATACAGGTAGATATCTTTTTCCGGGTTTTCTGCTTCCAGGAACAGCATCTGCGCCACAATCAGGTTAGCCATATGGTCTTCGACCTGGCCGGTCAGAAAAATGACGCGTTCCTTAAGTAGACGAGAATAGATATCAAAAGAGCGCTCACCACGCGAGGTCTGTTCAATGACCATCGGCACCAGCGCCATATGGGGTGCAAAGTTATCTCGTTCGCCGCTGTATGACATTTCCGTCTCCTGGATAAAATTTGAAAAAACCTGCTGTGCTGATTGTAACCTTATGGACGGATTATCAGCTAGTCCCTCTGTAATGGGTACGACATCGCCATAATTCAAGCATAACAATCTTTTGTTGTAACGCTAACACTGAAACGCTGTTTTCGCACCCTTCCCATGCAAAATGCGTGACAAAAAAAAACCCGCCACCAGAAGGTGACGGGTTTATGTGCGAATTTCGTGCTATAAAAGCAACGAATTACGCCTGCTGGTTCATCAGTTCGTTGAAAGTAGTGGCTTTTTCAGTCACTTTAGCTTTCGCCAGAACCGCTTCAACAGCCTGTTCTTCCAGAGCGACGTTACGCATGTTGTCCATCAGCTCTTTGTTTTTGCTGTAGAACTCAACAACTTCTTTCGGATCTTCGTAAGCAGAAGCCATTTCTTCGATCAGGCCTTTTACGCGATCTTCGTCAGCTTTCAGTTCATTGGTACGAATCACTTCGCCCAGCAGCAGTCCAACAACTACGCGACGCTTAGCCTGTTCTTCGAACAGTTCACGCGGCAGTTCCAGAGCTTGCTTCTCGTTGCCACCGAAACGCTGTGCAGCCTGACGACGCAGAACGTCGATTTCGCTGTCGATCAGTGCAGCAGGAACGTCGATGTCGTTGGCTTTAACCAGACCTTCGATCGCCTGAGACTTAACGCGGTTACGCACAGCGCCTTTCAGCTCACGTTCCATGTTTTTACGTACTTCAGCACGCAGACCGGCTACGGAACCATCTTCAACGCCAAAACGTTTGATGAATTCTTCGGTCAGTTCCGGCAGTTCACGTTCTTCAACTTTCTTCAGGTTGATAACGAATTTAGCGGCTTTACCTTTCAGGTTTTCAGCGTGGTACTCTTCCGGGAAGGTCACGTCGATGGTGAACTCTTCGCCAGCTTTGTGGCCTTTAACGCCTTCTTCAAAGCCCGGGATCATACGACCCTGGCCCATCGCCAGTACGAAGTCAGACGCTTTGCCGCCTTCGAACTCTTCGCCGTCTACAGAACCGGTAAAGTCGATGGTGACACGGTCTTCTGCGTCAGCAGCGCCGTCTTTGTCTTTCCAGGTAGCCTGCTGCTTACGCAGGGTATCCAGCATAACGTCAACGTCAGCGTCGGTAACTTCAACAACCGGTTTTTCAACTTCGATTGCATCCAGACCGGTCAGCTCAACTTCCGGGTAAACTTCGAACTCTACCGCGTAAGTGAAATCTTCACCCAGTTTGTATTCGCCCGGAACGTAGTTCGGTGCGCCAGCCGGATTAATTTTTTCTTTGATGATGGCATCAACGAAGTTACGGCTCATCAGGTCACCCAGAACGTCCTGGCGAACAGAAGCGCCATAACGCTGAGCAACGACATTCATCGGTACTTTTCCTTTGCGGAAACCGTCAATACGCACTTTCTTCGCTACGTTGACCAGCTCGCTTTTCACAGCGGTCTCGATGCTGTCAGCAGCGATAGTAATCGTTACACGGCGGCCAAGGCCTTGAGTGGTTTCAACTGAAACTTGCATCTTGTTACCTCAAAAAATCACAGTGCTCGGTCAACTCTTCTCCGCAAGCACAGGTTGTTGGCTTCGCGGAACTGGGATGTTCTCATAATCAATCACATTCCCTGTCGTCAGAATCATCCCGAAGACATTCCGAAAAATAAGACGCGCATTATAGCGGCATCACTTTTATGAGTCGAGAACGGTTATTGCGCGTTGCTGCGGCTTTTTTCACAATTCCCGGCTAATTTTTGTCTGAATACTGGACGACCTACTCAGAATTCAGACAAAACAAAACGGCCCGCAGGCCGTTTTCACATAATCTGTAGCAACATACTGGAAAAGCGCCGGTTGTTGCAAATCCGTTTTTTAGGCGATGCTTCCCGCTCCACGACACGGAGGTGATGCAAAAATGGTATCCTGCAACGCCTCCCATTCCTTAATGGTGTAGGTATGCAGGGCCAGAGCATGTACGGTTGTGGAAAGCTCCGCCGTTAACGTGCTGTAAATCATCCGATGACGATTAAGAAAACGTTCACCTGTAAAGCGATCGCTGACCAGCACAACCTTAAAGTGGCTTTCAGAACCTGCCGGGACATTGTGACGATAGCTTTCATCCACAACTTCGAGGAACACGGGTTGGAACGCTGCCCTTAATTTTTCTTCTATTTGCTCACGAATCATCATGAAATTTTTCCTCCGACAACGCTGAGATGTCACCCATCCCTTTAAATATTAGCCGCTTTTACCGTTTTCATTACACCTTAGCAACAAAAAATTAGCGCTTGTCTGATTTTCTCACCCAAACGAATGAAGTTCACTGATTCTTGTGTTCGCGTTATTGCAAAAAGGCCATTTATGGTCTCTACAACATCATCAAACGGACAACATGATGAATTTACATGCGTTACCCACTTCCCCTCATCGTTGGCGATGTTATGATGGCGGGAATTTTCTCTAACCATACAATTTAGATTCGCTGAGAGCCCTGGCATGTTTAAAAAAATCCTCTTCCCTTTAGTCGCGTTGTTTATGTTGGCTGGCTGCGCAACTCCGCCCACTACCATCAACGTATCGCCGAAAATTACCCTGCCACAGCAGGATCCGAGTCTGATGGGAGTGACTGTCAGCATCAACGGCGCCGACCAGCGTCAGGATCAGGCGCTGGCAAAAGTGACCCGCGACAATCAACTGGTTACTCTGACTGCGTCTCGCGATCTACGCTTCCTGCTGCAAGAAGTGCTGGAAAAGCAGATGACTGCACGCGGTTATATGGTGGGTCCAAACGGTGCAGTTAACCTGCAAATCATCGTAAGCCAGCTGTATGCTGACGTGTCTCAGGGTAGCGTGCGCTATAACATCGCAACCAAAGCAGACATTGCCATTATTGCAACGGCTGCCAACGGCAACAAGATGACCAAAAACTACCGTGCCAGCTACTCTGTTGAAGGCGCATTCCAGGCCTCTAACAAAAATATTGCTGATGCCGTTAACAGCGTCCTGACCGACACCATCGCTGATATGTCCCAGGACACCAGTGTTCACGATTTCATCAAGCAGAACGCTCGCTAATTTAAGCCCCCTGACCCGGCATTTCGCCGGGTCAGCTTTTAATGCCCATGTCCAATCACTATTTACGTATTTTTCAGCAACCAAAATCAGCGATTCTGCTGATGTTAGGTTTTGCTTCCGGTTTACCGCTCGCCCTGACCTCCGGTACGCTTCAGGCGTGGATGACGGTCGAAAACATCGATCTGAAAACTATCGGTTTCTTTTCTCTGGTCGGCCAGGCCTACGTCTTTAAGTTTCTCTGGTCCCCGGTGATGGACCGCTACACGCCACCGTTTTTAGGTCGTCGTCGCGGTTGGCTATTGACGACCCAGGTGATGCTTCTTATTTCCATCGCCGCGATGGGTTTTCTGGAACCAGGAACGCAGTTACGCTGGATGGCGGCACTCGCAGTGGTGATCGCATTTTGTTCCGCGTCGCAGGATATTGTTTTTGACGCCTGGAAAACAGACGTTTTACCGGCAGAAGAACGTGGTACCGGTGCAGCAATCAGCGTACTGGGTTACCGCCTGGGGATGCTGGTTTCCGGTGGTCTGGCACTGTGGATGGCCGACCGCTGGCTCGGCTGGCAGGGTATGTACTGGCTGATGGCGGCACTACTAATTCCCTGCATTATCGCCACCCTGTTAGCGCCCGAACCCACTGACACCATTCCAGTGCCCAAAACACTGGAACAAGCGGTTGCTGCGCCACTGCGTGACTTTTTTGGCCGTAACAACGCCTGGCTGATTTTGCTGCTCATTGTGCTGTATAAGCTTGGTGATGCTTTCGCCATGAGCCTGACCACGACGTTTTTAATCCGCGGCGTCGGATTTGATGCCGGTGAAGTCGGCGTCGTCAATAAAACGCTGGGACTGCTGGCGACAATAATCGGCGCGCTGTACGGCGGGATCCTGATGCAGCGCCTTTCGCTGTTTCGCGCGTTACTCATTTTCGGCATTCTGCAGGGCGTATCAAACGCCGGATACTGGCTGCTTTCTATTACAGACAAGCACATGATCAGTATGGCGGCAGCGGTTTTCTTCGAAAACCTGTGCGGCGGAATGGGTACTGCGGCGTTTGTCGCCTTATTAATGACGCTGTGTAATAAATCGTTCTCCGCAACCCAGTTTGCCCTACTCTCTGCCCTTTCGGCTGTTGGCCGCGTCTATGTGGGCCCAGTGGCAGGTTGGTTCGTCGAGGCCCACGGTTGGCCCACGTTTTATCTGTTTTCCGTGTTTGCCGCGATCCCAGGACTCCTGCTGCTGCTGGTTTGTCGCCAGACGCTGGAACATAGCTGGCAAAATGAGAGTTTTATTCCACGCACAGAGTTTCGTGGTGCGTACAATCTGGCTTTGATGACGTTAGTGGCGGGCTGCTGTTTGCTGGCTGTCTGGCTGCTACTTCTGACGATGAACGCCCTCGATTACACCAACTTCTCTTTCCTGTCGGAACTGCTTGAAGTGGCCGTCGTGGTCGCCGTCTGCGGTGTGGTATTCGGTGGACTGCTGGATTATTTGGCACTACGCAAAACTCGTCTGGCGTAATCTGACCGGTTTATTTGGCCGTTGTAATCACCCTGCGTAATTATAACGGCTAAATAAACAGCAGTTAATAAAAATATAATTTGTTGTTTTGTGCGCCATAGAATTTGGAAATTATTGACTCCTTTTATAAATTCTATTTTCCTTACTCGATTCAGCCGAATCAGATTTATTTTTTGTTCGTTATTTGTCTTTTTATTGATAATCAATTGTTAAGCAATTGTTTTATTTTCGTATTGGTTATACCAATTGCCCTCAACACCTCCCCTGCTCGCCCGCTTTCGTTATAACGTGATGTTGCAACAGGTTCTTAAAGCCGAGGCGACATATATTGCAACATATGTGACATGCACGGCAGAACCCGGTAACACAGATCCAATGATGTTTACAGTAATGTAACCTTCCCGTAAAATGCCCTCACACTTTAAACGCCACCCGGTCCCGTGGAATTGAGGTCGTTAAATGAGACTCAGGAAATACAATAAAAGTTTGGGATGGTTGTCATTAATTGCAGGCACTGCATTACTCAGTGGTTGTAATTCTGCGCTGCTTGACCCTAAAGGACAGATTGGACTGGAACAACGGTCATTGATACTGACGGCATTTGGCCTGATGTTGATTGTCGTTATTCCTGCCATCTTGATGGCTGTTGGTTTTGCCTGGAAGTATCGTGCAAGCAATAAAGATGCGAAGTACAGCCCGAACTGGTCACACTCCAATAAAGTGGAAGCTGTGGTCTGGACGGTGCCTATCTTAATCATTATTTTCCTTGCCGTTCTGACCTGGAAAACCACTCACGCTCTTGAGCCAAGCAAACCGCTGGCGCATGACGAGAAGCCCATTACCATCGAAGTGGTTTCCATGGACTGGAAATGGTTCTTCATCTATCCGGAACAGGGTATCGCTACCGTGAATGAAATCGCCTTCCCGGCGAATACTCCGGTTGAATTCAAAGTGACATCCAACTCCGTGATGAACTCCTTCTTTATCCCGCGTCTGGGTAGCCAGATTTATGCCATGGCCGGTATGCAGACTCGACTGCATCTGATCGCCAACGAAGTCGGTACTTATGATGGTATCTCCGCAAGCTACAGCGGACCCGGCTTCTCCGGTATGAAGTTCAAGGCTATCGCAACAAAGGACCGCGCCGAATTCGACCAATGGGTTGCTAAAGCGAAACAGTCCACGAACACCATGAGCGACATGGCTGCGTTCGAGAAAGTGGCTGCGCCAAGCGAATACAACCAGGTGGAATACTTCTCCAACGTGAAACCCGATTTGTTTAAAGACGTTATTAACAAATTTATGGCTCACGGTAAGAGCATGGACATGACCCAACCCGAAGGTGAGCACAACGCACACGAAGGCATGGAAGGCATGGACATGAGCCACGCGGAATCCGCTCACTAAGGGGCCGAGGAAGAATACGATGTTCGGAAAATTGACGCTGGATGCAGTGCCGTTCCATGAACCCATTGTCATGGTTACGATCGCTGCCATTATCATCGGTGGTGCGGCCTTACTCGGCCTAATCACTTACTTCGGTAAGTGGACCTACCTGTGGAAAGAGTGGCTGACTTCGGTTGACCACAAACGCCTTGGCATCATGTATGTCATCGTCGCAATCGTCATGTTGATTCGTGGCTTTGCCGACGCCATCATGATGCGTAGTCAGCAAGCGCTGGCTTCTGCAGGTGAAGCGGGCTTCCTGCCTCCTCACCACTACGACCAGATCTTCACGGCTCACGGCGTGATCATGATCTTCTTCGTGGCAATGCCATTTGTTATCGGTCTGATGAACCTGGTGGTTCCGCTGCAGATCGGCGCACGTGACGTTGCTTTCCCATTCCTGAACAACCTGAGCTTCTGGTTCACCGTTGTCGGCGTAATCCTGGTTAACCTGTCTCTGGGCGTAGGTGAATTCGCACAGACCGGTTGGCTGGCCTATCCGCCGCTCTCGGGAATAGAGTACAGTCCAAGCGTCGGGGTCGATTATTGGATATGGGCAGTCCAGTTGTCCGGTATCGGTACAACGCTGACCGGTATCAACTTCTTTGTGACCATCATTAAGATGCGTGCACCAGGTATGACGATGTTCAAGATGCCAGTATTTAGCTGGGCATCTCTGTGCGCCAACATCCTGATTATCGCGTCTTTCCCAATCCTGACGGTTACCGTCGCGTTGCTGACCCTGGATCGCTATCTGGGCACCCATTTCTTTACCAACGATATGGGCGGCAACATGATGATGTACATCAACCTGATTTGGGCCTGGGGCCATCCGGAAGTGTACATCCTGGTTCTGCCGGTCTTCGGGGTGTTCTCCGAAATCGCTGCAACCTTCTCGCGTAAACGCCTGTTTGGTTACACCTCACTGGTGTGGGCAACCGTGTGTATCACCGTTCTGTCGTTCGTTGTTTGGCTGCACCACTTCTTCACCATGGGTGCAGGCGCTAACGTAAACGCCTTCTTCGGTATTACCACCATGATTATCGCCATCCCGACCGGGGTGAAGATCTTCAACTGGCTGTTCACCATGTATCAGGGCCGTATCGTATTCCACTCAGCGATGCTGTGGACGATTGGCTTTATCGTGACCTTCTCAGTCGGCGGTATGACCGGTGTGCTGTTGGCGGTTCCGGGTGCGGACTTCGTACTGCACAACAGTCTGTTCCTGATTGCGCACTTCCATAACGTTATCATCGGCGGCGTCGTATTTGGCTGCTTCGCAGGTATGACCTACTGGTGGCCAAAAGCGTTCGGCTTCACGCTGAACGAAACCTGGGGTAAACGCGCATTCTGGTTCTGGATCATCGGCTTCTTCGTGGCATTTATGCCGCTGTACGTGCTGGGCTTCATGGGTATGACTCGTCGTCTCAGCCAGCAGATTGACCCACAGTTCCATCCAATGCTGGTCGTTGCCGCCTGCGGTGCCGCACTGATTGCACTGGGTATCCTGTGCCAGCTGATTCAGATCTACGTGTCTATTCGTGACCGCGAGCAGAATCGTGACCTGACCGGTGACCCATGGGGTGGTCGTACGCTGGAGTGGGCAACCTCTTCCCCGCCGCCGTTCTATAACTTTGCTGTTGTGCCACACGTCCACGAGCGTGATGCCTTCTGGGAAATGAAAGAAAAAGGTGAAGCGTACAAGCAGCCTGCGCACTATGAAGAAATTCATATGCCGAAGAATAGCGGTGCCGGTATCGTCATTACCGCCTTCGCAACACTGTTTGGTTTCGCCATGATCTGGCATATCTGGTGGCTGGCGATTGCAAGCTTCGCAGGCATGATCATCAGCTGGATCGTGAAAAGCTTTGATGAAGACGTGGATTACTACGTGCCGGTACCGGAAGTCGAAAAACTGGAAAACCAGCATTTCGATGAGATTACTAAGGCAGGGCTGAAAAATGGCAACTGATACTTTAACGCACGCGAATGCCCACGCGCACGAACACGGGCACCACGATGCAGGCCAGACCAAAATCTTCGGATTTTGGATCTACCTGATGAGCGACTGCATTCTGTTCTCTATTCTGTTTGCAACCTATGCCGTTCTGGTGAACGGCACCGCAGGTGGCCCAACAGGTAAGGACATTTTTGAACTGCCGTTCGTTCTTGTTGAAACATTCCTGCTGTTATTCAGCTCCATTACTTACGGCATGGCGGCGATCGCCATGTACAAGAACAACAAGAGCCAGGTTATCTCCTGGCTGGCGTTGACCTTCTTGTTTGGTGCCGGATTCATCGGGATGGAACTCTATGAATTCCATCACCTGATTGTTAACGGTATGGGCCCGGATCGCAGCGGCTTCCTGTCTGCGTTCTTCGCGCTGGTCGGCACGCACGGTCTGCACGTCACCTCCGGTCTTATCTGGATGGCGGTGCTGATGGTGCAAGTTGCTCGTCGCGGCCTGACCAGTACTAACCGCACCCGCATCATGTGCCTGAGCCTGTTCTGGCACTTCCTTGATGTGGTGTGGATCTGTGTGTTCACTGTTGTTTATCTGATGGGGGCGATGTAATGAGTCATGCTAACGAGAGCGGCGGCGCATCCCATGGCAGCGTAAAAACCTACATGACAGGTTTTATCCTGTCGATCATCCTGACGGTCATTCCGTTCTGGATGGTCATGACAGGTTCTGCCTCTCCGGCCGTCATTCTGGGAACTATTCTGGCAATGGCAGTGGTACAGATTCTGGTGCACCTGGTGTGCTTCCTGCACATGAATAGTAAATCTGATGAAGGTTGGAACATGACGGCCTTTGTCTTTACTGTGCTAATCATCGCCATCCTGGTTGTGGGCTCCATCTGGATTATGTGGAACCTTAACTACAACATGATGATGCACTAAGAGCGGCGATTATGATGTTTAAGCAATACCTGCAAGTAACGAAACCAGGCATCATCTTTGGCAACCTGATCTCGGTGATTGGGGGATTCCTGCTGGCCTCGAAAGGCAGCATCGATTATCCCCTGTTTATCTACACGCTGGTTGGGGTGTCACTGGTTGTGGCGTCGGGTTGTGTATTTAACAACTACATCGACAGGGATATCGACAGGAAGATGGAGAGGACCAAAAACCGCGTGCTGGTTAAAGGTCTGATTTCCCCTGCGGTCTCGCTGGTATACGCCACCCTGCTGGGTATTGCTGGCTTTATGCTGCTGTGGTTTGGCGCGAACCCTCTTGCCTGCTGGCTGGGGGTAATGGGCTTCGTGGTCTATGTGGGCGTCTATAGCCTGTATATGAAGCGCCATTCCGTTTACGGTACGCTGATTGGCTCACTCTCCGGCGCAGCACCACCGGTGATTGGCTATTGCGCCGTAACCGGTGAGTTCGATAGCGGTGCGCTGATTCTGCTGGCTATTTTCAGCCTGTGGCAGATGCCGCACTCTTACGCGATTGCGATTTTCCGCTTTAAGGATTATCAGGCTGCCAACATCCCGGTACTGCCGGTGGTGAAAGGTATTTCGGTCGCGAAAAACCATATCACGCTGTACATCGTGGCGTTTGCTATTGCCACGCTGATGCTAACCCTGGGCGGCTATGCAGGTTATAAGTACCTGATTGTTGCTGCGGCGGTGAGTGTCTGGTGGTTAGGTATGGCGCTGCGCGGTTATAAAGTGGAAGATGACAAAGTCTGGGCGCGCAAGCTGTTCGGGTTCTCCATCATCGCCATTACCGCGCTTTCCGTGATGATGTCCGTCGACTTTATGGTGCCAAACTCGCAGAACCTGCTGACTTACGTCTGGTAAAAATCTGCTCATGCAAAAAGGGTGCTTCGGCACCCTTTTTTTATTCGCATCATAAATACAACACAATGTCATATTTGTTAAATAACCACGTATTTACCCTGCCTGCATACCGCTTTACACTAGGCGCGAAATTAATACAGAGGTGGGAATGAACGATTACAAAATGACGCCCGGTGAGTTGCGCGCCACCTGGGGTTTAGGGACCGTATTCTCGTTGCGCATGCTTGGCATGTTTATGGTCCTGCCAGTTCTGACCACGTACGGTATGGCGCTACAGGGCGCCAGCGAAGCGTTGATAGGCCTTGCCATCGGCATTTACGGTCTGGCGCAAGCCGTCTTCCAGATCCCCTTTGGCCTGCTCTCTGACCGCATCGGCCGTAAGCCGCTTATTGTCGGCGGGCTGGCGGTATTCGTTCTCGGCAGCGTGATTGCCGCCCTCTCCGATTCAATCTGGGGAATTATTCTCGGCCGCGCCCTACAAGGCTCTGGCGCGATTGCCGCCGCCGTAATGGCGCTGCTTTCCGATTTAACCCGCGAGCAAAACCGCACCAAAGCGATGGCGTTTATCGGCGTTAGCTTTGGTATCACCTTCGCCATTGCGATGGTGCTGGGGCCAATCGTCACCCATGCGCTGGGGCTCCACGCGCTGTTCTGGATGATCGCCGCCCTTGCCACCACGGGGATCGTGCTGACCGTGTGGGTCGTACCCAATAGCACCAGCCATGTGTTGAACCGCGAGTCGGGCATGGTAAAAGATAGCTTCAGCAAAGTGCTGGCGGAGCCCAAACTGCTGAAACTCAATGTTGGCATCATGTGTCTGCACATTTTACTGATGTCCACCTTCGTCGCCTTACCGGGACAACTGGCGAAAGCAGGCTTCCCCGCCGCCGAACACTGGAAAATTTATCTGGTGACGATGCTACTGTCTTTTGTTTCTGTCGTGCCGTTCATCATTTACGCCGAAGTGAAGCGCCGGATGAAACGCGTGTTCCTCGCCTGCGTGTTACTGATTCTTATTGCAGAGATTGTATTGTGGGCCGCTAACATTCGTTTCTGGGGGCTGATTGCGGGCGTACAGCTATTCTTTCTCGCCTTTAACCTGATGGAAGCCCTCCTCCCCTCGCTTATCAGTAAAGAGTCTCCGGCTGGCTATAAAGGCACGGCGATGGGCGTTTACTCCACCAGCCAGTTCCTCGGCGTGGCGATTGGCGGTTCGCTGGGCGGTTGGGTGGTCGAAATGTTTGACGGTCAGGCGGTATTCCTGGCTGGCGCGCTTCTGGCAGCAGTATGGTTATTGGTGGCAAGTACAATGAAAGAGCCGCCGTATGTCAGTAGCCTGCGCGTGGAAATCCCACCTGAAATTGCTGCGGATGACACCCTGAAACAGCGTCTGCTGGCAAAAGAAGGCGTGAGTGAGGTATTAATTGTGGCAAAAGAGCATTCAGCCTACGTGAAAATCGACAGCAAAGTGACCAACCGATTTGAAATTGAGCAGGCGATAAGCCAGGCGTGATGATGAGATTGTCAGATGGCGGTTTGCGCCATCTGACATAACGACTTAGTCGCGGAAGTTTTTGAACTGGAACGGCTGGCCGAGATCGCCACCGCGAACCAGCGCCATAACGGATTGCAGATCGTCACGCGCCTTACCGGTTACACGAATTTCTTCGCCCTGAATCTGCGCCTGCACCTTCAGTTTGCTGTCTTTGATCAGCTTGACAATTTTCTTCTGCACTGCGCTTTCAATACCTTGCTTCAGTTTAGCTTCGACAAACCAGGTTTTACCGCTGTGCACGAAAGTTTCTGGTACATCCAGCGACGTGCCTTCAATACCACGTTTCAGCAGTTTGGCACGCAAAATATCCAGCAACTGATTAACCTGGAAATCAGACTCGCTCAGCACCTTAATCGTCTTATTTGACTCGTTCAGCTCAAAGGTGGCCTCAACGCCACGAAAATCGAAGCGTGACTCCACTTCGCGGCTGGCATTATCGACCGCGTTACGGGCTTCCTGAAGATCAACTTCAGAAACAATATCGAAAGATGGCATCTTTTCCTCTCCCTTCATTTTTGATGCGAAGCATAATACCTGCAAAGTTACTCAACAGACAGCGCTATACTAGGCTGTATCCTTTAATTGTACGTGGTACTGATAGCTGCGAACAATAATGGGATGTAGCGGATATGGATTAACACCTGGTGCTGTTGCAGGTGAGGAGGAAGAATGAGAATTACCGTACTGGGATGCGGAGCGTTAGGACAGCTGTGGCTTACAGCGCTGTGCAAACATGGGCATGAGGTGCAAGGGTGGCTACGCGTGCCGCAACCTTATTGCAGCGTAAACCTGATTGACACGGATGGATCCGTTTTTAATGAATCCCTGACGGCAAACGACCCCGATTTTTTGGCGAAAAGCGATCTGCTGCTGGTGACACTAAAAGCCTGGCAGGTTTCTGACGCAGTCAAAAGCCTGGCCGCTATTCTGCCTGAAACCACCCCCATTCTGTTAATTCACAACGGTATGGGGACAATTGAAGAACTGCGTAGCATTCGGCAACCCCTGTTGATGGGTACGACCACTCACGCGGCACGCCGTGATGGGAACGTCATTATTCATGTAGCCCAGGGCACAACACGTATTGGCCCGGCACGTGAACAAGATGGTGATTTCAGCTATCTGGCTGAAATTCTGCAAGATGTCCTGCCCGATGTCGCCTGGCACAACACTATTCGTGCGGAGCTGTGGCGTAAGCTGGCTGTGAACTGTGTCATTAACCCACTCACCGCACTCTGGAACTGTCCCAACGGCGAACTG
The DNA here is from genome assembly GCF_046555775.1 of Citrobacter sp. U14242. Classification (NCBI taxonomy): domain Bacteria; kingdom Pseudomonadati; phylum Pseudomonadota; class Gammaproteobacteria; order Enterobacterales; family Enterobacteriaceae; genus Citrobacter; species Citrobacter sp. U14242. The sequence continues at coordinate 249,169 of NZ_JBKGLW010000003.1, forward strand.
CGTCAGCATCCAGAAAAAATAGCATTGATATGCGAGGAAGTGGCGGCGGTCATCGAGCGCGAAGGTCACCACACATCAGCGGATGATTTACGTTATTATGTCGAGCAAGTGATTGACAGCACAGCGGAAAATATCTCATCAATGCTGCAGGACATTCGTGCCTTGCGTCATACTGAGATCGACTACATTACCGGTTATTTGTTAAAACGCGCACGTGCGCACGGCATCGCCGTCCCGGAAAATGCCCGCCTGTTTGAAATGGTAAAGCGAAAGGAGAGTGAGTATGAGCGCTCAGGCACTGGTTTGCCTCGCCCCTGGTAGTGAAGAGACCGAAGCGGTCACCACTATCGATCTGCTGGTTCGTGGCGGCATTAAGGTCACGACCGCAAGCGTCGCCAGCGATGGCAACCTGACGATTGTCTGTTCGCGTGGCGTGAAGTTACTGGCTGATGCGCCCCTGGTCGAAGTTGCGGACGGTGATTTCGACATTATCGTGTTGCCTGGTGGCATTAAAGGCGCTGAATGTTTTCGTGACAGCCCGTTGCTTATCGAAACAGTGAAGCAATTCCATCGCTCCAGACGCATTGTCGCCGCGATTTGTGCCGCTGCCGCCACCGTGCTCGTCCCGCACGATATTTTCCCCATCGGTAATATGACCGGTTTCCCCGCGCTGAAAGAGAAGATTCCAGCCGAACAGTGGCAGGACAAGCGCGTCGTATGGGATCCGCGCGTTAACCTGTTAACCAGCCAGGGACCGGGCACCGCCATCGATTTTGGTTTAAAAATCATCGATCTGCTGGTGAGTCGCGAAAAAGCCCATGAGGTGGCATCACAACTGGTGATGGCTGCGGGAATTTATAACTACTACGAGTAAATCTTCAGGCCACTTCCTTACAAGGAAATATGATGAAAGGATATCTGAGCGGAGTGGCTTTACTGCTCCTTTCCGGCTACACCACAGCAACCCAGCTTGAAATAAAGAACATTGAGTACCGCTATCCCAACAGCACTGAGATGCAGTATCGCCTGCCGTGGTTTAGCTCGGCGGATAACCCGACAGTCGCTAAACGCATTAATGATTATATTTTCGCAAGCTTTATCAACCAGCTACCGGGTAATAATCCGCAGGCTACAGTGAATCAGTTTGCGAAATCAGAGAGGAATCCCACCGCAAACCTTGACTACACGGTTGAGTATCGCGACGCCAAGGTTCTGACCCTGAATATGTTTGTCGAAGGCTGCGGGGCGTATTGCGAGTCGTACAATGTACCGCTGAGCTTCGATTTAGCCAACGGCGCCGCTATTACCCTTAACGATCTGTTTTCCCGCGCCACGATGGCCGAATTAAACACCCGCATCAGAAAAGATATCCGTGGCCAAATCGATGCCTTCGTTGCGGCGCATAAATCACAGACGCCCGAGCAAATAAAAGAAGAAAAAGGTGAGGATTTTGACTATGCCGATTTCTACGCTTCATGCGCTACCTACACTGATGGGTTGTACTACATCGACAAATTCTCCCTGCAAAAAGGCCACCTGGCTTTTCTGAACGGACGCTGTAGCAACCACGCCAGTCGTGCGCTCGACGATCTGGGCGATTTCACCACGAAAGTACCGACCGCAGAACTGCATAATCAGTTCACGCCGTACGGCCAGTATTTGACTACCGCAAAGAGTACAACACCGGTTGAGCCAGCGCCCAGTATTGACGGCAAGGTGATGTACGGCACGCTGGGAAAAAGCATGCGTATTGTGCTGAAGGTGGACTGCAAATACGGTGATTTTTTTGAAGGGGCTTACTTTTACCAGAAATTTTGCGCACCGATTGAATTAACCGGCAAGTGCGACGTTGAAAACAATCAACATTATGAACTGAAGACATCTGCCGCTGAACAAACGCAAGAGAAGATAACGCTGGATTTAAAAGACGGGGTTTATCAGGGCGTCTGGGAATCGAACGGGAAAACGCTCCCCGTGCGTTTTGAATAATATCGTTATATTACCGGATGGCGGCAGAGTTCTTCGCCATCCGGCGTGCAACACACCGGGTTTGAAGAGGGAAAAGTATACCCACTTAGAACCATGGCGCTCCGCTCATGACATTACTGTAAAACAGCATCCTTCCCGCCAGTTCGCCAGTCAAAATAACAGCCCCCCAAGCGTAAGCGCTCCCCCCAACATTCCGACGAGAAATGCACCATACCGCAACGCCAATACTGGCAAATAGCTGCCACCAGAACAGAGGACTTGAGGCATCAGCTCCTGGAACCTGAAAGCGAATCCACAACGCACCAGCGGTTAACAGAATTCCGATGATGACCCCAGCTTTGCATAAGGTCGACGATGAGTTGTGCCAGTAACCAAACGCCGCGGCCACACTTATAAAACCGAGCAAAATAGCCGTTGCCAAAAAGCCGACCGGTGTGGCAATCGAAGACCAGAGCGGATGCAGCGTCATCTGATAATAAACCTGAGAAGTCACCAAAATTGACGCCAGCCCAATAAGCGCCGTCATCCCCCCCAGAGGGTTAACAGCCCAATGCTGAGGCTTAAACCAACATAACCCCATCCAACAAAATATCATTGTATTCAGCGCAATAAACATAACCACTTCCCTGCTAAGCCAGGATATTCCCAACCCTGCCAGTGCACGGTATGCTCCGGTGGGCGTTCCCAGATGCGCCAGAGATGCTAATGACCCCAACACCGTGATGCTCCAAAAAAGCAATGCCAACATACGATACTGGTTTGCACTGAATTTCGTTGTACTGAAACTCTGACACAGCGTAAGCGCCAATACCCCGCCAACCCCCCATTGCGCAAAGACCGTGAAAAAAACGAGTGGTAGTTCATAATGTTCCATTTTTTCACCTCAGTCCTGTGCCGGAATAATCACAATATTGGGCTTACTGATGTTATGGTCAGGTAGGTTGTAGCGTTTTTCCAACACAGCCCATTGAGTAGTGTATTCTTTGCGTAGCGTCGCTATATCACCAAAACGTAATACTCCCGCAGGGCAAGACTCGACACAACGCGGCTGCAATCCCTCATCTAATCTTTCTGCACACAGATTGCATTTGCTGGTTTTTCCCTCATTAGGATCATAAACCGGCGCACTCCAGGGACAGGCCATTATGCACATTCGACACCCGATACATCGTTCGTGGTCCTGCACAACAATACCGTCCGCCCGTTTAGTGTACGTTCCTGCCGGGCACACTTTCATACACTGAGGGTCGTCGCAGTGGTTACATGACATGCTAATAAACGCCTGGGTGTTGGGCTCATCCGTACGACATTCGCGAACCCGACGCCATAGCACCCCGAGCGGCGTCATATTTTCCGATTTGCAGGCCATGCTGCAGGTCTTGCAGCCATAACAGTTTTGCATATCAATAAGAAATCCATACTGTTTTATCATGATTGAGCCTCCCTTCTGACATCAACCAGCGTACTGTTACAGCAGTGACCATTTCCCAGCAATTCCACCTGATCGTTGGTAACATGACTACTGCTTCCGCCCTGCTGTTCCCACCAGCCGTTATCCAGACTGACAACGCCTCGTTTAATATGCGTTGTAACATCAGCAATGGCGCGGTGTTCCCCACGATGATTGAAGACGACAACCCATTCTCCTGCTTGTATCTGGCGATGTTGGGCATCTTCCGGGTGAATCATAACGTTCGGGCGGTTGCGCTGAACTTCAAGGATCCACTCATTCATGCCGTGGCTGGAATGCACACTGCGCGCCAGCTTTCGCTGTACCGCCATAAGGGGATACTTATGGGCAAGTTCAGGCGAACCTTTCACCGATTCCGTCACCTGTTTCCAGGTCACCACAGGCATAAATTTCTTTTTCGCCCACTCTTCTATATAAAAATGTGCTTTGCCAGTCGACGTGCGGAACTGACCATCTTTAAACGGGATCCAGTCCTCTTCAACAGGGCACACAGGCCCTTTTTTCAACATTTCACGGGTAATACCCGAACCTTTAAGACAAGTATCGATGTAGTGCTCAATGGGCTGGTTAAAGACGTCGCCAAAGCCAAAGCGCTCGGCCAGGCGGGCAAAAATCCAGTAATCGGGTTTTGCTTCTCCCGGCGGTTCCACCGCTTTTTCCATCAACTGAACATAATGGCTGCGCACGCCCGCCATCAGGCTGATGTCCTCAAAAATCGTCGTGACAGGCAGCACCAGGTCGGCATACAACGCGGATGAACTCATCAGGTTGTCCGCAACCACAACAAACGGAACTTTTTTAAATGCTTCTCTGACCTGGTTAGTATTAGGAAGCTGCGTCATCGCGCCCAGCGTCATATTCCACCAGAACTTAACAGGATGAGGCTTTTCGTTAACAAGCCAGTCGCCAATTTTAGAAATGGGAATGGAGGGAATTTTTTCCGCATGAGGTGCAGGTGGAATAATCGGTGAAAATTTAGCCATCTGCCGGACACCTCCAGCATCACAGACACCCGCTCCACGTTTTCCGATGTTGCCGGTAATCAGTGCCAGATAAAACTGGCTTGCGGCCACGTACGTTCCAAACTCGGTTCTCTGTGCACCGGACATATTCTGAACAATCATGGCAGGCTGTGTGGAAGCGTAATCGCGCGCCAGACGTAACACGGTCTGTGCAGGAACATCGGTTTCTTCCTCAACCTTCTGCGCCGACCAGGGTTTGGCCTGCGCCCAAACGGTATCCAGCACAGTCATAAAGTGACAATCAACGGGTAGTTCATCGCTCAGTAACGCAGGGATTACACCAGGCTCATCATGTCGTTTCAGCGTCTGAGTTCGCGTATCAAAAACCAGGTAGCTGTCAATATCCAGGGGATCTGCACGCATCAGTTGCTGCTGGTCATCAACCAGGTAGACGGCTCCTGTATGTGCTCGCAAAAAATCAGCGTCATAACGTTTTTCTTCCATAATGATGTTGATCATTCCCAGCGCCAATGCGATATCCGTACCGGGCACGATAGGAACCCATTCATCTGCTTTGGCTGCTGTTTCGTTAAAGCGAGGATCGATAACGACTATCCGCGCTCCGTTACGCTGTGCCTGTGAATAATATTTGAAGTACGCGTGCATAGTGACAGCAGGGTTATTTCCCCAGCACAGGATATATCGACTATCGGCTATCGTATCCCGGGTATCCGCGTACCTTAATCCCACCATTGGCATCATGGCGGCAGTTACCGCCGCACAGCATAACGATCCAGCGTGTTTCGTTGCTCCACCGAGATAATCAAAAAAAGCCTTACCCATATCATTTTTAATAGAATCCATATTTCCGGATGCTGCGGTAAGGAACAGGCCTTTATTACCGTCAGTTGCGATAGTTTCTCTGATTTTTTTCTCAATCAAATCCAGCGCGGCGTCCCAACTGATCGGCTTAAACTTACCTTCTCCTTTTTCTCCTGTACGGAGCAGAGGTTGCGTTAAACGCAAAGGGTGGTAGACCCATTTCGTTCGGCTAATCCCTCGTAAACAACACTTCACATTGAAATCTTTCGTCGCTTCAATTTTCATTAAGCGATCTTTCCAGACATAGGCTGTGAGATTGCAGTGCAAACACTCCATCGCACAAGTAGAACGAAACGTCTGGTAATCCGCTTGCTTTAGACGAAATCGGGGCAGCGGCGAGCCATTGGCCTGTCGTAACGTTAAAAAAACGCCCCCCAGAGAAGACAATCCCACCACGCCCAGCCCTTTTAGCAAGGTTCTTCTTTTTAAACGTATCTTATTTAATGTTTCCATAATTGCCCCTCACAAAGTTCATCATCAGTGAACCAAAGGACATCATTAGTTAACTTGCGATGTATCAAGTTCTAATCATTTAGGAGTAGCGTTGTTTTTTAAATTGCGAGGGCAGTAATGATTTAAAGCACAGTGATATAATTGGGAGGATCTTAAATAGAGAAAAAATATGACTGAGACATCTCAAGGGGTAAATTCGGTTGATATCGCCGTCGGCATTCTGACTTTTGTTGCGCGTTACGACGGCCAGGCAAGAGCTATCGATATCGCTAATGGATGCAATCTGTCCAAAAGCCGCCTGCATAAGTATCTGATTTCATTGTGTAGAACGGGGATGTTGTGCCAGAATGAGAAAGGAATTTACTCACTGGGGGCAACTCTTCATCAGTTGTCCGGAAACGGCTCAGGCGAAAGCGATCCGATCAGTAAACTCAATGACGTCCTCACCGCTTTTCGCGATAAGTTTAACTATTCTACGGGGGTGGTTGTCAGCACTGGCGAAGGACTCGTACTGAAGCACTATAACCGCAGCTTTCGTAATGTTGATATTGATTTCCTCCCCAACACCCCTGTACCGCTTCATCACAGCGCTGCCGGGCAGATTTTTATGAGCTTTACAGACCATCCGCAAGATGATCAGCATGCTTCCCAGATTGCTCAAATCCGGCTGCAGGGTTTTGCTGTGCGTTATCAACCTACCCACGGCATTCCAGGGGCGCAGTCTATTGCCTGCCCACTGCTGGATAATAAAGAGAAGTTGATTGCAATTGCTGTGACGATGGGTTTTTTTAGTACAGAAGACATTCCAAAGATTGCGGTACAACTTATGAACACTGTGGGTTCGCTTAGCCGATAGACTTATGTTGCCCCGGCACCTAAAGCCAGGGCAACAAAAGGGACTACGGACGATACACCTTCACGTTTTCAAAGCCCTGTTCGCGCAGATAAAGCGCCTGCAGACGGCTCATCACCCCGCGTTCACACCACAGCAGCCAGGTTTTATTCTGGTCCAGATCGCCGAATTTAGTGCTCAACTTGTAGAACGGCAGAGAAACCACGTCCACACCTTCCACCTTCAGCGGTTTGTCATCCTGTTCATCGACAGAGCGAATATCCAGAATCACATCGTTCGGGCCAAAGCCGCTCACGGTTTCGATTTCCACCACGGTCTGCTGTGTCTGTTGGGCGATGTCGCGAATGTCAATATTGTTCGCTTCTTCAACCACTTTATCGAGGATCGAGAAATCGAAGTTTTGTTCTTCGGCCTCAATCTTCGCTTTAATCGCTTTCACCGTCGGGCTTTTTGAAATCACCCCGCAGTATTCCGGCATGGTACGGGCAAAGTCTTCAGTACCGATTTCACGCGCCAGATTAATGATGTGCTCTTTGTCGTGCGAGATCAGCGGGCGCAGGATCAGAGTATCAGAAACGTTATCGATCAAACGCAGGTTGGTCAGTGTCTGGCTGGAGACCTGGCCCAGCGCTTCACCGGTTACCAGCGCCTGTACGCCATAGCGCTCAGCGACTTTAGACGCCGCGCGGACCATCATGCGCTTAAGGACCACGCCCATCTGCCCGTCGTCGACTTTTTCCAGGATCTCACCGACTACCGGCTCAAAGTTGATAGCAACAAAGCGTACGCGATGTGAGCTACCAAAGCGGTTCCACAGATAATGCGCCACCTGGCGAACGCCGATTTCATGCGCAGCGCCGCCGAGGTTAAAGAAACAGTAATGTACGCGGCAACCACGACGCATCAGCATGTAGCTGGACACACCTGAGTCAAAACCACCAGAAATCAGCGACAGAACGTCTTCTTGTGTACCAATCGGGAAACCGCCGATACCTTCATAGCGGCCTTTTACCAGCAGCAGACGGTCATTTTCGATTTCAAGATTGACGGTCACATCCGGCTTCGTCAGCTTCACGCGTGCAGATTCAATATGCTGATTCAGTCCACCGCCAACATAACGTTCCACTTCAATGGAGCTAAATTCATGCTTACCGCGGCGCTTGACGCGCACACAGAAGGTTTTTCCTTCCAGTTGATCGCGGTATTGCACCAGTGCTTTCTCGAAAATGTCGTGCATATCGGTAAACGGCACGTCTTCTACTTCGAGAATATGGTGGATCCCCGGAATACGGGTCAGCGCGTCGCGAATATCCAGACGCTGGGTTTCATCTTTGGCGCGAACCTCAACGTGATCCCAGTGGCGGACAACGGCAAGGTCTTCATCGTAGTGCTTTAAAACGTTACGAATGTTCCCTGTCAGAATTTTTATAAAGCGCAAACGCACAGATTGGCTTTTGATGGTGATTTCTGGGAACAATTTAATGATAAACTTCATGGCGGCAATGGTTCTTAGGCAAGTCTGAACGACTTGTAATGGAAAAAAATACAGCAGCCCATACCCGCGACTGCATCCAGGCGCGCAAGTATATCACCATCACACGGCTACTGTGCACATTGCGCGTTATTTGCTTATCAGTGCGAGTCCGTTACCATAGTCTTGTGCTGCCAATACAGAGAGTCAGACATTCATTATGCCGAAGAAAAATGAAGCGCCCGCCAGTTTTGAAACAGCGCTGAGCGAGCTGGAACAGATTGTTACCCGTCTGGAAAGTGGCGACCTGCCGCTGGAAGAAGCGTTGAACGAATTCGAACGTGGCGTACAGCTTGCACGTCAGGGACAGGTTAAATTGCAGCAGGCTGAACAGCGCGTGCAAATCCTGCTGTCAGAAACTGAAGACGCCGCCCTCACGCCTTTTACACCGGATAATGAGTAAATGGATTTTACGCAGCAGCTACAGGCTTGCGTTGAGCAGGCCAACCAGGCACTGAGCCGTTTTATCGCGCCATTGCCCTTTCAGAACACTCCCGTGGTTGAGACCATGCAATATGGCGCATTATTAGGCGGTAAGCGTCTGCGCCCGTTTTTGGTTTATGCTACCGGTCAGATGTTTGGTGTGAGTCTGAGTACGCTTGATGCCCCCGCCGCAGCGGTTGAGTGTATCCATGCCTATTCGCTGATGCACGACGATTTACCCGCGATGGACGACGACGATCTGCGTCGCGGCCTGCCAACTTGCCACGTCAAGTTTGGCGAGGCGAATGCGATTCTGGCCGGTGATGCACTGCAAACGCTGGCATTCTCTATTATCAGCGACGCCCCGATGCCAGAAGTCACCGACCGTGACCGCATCGCCATGATATCTGAACTGGCTCAGGCCAGCGGTATCGCCGGTATGTGTGGCGGTCAGGCGCTGGATCTGGCAGCAGAAGGTCAGCAGGTAGAACTGGCGGCGCTGGAGCGAATTCACCGCCATAAAACCGGCGCATTGATTCGCGCTGCCGTTCGTCTGGGTGCGTTAAGTGCCGGCGATAAAGGGCGAAACGTCCTGCCGATACTCGACAAATACGCCGAAAGTATCGGTCTGGCCTTCCAGGTTCAGGATGACATACTGGATGTGGTAGGCGATACTGCAACATTGGGTAAACGTCAGGGTGCCGACCAGCAGCTTGGCAAAAGTACCTATCCTGCACTTCTGGGTCTTGAGCAAGCCCGGAATAAAGCCCGGGATTTAATTGAGGATGCCCGCCAGTCGTTAAGTTTGCTGGCCGCACAATCTCTCGATACCTCGGCACTGGAAGCGCTAGCGGACTACATAATCCAGCGTGATAAATAAACCAACATATCCCATGAGCTTGCGATGAGTTTTGATATAGCCAAATACCCGACCCTGGCGCTGGTCGACTCCACTCCGGAGTTACGCCTGCTGCCAAAAGAGAGCCTGCCAAAGCTTTGCGACGAACTGCGCCGCTATTTACTCGACAGCGTGAGCCGTTCCAGCGGGCATTTCGCCTCTGGTCTGGGCACGGTGGAGCTCACCGTCGCGCTGCACTACGTCTACAATACCCCGTTTGACCAGTTAATCTGGGATGTGGGACATCAGGCTTATCCGCACAAAATCCTGACTGGCCGCCGCGATAAGATTGGCACAATTCGCCAGAAAGGTGGCCTGCATCCGTTCCCGTGGCGCGGCGAGAGTGAGTATGACGTACTGAGCGTTGGACACTCCTCGACCTCCATCAGCGCAGGCATCGGCATTGCAGTTGCAGCCGAGAAAGAAGGTAAAGAGCGCCGTACCGTCTGCGTGATTGGCGACGGTGCTATCACCGCCGGGATGGCGTTTGAAGCGATGAACCATGCGGGCGATATTAAGCCTGACATGCTGGTTATCCTCAACGACAATGAAATGTCGATTTCGGAAAACGTCGGTGCGCTGAATAACCACCTGGCACAATTGCTCTCTGGAAAACTCTATTCGTCGCTGCGCGAAGGCGGGAAGAAAGTCTTTTCCGGCGTACCGCCGATTAAAGAACTGCTCAAACGTACCGAAGAACACATTAAAGGCATGGTCGTGCCGGGCACGCTGTTTGAAGAACTGGGTTTTAACTACATCGGCCCGGTAGACGGTCACGACGTGCTGGGACTTATCACCACGCTTAAGAACATGCGCGATCTGAAAGGCCCACAATTCCTGCACATCATGACCAAGAAAGGTCGTGGCTACGAGCCGGCAGAAAAAGATCCGATCACCTTCCACGCAGTGCCAAAATTCGATCCGTCCAGCGGATGTCTACCGAAAAGCAGCGGCGGTCTGCCAAGCTATTCAAAAATCTTCGGTGACTGGCTGTGTGAAACCGCAGCAAAAGACAACAAGCTGATGGCGATTACCCCGGCAATGCGTGAAGGCTCCGGTATGGTGGAGTTTTCCCGTAAATTCCCGGATCGCTACTTCGACGTGGCCATTGCCGAGCAGCATGCAGTAACCTTTGCTGCAGGTCTGGCTATTGGTGGTTATAAACCCATCGTCGCTATCTATTCCACGTTCCTGCAACGCGCCTACGATCAGGTGCTGCACGATGTTGCCATTCAGAAACTGCCGGTACTGTTCGCCGTTGACAGGGCTGGGATCGTGGGTGCAGATGGGCAAACCCACCAGGGTGCGTTCGATCTTTCTTTCCTGCGCTGCATCCCGGAAATGGTCATTATGACCCCGAGCGATGAAAACGAATGCCGCCAGATGCTGTTTACCGGCTATCACTACAACAATGGCCCAACGGTCGTGCGTTATCCACGCGGTACTGCCGTAGGTGTAGAGCTGACACCGCTGGAGCAATTGCCTGTCGGTAAAGGTATCGTCAAGCGTCACGGCGAGAAACTGGCGATTTTGAACTTTGGTACGCTGATGCCGGAAGCGGCTCAGGTCGCGGAATCGCTGAACGCCACACTGGTCGATATGCGCTTCGTGAAACCGCTGGATGAAGCACTGATCCTGGAAATGGCAGCACAGCATGACGTGCTGGTAACGATTGAAGAAAACGCCATTATGGGCGGCGCAGGTAGCGGTGTAAACGAAGTGCTGATGGCGCGTCGTAAGCCGGTTCCGGTGCTGAACATCGGCCTGCCTGACTTCTTCATTCCTCAGGGAACTCAGGACGAGGCTCGCGCCGAACTGGGCCTGAATGCAGCCGGAATTGAGGCCAAAATCAAGGCCTGGCTGGCATAATCCCCCCCTCGCTCCTGCTATGCTTAATGAATAACATGCTAAGCAGGAGCGAATTTATGCAATACAACACCTTAGGAAAAACAGACCTTCGGGTCTCCCGCCTTTGCCTGGGCTGCATGACGTTTGGCGAACCCAACCGCGGCAATCACGCGTGGACGCTACCGGAAGAAAGTAGCCGCCCGATTATCAAACATGCCCTTGAGGGTGGTATTAACTTTTTCGATACCGCAAACAGTTACTCCGCAGGCAGCAGTGAGGAAATTGTCGGCCGTGCGCTGCGCGATTTCGCACGTCGTGACGACGTTGTAGTAGCCACCAAAGTTTTTCACCGTGTTGACGACCTGCCGGAAGGATTATCCCGTGCGCAAATTCTGCGTTCTATTGATGACAGTCTGAAGCGTCTTGGTATGGACTATGTCGATATCCTGCAAATTCACCGCTGGGATTACAACACGCCGATTGAAGAAACGCTGGAAGCGCTTAATGACGTCGTGAAAGCCGGAAAAGCGCGCTACATCGGCGCATCATCCATGCACGCTTCGCAGTTTGCAGAGGCGCTGGCCCTGCAGAAGCAACACGGCTGGGCGCAGTTCGTCAGCATGCAGGATCACTACAACCTGATCTATCGCGAAGAAGAACGCGAAATGCTGCCGCTTTGCTCTCAGGAAGGCGTGGCGGTGATCCCATGGAGTCCGCTGGCGCGTGGTCGCCTGACACGTCCCTGGGGGGAAACGACTGCACGTCTGGTATCCGATGAAGTCGGTAAAAATTTGTACAACGAGAGCGATGAAAACGACGCGCAAATTGCTGCACGATTGACTGGCGTCAGTGAAGAACTGGGCGCGACACGAGCGCAGGTCGCTCTGGCATGGCTGTTAAGCAAACCCGGCGTCGCCGCACCGATTATCGGCACATCGCGCAAGGAACAGCTTGATGAGTTGCTCAATGCGGTGGATTTAACACTCAAGCCGGAGCAGATTGCTGAGCTGGAAACACCGTACAAACAGCATCCGGTAGTGGGATTTAAATAAGTCCCGGTTGGCCGGATAAGGCGATTACGCCACCATCCGGCAAACCCATTTAAATGATCCCTATCGGCCAGTGATGGCCGATAAAATACAGGATCCCGGCAGAAAGTATCCCGGCCACAATATCGTCGATCATGATCCCCGTGCCGCCATGTACGTTACGATCGAACCAGCGAATCGGCCAGGGTTTCCACATATCCAGAATACGGAAAATCACAAATCCAGCGGCAACCCACTGCCAGTCGTTGGTCGGCAGCGCCATCAGGGTTATCCACATTCCGACAAACTCGTCCCAGACAATGCTTCCGTGATCGTGCACGCCCATATCTTTTGCCGTTTGATGGCACAGATAGACGCCGATACAGATCGACAGCATGACCGCCAGTGAATAGAGTTGCCACGGCAGAAATGTCATTAAATACCAAAATGGGATCGCCGCCAGCGATCCCATGGTGCCCGGTACAATCGGGCTCAATCCGCTGCCAAATCCGGTAGCCAGCAGGTGCCACGGATTGCGCATGCTCAAACGGCTTTTTGCGACATCTTTTTTAAGGCGCGGCAAAATGGTCATATCCTTTCCAGTCAAACGTGACGGGTTTTCCATCACGCGTAAAATGAATGCCTTCCACATCCGCGCTCATCTGCCCAATGCAGGTAAACGGTGTGCCGAGATGTCCCAGCGCGACGTCCAGCGCCCCACGATTCATTTCCGGTACGGTAAAGCATAACTCATAATCTTCACCGCCCGAGAGCGCCCAACGCAACGCCTGTTCAGGCTCGACGTGTTGGGTAAACGCTGTGGAATATGGCAGCGCATCGACGTTAATCCGTGCGCCGCAGCCACTGGCATTAACGATATGCCCCAAATCTGAAATCAGACCGTCCGAAAGATCGATAGCGGCGCTCGCCAGGTCGCGCAGAGCTTGCCCTTGTAAAATTCGCGGCGTGGGACGCAGGTGGCGCTTGAGCAGATAGTCAGCATCTTGTGCATCGGCAACCTGCAACCGCTGCTGCAAAATTGCCAACCCGGCGGCACTGTCGCCCGGCGTACCGGTAACGTAAATCCAGTCGCCCGGCTTCGCACCGGAGCGTTTTAAGGCCCGTCCAACCGGGACGTAGCCATGAATACCCAGCGTCATCGACAACGGCCCACGTGTGGTGTCACCGCCAATCAGCTGCATATCATAGTAATTCAGGAGTTCAAACAGGCCATCACTGAACGCTTCAAGCCAGGCTTCATCGACATCAGGCAATGTAATGGCCAGCGTCAGCCATGCAGGATCGGCCCCCATTGCCGCCAGATCGCTCAAGTTCACCGCCAGCGCTTTCCAGGCCAGATCTGTGGGATCGATATCGGGGAGAAAGTGGTTGCCTGCCACCAGCGTATCGGTGCTGATCGCCAGCGTCTGTTTTTCAGGGATGTTCAGAAGTGCGCAATCGTCGCCAATACCGGTTTCGACATCAAGACGAGAGCTTCTTACGCGGTCAAAATAACGGGCAATCAGGGAAAACTCGCCACATGCCATACGTTATGCCTCAGCAGGAAAAAAGAAAAAGCCGGGGACAGTGGAAACAGGTTCCACCATCCAGCCGGCCTCGGGATCACTTTTTGTTGGGGCGAATCACAGGTGCTGCTTTATCCAGTACGCCGTTGACGAATTTGTGGCTATCTTCAGCGCCGAAGGTTTTCGCCAGTTCAATCGCTTCGTTAATGGCCACTTTATACGGCACATCACTACGCTTTGACAGTTCAAACAGCGCAATACGCAGCACGGCTTTTTCTACCTGACCCAACTCTTCCAACAGGCGAGACAGGTAAGGCTTCATTAGTCCATCCAGGTACGCGCTGTTAGTCGCCACCCCGGACAGCAGTTCACGGAAATACAGAACGTCGACATCTTTTACGTCCTGTTCCGCCAGGAACTGGTATTCAACATCAGCGATGTCGTTCTGGGACAACTGCCAGGAGTAGAGCGCCTGGACGGCACACTCACGGGCGCGGCGACGAGCAGCAGGTTTCACGGATTTCCCCTTACAAAAATCAGGCCTTGATGGCTTTCAATACATTAATCATTTCAAGCGCAGTCAGTGCAGCTTCTGCGCCTTTGTTGCCGGCTTTGGTGCCAGCACGTTCGATGGCTTGTTCAATACTCTCGGTGGTCAGAACACCGAAGGCTACCGGAATGCCGCTGTCCTGAGCGACATGCGCCAGGCCATTGCTTGCACCGCCAGCCACATATTCGAAGTGTGCGGTACCGCCACGGATCACCGTCCCTAACGCAATCACCGCGTCATATTTACCGGTTTTTGCCAGTGCGTCAGCCGCCAGCGGCAGCTCATACGCGCCTGGAACCCAAACGACGGTAATATTTTCATCTTTAACCTGACCAATACGTTTCAGGGCGTCGATCGCACCTTCCAGCAGGCTGTCATTGATAAAGTTGTTGAAACGCGCAATGGTGATGGCGACGCGAGCGTCCGGGGTAGCAACGTTAGCTTCAATAATGTTCATATTCTTCCTTCGGATTCACTAGACCCCGCAGGGGGGCGGATTTTATCATAATAATCTGTGCGCTGCTTCCCTTTCGAACCGGGAGATCATGCGCCCACTAAATGCAGGCAAAGGTCCGGACCTACATGGCGTATTTCGTTGAATTTGAAATGGGGGGCGTCAGCCAGTTTCTCAAGGCCTGGAAGCACACATAATCCTCGGGCATCGCTCCCTAACAGTTTAGGCGCAACATAGACGATTAGCTCATCCACCACGCCGGCCTGTAATAACGCACCTGCAAGTGTTGGCCCCGCCTCAACCCAAATACTGTTAATTTGCTGCTTGCCCAGCTGCATCATCAACACCACCAGATCCAGATGCCCGTTATGTTCCGGAACCTTCAGGCTATGAACCGTTTCCGGCCAGCTGCGAGGATCGTCCTGGGTACGGACAATCCAGGTTTCTCCGGGCTGTTGCACAATACGATGCGCCGGTGTCACCTGGCTTTGGCTATCAAGTACAATACGGATCGGCTGACGCAGATTTTCCTGCGGATAACTCGCCTGGGTTGATTCCCCCAGTTCTTCCCAACGGACGGTAAGCTGAGGGTCATCCGCCAGTACCGTGGCACTGCTGGTTAAAATGGCATGACTTTGCGCACGCAGGCGCTGAACATCGCGACGTGCCTGCGACGAGGTGATCCACTGGCTCTCACCACTGGCCATTGCCGTGCGGCCATCAAGCGAGGCCCCCAGCTTGAGCTGGACGTAGGGGAATCCGGTACGCATCCGTTTGAGAAAGCCCTTATTGAGCTGTTCAACTTCGCTCATCATCAGGCCATGGCTGACGTCAACGCCCGCCTGCTGCAAGCGATAAAGCCCGCGGCCAGCGACCTGTGGATTAGGATCCTGCATAGCGGCAACAACACGCGTCACACCGGCGGCGATCAGCGCATCGCAGCACGGCGGCGTGCGACCATGATGACTACAGGGCTCAAGGGTCACGTAGGCCGTTGCCCCCTGTGCTTTTTCTCCCGCCATACGCAGAGCATGGACTTCGGCATGAGGCTCGCCCGCGCGATAGTGATACCCCTCACCGACGATTTCCCCATCTTTAACAATCACACAGCCCACGTTGGGATTGGGGTGAGTAGTAAAACGTCCGCGCGCAGCAAGCTTCAACGCTCGCGCCATGTACAATTCATCCTGCATGGCTTAGTCCTGTAGGCGAGCGATCTCTTCGCCAAATTCTTTGATATCTTCGAAACTCCGGTAAACCGAAGCAAAACGGATATAGGCGACTTTATCGAGCTTTTTCAACTGCTCCATCACCAGGTTGCCGATCATCTTACTCGGCACTTCACGTTCGCCTGTCGCGCGCAGCTGTGATTTTATATGGTTTAACGCCATTTCGACGTCATCTGCGCTGACCGGACGTTTTTCAAGTGCTCTGAGCATGCCGCTACGCAGCTTCTCTTCATTAAAGGGTTCACGCACATCGTTGCTTTTTACAACGCGCGGCATAACAAGTTCAGCCACCTCAAAGGTGGTGAAACGTTCGTTACAGACCAGACACTGTCGGCGGCGGCGTACCGAAGAGCCCTCGCCTACAAGACGAGAGTCAATTACCTTAGTGTCTACGGCGAAACAGAATGGGCAATGCATACGGCGTCCTGTACCTTAGTGGTTCGCAGAAATCTATTTTACCCTGAACTGGCGTGACAACAAAGGCGGAGCGCTTTTGAGACAAAGGATCGATGCCTTCGAGCTCTGCGCACACTACCATTATGCTATCGCGACAATGAAGGAAGTAATCACAATGACAAGACGTTACCTAAGAATTCTCCTGGTGGGAAGCCTCTTTAGCCTCAGCGCCTGTGCACAGCAAAGCGAAGTACGCCAGATGCATCAAAGCGTTAGCACGTTGAGCCAGGAGATGACGCAGCTGAATCAGGAAACGGTAAAAATTACGCAACAAAATATGTTGAATGCAAAATCGACCAGCGGAGCCTACCTGCTACCCGGTTCCAAAACGCCTGCCCGGCTGGATAGTCAGATCGGCACATTGCGTATGTCTCTGGTGAATATTGCGCCAAATGCGGCTGGAACGCGCCTGACACTGCGTATTCAGGGGGAATCGAATACCCCGCTCCCTGCCTTTAGCGGTACTGTAGAGTACGGACAGATTCAGGGCACCACAGACAACTACCAGGAAGTGAATGTACAGAATCAGTTGATAAACGCCCCGGCGAGTATCCTTGCCCCCAGCGATGTAGACATTCCGTTGCAGTTAAACGGACTGTCTCCTGACCAGTTAGGTTTTGTTCGCATCCACGACATCCAGCCTGTTAGCCAATAAACTTTTTGCGGAACGTTTTTGTGCGTTCCGCAACACCAGCTCACCTCATTTTGTTACTCCTCTGACATAAACGATATTTCTGGTAAAACTTGGCAACATTCACTGGAGCCAGTACAATTCGCCGCCTAAAGTACGCAAACGTGAACGCAATCGATTACGTGAATGATAGAACTGTGAAACAAGACATATTTTTGTGAACAATGATTTTTATAATAGGCTCCGAAGAAATACGAAATATTTAGAAACGCAATTTGCGCCTTTTTCACTCCCGAAAGGGATTTCAAACAGTGGCATACATATGAAAAAAACATTACTTGCAGCCGGTGCAGTGCTGGCGCTCTCCTCGTCATTTACTGTTGCAAACGCGGCAGAAAATGACAAACCGCAATATCTTTCCGACTGGTGGCATCAGAGCGTTAACGTTGTGGGTAGCTACCACACTCGCTTCGGACCGCAGCTCCGTAACGATACCTACCTGGAATACGAAGCGTTTGCCAAGAAAGATTGGTTCGACTTCTATGGTTACATGGATGCACCGGTATTCTTCGGTGGTAACACCGATGCGAAAGGTATCTGGAACCACGGCTCTCCGCTGTTCATGGAAATCGAACCCCGTTTCTCCATCGACAAACTGACCGGTACCGACCTGAGCTTCGGTCCGTTCAAAGAGTGGTATTTCGCGAACAACTACATCTACGACATGGGTCGTAACAAAGATGGCCGCCAGAGTACCTGGTACATGGGTCTGGGTACCGACATCGACACCGGCTTGCCGATGAGCCTGTCCATGAACGTGTACGCTAAGTACCAGTGGCAGAACTACGGTGCTGAGAACGAAAATGATTGGGACGGCTACCGTTTCAAAGTGAAGTACTTTGTACCGATTACCGAACTGTGGGGCGGTAACCTGAGCTACATCGGTTTTACCAACTTTGACTGGGGTTCCGATCTGGGTGATAAGAGCGCCTACGCTGAGAATGGCATTAAACAGCGTACTAACAACTCTATCGCCTCCAGCCACATTCTGGCGCTAAACTATGACCACTGGCATTATTCTGTCGTTGCCCGTTACTGGCACAACGGTGGTCAGTGGAACGATAACGCGGATCTGAACTGGATGAATGAAAACGTTCGTTCTACCGGTTGGGGTGGTTACCTGGTTGTAGGTTACAACTTCTAATCCAGTAAATTAATCAAAGACAAGCCAGCTTAACCGCTGGCTTTTTTATGGCCGATCTTCACAGCGTACTTTACGTAAAAAGTCACTTAGCGAACGATCTGCGGATTCGCAAAAATGCCTGTCGAGCGGCGTGATCTTCAGACAACGATCAACGCGAAAACAGCGATAATCGTCACGATTCTCACACCATGCAACCAGTAACCAGTGCTCGCCCCAGAAAAATAACCCCAACGGCTGAACATCTCGCCAGGAGAGATTCCCGGACTCATCGCGATAATGTAGCGCCAAAATCTGCTGCACCGAAACCGCGCGATGAATAAGATCGAACGCACTGCGCGAATGCGGCTGATTGCCAAAATCAGGTGCGTAGATCCGCGTTTGTTCGGCCCTGCGCCGACTCTCTGGCGGCAATATCGCCAGCACTTTTTCCTGCGCAGATTCCAGCGCCTGTGAGAGTGAATCCCCACCCCATGTTTTCAGTAGCCGAATAGCCACCATCAACGCTTCCGATTCCTGCTGCGTTAACATCAACGGCGGCAGATCATATCCGGCCATTAAGCGATATCCACTGCCCACTTCGCCTTCAATGGGCACACCGGATAAAGAGAGATCGCGGATATCGCGATAAATCGTGCGTTCAGAAACCTCAAGACGTTCTGCCAGCAGCGCCGCCGTTGTCACTCGCCTGCCACGCAGGATTTGTACAATCTGAAACAAGCGGTCGGCGCGTCTGGTCATCTTTACTCTCTCTCAGGAATTATTACGCAGGCTGATGTAAGCCAACACGATTGCCTTCGCTGTCGGTAAATAACGCAATCGTGCCGATATCCTGCCCCAGTTCAAGTGGCCCAAACACACATTTGCCACCCGCCGTTGTGACACGATCGAGCGTTGCCGCCAAATCGTCCGTATGCAGGTAAATAATAGCGCCCTGCTGCGAAGGTATCATTCCGTCAAATTTTGCCAGTGCGCCGCCGGGAGCCGGATCCTGATGCGGAAATACCGCCAGATCGGCACAATCCATCTTCTCCCGGCGCAGCGAAACCTGCATCACCGGCTCATAAAATGCAACGGCGCGATCCATTTCCACTACTGGAATTTCAAACCAGTTAATGACATTTTTCATACATCCTCCTGCCTTAATGAGTAAGTTCAGGAGGACTATAAAACAGGACTACTGACAGCATACTGTCAGTAGTATTGTGACGATATACAAACAAAAAAAATCCCGACCTTGCGATCGGGATTCCAGTTCTTTTGCTCTTCGTCGATTAAGGCAGAATTGACGGCTGATCCGCCCCTTCTTTCTCAACCTTCTGCTGCAGCATGTGTTCACGCTTCATACCCAGCTTCAGCGCCAGCGCCGATGCTACGTAGATAGACGACGCCGTACCGATGGACACACCAATAAGCATGGTCAGCGAGAAGCCTTCCAGTACCGGACCACCGAACAGGAACAGCATCAGGATAACCATCAACGTCGTACCGGATGTAATCAACGTACGGTGCAGCGTCTGGGTCAATGACACGTTAAAGATTTCGTAAGGCGTACCGCGACGGATCTTGCGGAAGTTTTCACGAATACGGTCAGATACCACGATACTGTCGTTCAACGAGTAACCGATTACCGACATCAGTGATGCAACGATAGTCAGGTCAATCTCGATATGGAACAACGACAGGATCCCGAGCGTAATGATAACGTCGTGCGCCAATGCGATAACCACACCTGCCGCCAGTCGCCACTCGAAGCGGAAACCAACATATACCAGGATGGAGATCAGCGCCGCCATCAGCGCCATCGCACCGGTTTGTGCAAGATCGGCCCCCACGCTCGGCCCAACGAATTCAATTCGCTTCACCGCCGCGTTCTGGTTGGTGGATTCGTTAATCACACTCAACACTTTGCTGCCCAACACCTGGCCGCCGTTTGCCCCTTCAGTTGGCGGCATACGCACCATAATGTCGTGGCTGCTGCCGAAGTTCTGCAGCAGCGGATCCACAAAGCCCGCTTTCTCCAGCGCATCGCGCATCACGTCCATGTCCGCTGGTTTTTCCAGCGTAATTTCAATCACCGTACCACCGGTGAAATCGAGCCCCCAGTTAAACCCACGCACGCCCATCACAATGATGGCCGCAATCAGCAGGAAACCAGAAATGCCGAAAGCCCAGTAGTCCCAGCGCATAAAGTCCCAGACTTTACGGCCGTGGTTCAATTGTTCAACAGTATATTCCTGTGCCACATCGCACTCCTCAGATTGACAGCTTTTTGACGCGCTTGCCGCCATACAACAGGTTTACGATGGCACGTGTACCGACAATCGCGGTAAACATCGACGTCGCCACACCAATACCAGTAGTAATCGCGAACCCTTTAATTGCCCCGGTGCCGACTGCGTACAGGATGATGACCTTGATCAGCGTCGTAATGTTCGCATCGAAGATGGAGCTAAATGCACCCGCATAACCTTCATTGATGGCTTGCTGCACCGAACGTCCGTTGCTCAACTCTTCTTTGATACGTTCGTTGATCAGTACGTTAGCATCGACCGCGACGGCAAGGGTTAAGACGATCCCCGCAATACCCGGCATACTCAACGTCGCCCCCGGCAACAGTGACATAATGCCGACAATCAATACCAGGTTGGCAATCAGCGCGCTTGTCGCAATCAGACCGAACTTCTTATAGAAGAAGATCATGAACAGAATTGAAACCACCAGACCAGCCAGACACGCTTCCAGACCCTGTTTAATGTTCTGCATACCCAGGGTTGGGCCGATTGTCCTTTCTTCAACAATCTGAATCGGCGCAATCAATGCACCCGCACGTAGCAGCAGGGAAAGCTGACGCGCTTCGTTCGGGTTGTTGATACCGGTAATACGGAAGCTGTTGCCCAGGCGAGACTGGATGTTGGCAATGTTAATCACCTCTTCCTGTTTCACCAGCACGGCACGACCGTTGGCATCTTTCTTACCGCTGTCTTTGTACTCCACGAACAGGGTCGCCATCGGTTTACCGATGTTGTCCTTGGTGAAGTTAGACATGATGTTACCACCTGCACTATCCAGCGAGATGTTAACCTGCGGCTGATTGTATTCGTCCTGGCTGGAAGTGGAGTCGGTAATATGGTCACCGGTCAGGATCACGCGCTTGTACAGCACTACTGGCTGACCTTCACGAGATTGTTTCACTTCCGAATCACCCGGAACACGTCCGGATGCCGCAGCAGACTGGTCAACGTTGGTATTTACCAGACGGAATTCCAGCGTCGCGGTTGCGCCCAAAATTTCTTTCGCACGCGCGGTATCCTGGATACCAGGCAGTTCGACGACGATACGGTCAGCACCCTGACGCTGAACAACAGGTTCAGCAACACCCAACTGGTTAACACGGTTACGCAGGATGTTGATGTTCTGCTGGACCGCGTATTCACGAGCTTCACTCAGGCGCGCATCGGTCATCACCGCACGCAACGCATTGCTGCCCTGGCTGGAAATCACCAGATCCTGGTGACGCTTGCTCAGGTAAGAGATAGCTTCATCACGGGCATTTCCATCACGGAAGGTGATGCTCAGACCGTAGTTATCTTCTTTACGCACGGTGGTATAAGGAATGCCTTTTTCACGCAGATCGCTGCGCAGGCTATCGATATTTTGTTCCTGCAATTTACCCAGTGCGGTGTCCATATCCACTTCCATCAGGAAGTGAACGCCGCCACGCAGATCAAGACCGAGTTTCATCGGTTCTGCATGAATGGCTGCCAGCCAACGGGGTGTTGCCGGAGCAAGGTTAAGCGCCACGACGTATTGATCACCCAGCACGCCCATCAACACTTCACGTGCGCGCAGTTGGGTATCGGTGGAGTCAAAGCGCGCAAGAATAGCGCCCTCTTCCAGAGCCACAGACTTAGGTGTGATTTTATCTTCTTGTAACGTTTTCTGGACCTGGATCAGCGTTTGCTCACTGGCGGCGGCACCGCGCACGCCAGTGATTTGAACAGCCGGATCCTCACCATACAGGTTGGGAAGTGCGTAAAGCAGGCCGACGATAATAACGACGACCAGCATAATGTACTTCCACAAAGGATAACGGTTTAACACGGCAGTTCCCTTTGGGAAAACAATAAATTACAGCGCCTTCATCGTGCCTTTCGGCAGAACGGCAGCTACGAAATCACGTTTGATAACCACTTCAGTGGTGTCGTTCAGCGCGATAGCGATGTAGCCAGTTTCTGCTACTTTGGTCACGCGACCTACCAGGCCACCGTTAGTCAGCACTTCATCACCCTTGGCAATGGAGTTCATCAGGTTTTTATGTTCTTTGGTACGCTTTTGCTGTGGGCGCAGGATCATGAAGTAGAAAATCAGACCAAACACCACCAGCATCAGAATCAGAGACATCGGGCTGCCCTGCGCCGGAGCACCTGTTGCCGCTACCGCATCAGAAATAAAAAAGCTCATTCAAATTCCCTCATTATTAAAATTAATCAACGTTCAAAGGTGGAACAGGTCGACCCTGACGTTGGTAAAAATCGGTCACGAAGCTCTCTAATTTACCCTCTTCAATAGCCTTGCGTAAACCCGCCATCAAACGCTGGTAGTAACGAAGGTTATGAATCGTATTGAGTCTCGCGCCCAGTATTTCGTTGCAACGATCAAGATGATGCAAGTAAGCACGCGAATAATTGCGACAGGTGTAGCAATCACACTCGGCATCGAGCGGACTGGTGTCGCTTTTATGTTTCGCATTACGAATTTTTACCACGCCGTCAGTCACAAACAAATGACCATTACGGGCATTTCGCGTTGGCATCACGCAGTCAAACATATCGATACCGCGACGCACGCCTTCAACCAGATCTTCTGGTTTGCCAACGCCCATCAGATAGCGAGGTTTATCTGCCGGAATTTGCGGGCAAACATGTTCCAGAATGCGGTGCATATCTGCTTTCGGCTCACCGACAGCCAAACCGCCGACAGCGTAGCCATCAAAGCCAATATCTACCAGACCTTTGACAGAGATATCACGTAAATCTTCGTAAACACTGCCCTGAATGATGCCAAAAAGCGCATTTTTGTTGCCAAGGCCATCAAAACGGTCACGGCTGCGCTTCGCCCAACGCAAAGACATCTCCATTGAGCGTTTAGCATAGTCCCAGTCAGCCGGATACGGTGTACATTCATCGAAAATCATCACGATATCGGAACCGAGATCGTATTGAATCTCCATCGACTTCTCTGGATCGAGGAAAATCGGATCACCATTGATCGGATTACGGAAATGCACACCCTGTTCGGTGATCTTACGAATATCGCCCAGGCTGAAAACCTGGAAACCACCGGAATCGGTGAGGATCGGTCCTTTCCACTGCATGAAATCGTGCAGGTCGCCGTGCAGCTTCATGATTTCCTGGCCTGGGCGTAGCCACAGGTGGAAGGTGTTGCCAAGGATGATCTGTGCGCCAGTCGCTTCAACTTCTTCCGGCGTCATACCCTTAACAGTGCCGTAAGTACCGACCGGCATAAAGGCAGGCGTTTCCACTACGCCACGATCAAAAACCAGGCGGCCGCGGCGAGCGCGACCGTCTGTGGTATCCAGTTCAAATTTCATCTTCACTCCTGCGTCAGAAAAACAGTCCGACGTTTTAAACACTCATGCCGGAAACTTACTCCCCGACACGCTCAGAAATAGCCTGCGGATTGTACGTGATAAACATGGCATCCCCGTAACTAAAAAAGCGATATTCCGCTTTTACCGCTTCATGATAGGCGTGCATGGTGTTTTTGTAGCCAGCAAAGGCGGAAACCAGCATGATCAGCGTCGATTCCGGCAGATGGAAGTTGGTCACCAACGCGTCTATCACTTTGTATTGATAGCCGGGATAGATGAAGATCTGCGTATCGCCGAAGAACGGTTCAATAAGGTCGTTTTTGGCTGCTTGCGCTGCACTTTCCAGCGAACGAACTGACGTCGTCCCTACCGCAATAACGCGATTGCCGCGCGCTTTCGCCGCCAGCACTGCATCAACGACATCCTGCGGCACTTCGGCATATTCGGAGTGCATGATGTGATCTTCAATGGTGTCTACGCGCACCGGCTGGAACGTCCCCGCCCCAACGTGCAGCGTCACGAACGCCATCTCAATGCCTTTATCACGCAGTTTTGCCAGCAGCGGATCGTCAAAGTGCAGGCCCGCGGTCGGCGCGGCGACGGCGCCCGGTTTTTCGCTATACACGGTCTGGTACAGTTCGCGATCGGCATCTTCATCCGGGCGATCGATATACGGCGGCAGCGGCATATGGCCGATGGCGTTGAGGATATCCAGCACGCTGCGTTCGTCGTTAAACTCAACTTCAAACAGCGCGTCATGACGAGCAACCATCGTCGCTTTAATACTTTCGTCGTCACCCAGCAGCAGTTCAGCGCCAGGTTTCGGCGCTTTCGAGGCGCGAATATGCGCCAGAATACGTTTGTCATCCAGCATACGCTCGACCAGCACTTCAATCTTGCCGCCGCTAGCTTTACGGCCAAACAGACGTGCCGGGATCACGCGGGTGTTATTAAAGACCAGCAGATCTCCAGGGTTGAGCTTATCGAGCAAATCGGTGAAAGTACCGTGCGTCAGCGCGCCCGTCGGCCCATCCAGTGACAGCAAGCGGCAACTGCTGCGCTCAGCCTGCGGATAATGAGCAATCAGGGAATCGGGTAATTCAAAGGTGAAATCGGTAACGCGCATGACACTGACTCAGACTAAAATAAGAGGCGGGTAGTCTAGTGCCGGGGCGTCCTCCCTGCAACCTTTACCCCTCTGGATAAACGTTTAACTATGAATTTTCTTGCACACCTGCACTTAGCACATTTAGCAGACAGCTCGCTTTCCGGCAATCTGCTGGCGGATTTTGTCCGGGGTAATCCGGAAACGCACTACTCGCCTGACGTGGTGGAAGGCATTTTTATGCATCGTCGAATCGACGTCATGACCGATAACCTGCCACAAGTCCTTGAAGCCAGAGCGTGGTTTCGTAGCGAAACGCGTCGCGTCGCACCGATTACGCTGGACGTCATGTGGGATCACTTCCTGTCCCGACACTGGTCAGAAATCTCTCCCGATTTCCCGCTGACGGATTTTGTTCGCTACGCGCACACCCAGGTTGCCACTATTCTGCCAGAATCACCGCCGCGCTTTATTAATCTGAACAATTATATGTGGTCAGAGAAATGGCTTGAGCGCTACCGCGACATGGATTTTATCCAGAACGTACTCAACGGGATGGCCAGTCGTCGTCCACGTCTCGATGCCCTGCGCGATTCATGGTACGACCTGGACACCCATTACGATGCGTTAGAAGAACGCTTCTGGCAGTTTTACCCGCAGATGATGGAACAGGCACGCCGTAAAACGCTTTGATTGCAGCATGTGTTGTAGGGCCGGATAAGGCGAGGCCACTATCCGGCGAACATTGATAGTCAAAACCTGTCTCATTGATTGCCAGCGCCTCTTTGTCTTATTCCCAAACACTCTCTATACTGGCCCGCGTTGCGTTCCAAAACCCCTTAACTTTGCAGGAGAATTTATATGGTACTGGTAACTCGTCAGGCTCCGGATTTCACAGCAGCTGCGGTACTGGGTAGCGGTGAGATTGTTGAAAACTTCAACTTCAAACAGCATACCAACGGTAAAACCACCGTTCTGTTCTTCTGGCCAATGGACTTCACCTTCGTTTGCCCGTCTGAACTGATCGCATTCGACAAGCGTTACGAAGAATTCCAGAAACGTGGCGTTGAAGTGGTTGGCGTTTCTTTTGACTCTGAATTTGTCCACAACGCATGGCGTAACACCCCTGTCGACAAAGGCGGCATCGGTGCAGTGAAATACGCAATGGTTGCTGACATCAAACGCGAAATCCAGAAAGCCTACGGCATTGAGCACCCGGAAGCGGGCGTTGCTCTGCGTGGTTCTTTCCTGATCGATGCTAACGGCGTTGTTCGCCATCAGGTTGTTAACGACCTGCCGCTGGGCCGTAACATCGACGAAATGCTGCGCATGGTTGACGCACTGCAGTTCCACGAAGAGCACGGTGACGTTTGCCCGGCGCAGTGGGAAAAAGGTAAAGAAGGTATGAACGCGTCTCCGGACGGCGTAGCAAAATACCTGACCGAAAACGTTTCCAGCCTGTAATTGGCATGAATCGAAAAAAGGCTCGCATTCGCGAGCCTTTTTTATTTTCTGTCGCCAGAACCTGGATCAGAACGCAAAGCACGAACATCCCAATGCGCCCCAGAACGCCCGGTCATCTGATACCGGAATCCCTGATTTACGCGCAATATCATGCTGATGACCATGCACACCACAGCTTCCGCAGCACTGATGCATCTGAACCATCGCCCCAACCTTCGCGGCAGCTGGCGGCGCTGAACGATAATGTCCCGGTACTTTCACAACGGGCGACCAGTCAGGAACAACCGGAATCGCTGGGGGGGCTAGCGGGGTGAAATGTCCAGCCGCATAAACCACTTTGCCATCGACAATGGTCATCACTGACTCAATGCCTTTGATCTCTTCTTCCGGCACACTGAAATAGTCTTTTGACAGTACCACCAGATCTGCCAGTTGATCCTTTTCAATACGCCCTTTCTTACCCTGCTCGCTGGAGAACCAGGCGCTACCTGCGGTCCACAGTTCCAGGGCAACATCTCGCGCCAGGCGGTTGTTATCATCGTACATCGCCATACCGCCAACGGTACGGCCTGAAACCAGCCAGTACAATGCTGTCCACGGGTTGTAACTTGCCACACGCGTAGCATCGGTACCCAGACCAACCGGTACATCAGCCGCCAGCATTTTTGCGACCGGCGGCGTATGTTTAACCGCCTCTTTGCCGTAGCGATCGATAAAATATTCGCCCTGGAATGCCATACGATGCTGAACGGCAATGCCACCGCCCAGCGCTTTTACCCTCTCGATGTTGCGTTCGGTAATCGTTTCGGCGTGATCGAAGAACCAGTGCAGGCCATTGAATGGGATGTCACGGTTCACCTTCTCAAACACGTCGAGCATACGGGTGATCGATTCATCATAGGTGGCGTGCAGACGGAACGGCCAGCGATGTTCCACCAGGTGGCGCACCACGCGCTCCAGTTCATCTTCCATGCCTTCCGGTAAATCCGGGCGCGGCTGCAGGAAATCTTCGAAATCTGCCGCCGAAAATACCAACATTTCCCCCGCCCCGTTAGCACGATAGAAGTCGGTTCCCTGCCCGGGTTTGAGCATATCCGTCCAGCGCTCAAAATCCTCCAGCTCCTGCTTTGGACGCTGGGTAAACAGGTTATACGCAATACGCACCGTCATCTGCTGGTTCGCGTGCAGTTGCTCGATGATCTCGTAATCTTCCGGGTAGTTCTGGAAGCCGCCGCCGGCATCGATGGCGCTGGTCAACCCGAGGCGGTTCAGCTCACGCATAAACTGGCGGGTCGAGTTAACTTGCATCTCCAGCGGGAGTTTTGGCCCTTTCGCCAGCGTCGAATAGAGGATCATGGCATTCGGTTTGGCTATCAACATTCCGGTTGGATTACCATTGTCGTCACGCACAATCTCTCCCCCCGCCGGATCCGGTGTGGCTTTGGTGTAGCCAACGGCTTTCAGCGCCGCGCGATTCAGCAACGCCCGGTCGTAGAGGTGCAAAACAAATACCGGTGTATCCGGTGCAGCATCGTTGAGCTCTTCCAGGGTCGGCATACGGCGTTCGGCAAACTGAAACTCGCTCCAGCCGCCGACCACCCGCACCCATTGCGGAGACGGCGTGCGGTCAGCCTGCTCTTTGAGCATACGCAGTGCGTCCGCCAGCGACGGGACCCCTTCCCAGCGCAGCTCCAGGTTGTAGTTCAACCCACCGCGAATGAGGTGCAGGTGCGAATCATTTAAACCCGGGATCACGGTGTGTCCCTGCAGATCGACAATCTGCGTACCCTCGGTCGCAAAGCTCATTACCCGATCGTGACTACCCGTCGCGAGGATCTTCCCGTTGGCGATCGCCACCGCCTCTACCTGCGGGCTTTGCTTTTCGAGAGTATGAATTTTTCCGTGCGTCAGAATCAGTGTGGCAGTTTGAGGCATAACAATCTCCTGAGAAACCGGTCAGGCTTTTTTCAGCCATCCGGCAAACAGACGGGTTACGATGGGCATCCACAACCAGACCACCAGCGCAACCACACAGGCATCATTAATCAGATGCAGGAGTAACGAGCCTTTCATTGAAGGCAGCAGAATACCGGTCAGCCACGGCACCAGGTTGGTACTGGGGAAAATCACCAGCAGCGTTATCAAAAACTGCTTCCAGCGTTTGGGCTGGCGTACATGGGGGGCTGGCGGCGTAAACCAGAAGGCCGCTTCGGTGCGCACTTCTGTTTTATCGCCTTCGGCCAGCAGCGGTGCAATTTCCTCAACCAGCTCCCGACGTGTATCGGATTGAGTCCAGTTATACAGATGCTCAAGGCTGTCGAAACGGATAATGATGTTCCACAGGTTTTGTCCATCTGTGGGTCGAATGACATTCGCCCCAAGATGCCCGGGAAACTCGGCGGCCAGCGGCATGATCTTCCCCAGCCACTGCTCATAACGCTGCGCCTGTTCAGGCTGCAGGGTGTGAGTAATTACCAACGTCACATGTTTGTTCTGCGCCATGAAGGGTTCCTTGATGAAGGGAAACAGGCCCGCTTAGGCCACGGAAGCAATACACAAAATCATTCATGGTGCATCGAGGGGCAAGGTTGTGTATCCCCGGGAGCTTACATAAGTAAGTGACCGGGGTACGCAAACGAAGCCAACAAAGAGGCAACATGAAGGATGAAGTGTATTTAGGCTTTGCGCTCAGGCGCGCCATGCACCATGGTATACGCGTAATCCACACCCATACCGTAAGCACCGCTGTGTTCACGCACTAAATCCATGACGGCGTCATAGGTTTCTTTACGTGACCAGTCACGCTGATACTCCAACAACACCTGCTGCCAGGTGACCGGCACGGCACCCGCCTGCACCATACGGTCAATAGAACGTTCATGGGCATCCACAGAAGTACCGCCAGAAGTGTCGGTCACCACATACACTTCATAACCTTCTTCCAGCGCCATCAACGCCGGGAAGGTCAGACAAACTTCCGTCCATAACGCAGAGATAATCAGTTTTTTACGTCCGGTCGCTTTCACCGCTTTCACAAACGCGGCATCTTCCCAGGAGTTCATCGACGTGCGTTCAATGGGCTTCACATCAGGATGCACGGCTAATAATTCCGGCCAGATATAACCACTAAAGCTTTTGGTTTCAACTGATGTATAAATGACGGGGACATTAAATATTTTCCCGGCTTTAGCTAATGCGACGGTATTATTTTTCAGCGTCTGGCGGTCAATATTCGCCACGCCAAATGACATTTGTGGCTGATGATCAATAAAAATAAGCGTTGAGTTTTGTGGGTCAATCAGTTCCCGAATAGACATAGCACACCTTCTTAATCAATAAGTTAAAAGGCAACAGCCTGTAACTGCTGTCAGTAGCAGGATCCTGAATCAGAAAGCTTGTTGAGTATAGCGGGAAATTTCTAACGAGTTATTAAAGAAAACTAACCATCCTGTGAAACTATTAATTCTGTTTTGCGATATATCCTAAACAACATCATGAGCATGACTCATCTAGTATATTCACTGGTATTGTTTTTCTCATTTCGGTACAACAGAGGGGTTTAATTTTAAGGATATTTTCCTCTTATGCGCCTCAATCTGGACGTTCTGCTGATCCTCGACGCACTCGACAAACAGGGCTCTTTTGCCGCAGCGGCCGAATCGCTATTTAAAACACCTGCAGCACTCAGCTATATGATTAAGAAGCTGGAAAGCGATCTGAACATTGAATTGCTTGACCGTTCCGGACACCGGGCAAAATTCACCGACACCGGACGGATGATGCTGGAAAAGGGGCGTTTGCTGCTCCGCGCGGCCAAAGACCTCGAGAAACAAGCGTTACAGCTGAGCGCAGGCTGGGAAAAAGAACTGGCAATAGCGCTCGATGACTCCTTCCCCTTTGCCACATTGCTACCCATTATTGATGAATTTCATGCGCTTAATAAACAAACCCGTCTCAACTTTACCCACCATACGCTGGCGGGTTCATGGGAGGAACTGACCCACAACGGGGCAGATATTATCCTCGGCGCAATTAATGAACCGCCCACATCCGCCGCCTGGTCCTACAAAATGCTCGGCACGCTGGACAATGTCTTTGTCGTCGCCCCAGGACACCCGCTGGCGAGCGCGCCTGATGACCTGACGAATGAGCAATTGTGCCTGCACCGGGCAATTGTTATCAGCGACAGCGCTCGCTTTTGCCACCCGTTACAGACCAACCTGATGGATGAACAGGCGCAGATTCGCGTCGATGATTTCCACAGCAAGGTGATGCTGTTGCGGGCGGGAATGGGCTGTGGATTTCTTCCCCGCCACATTGCCAGCCCATGGATTGCCAGCGGTGAGCTGGTGGAAAAAACGGTTATCTCATTTCGTCAAAAAGACGTCGCCTATATGGCGTGGCGCAATAACAGCGACGGGCTGGCGCAGCGCTGGTGGCGGGAAACGCTGCTGACCAGTGAGGAAATTACGCGTTTGTATCAATGACTCATCCAGACTGAAGCCGATATTGCGGGCAGCATCAGGATATCATCGACGAGTTGGCCTTTGCCCTCTTTGTGCTGCCATTGACTGACATCGAGCAACGGTGAGGCTGGCAGCACGACTTCACAAGCGTCACCGCGATTGATCGCCACCAGCACGCGCTGTCGGTTCAGTACCCGCACAAACACCACCACGTTGTCCTCGGCATAAATCACCTGACAACCGCCATGGCGTAACGCCTGGTTACCGTGACGCATTTTTGCCAGCCGTTGGTATAACGCCAGCAACTCGCTATCCTGCTTTTCCTTTTGCCACGGGAACGGCTTGCGGCAAAACGGATCGTTATTCCCGTCCAGCCCCACTTCATCACCGTAGTAAATACAGGGAACACCAGGCCAGGTAAACAGCCATACCACTGCCAACGGCAGGCGCGCAACATCTTTGCCCAACAGCGATTTAAAGCGGGCGGTATCGTGGCTGTCGAGCTGGTTGAACATGCGCAACTGCTGCTGATGCGACAGACCCGCGCGGTAGTTATCCATCCACGCCATACAGGTCTGGGCGTCAATCGACTGCGGATCGTAAGAGATATCGGTGTTGGCGAGAAAGCCCCAGACAGGAAAGGTAAAGCCGCGATAGTTCATGGCGGCATCTTCAGCATCAGCCTGTAGCCACTGACGGGCATCGCCAAAATGCTCACCCACCACATACGCTTCTGACTGCGTTTCTTTCGCCGCCTGGGTAATCCCAGCCACATGCTGCAGGTTGTTACGTGCGCCACCCGCCTCGCCCAGCATATGCACAACATCCAGTCGCCAGCCGTCCATACTCCAAGGTGCTTTTAGCCAGTGCCGAACAATACTGTCTTCGCCACGATAAATTTCATTCACCAGGCTTTCAGAGGAAAAGTCCAGTTTGGGTAGGCTTGAGTACCCCAACCAGTCCAGCGCAACCCCATCATCAGAAAAATGGTACCAGTCGCGCCAGGGGGAATCCGGATTATGGCACGCTCCATCCGTCCCGCGATGATGCCGGTCAAACCAGGCATGTGAGTCGCCGCTATGGTTAAAAACACCGTCCAGAATCAGGCGCATCCCCTGCTGTTGCGTGTTCTGCCGCAAACGCAGCAACGCCCGATCGCCGCCAAACTGCGGATCAACATGGCGATAATCTTCGGTATCGTATTTATGTACACTTGGTGCGGTAAATACCGGATTCAGGTACAGCGCCGTTACCCCTAACGTTTTCAGATACGGCAGTTTCTCGCTGATGCCGTCCAAATCGCCGCCATAAAACGTCGAGCCTCCTGCCTCTGCAGTCAGCGGTTCTTCCCAGTCACGCTGCACAATATCCTGCCCGGCGGCGTGGTGATAATAGACATTATCCGGCCCCGCATCACGCGACTGGCTGCGGGCAAAGCGGTCCGGGAAAATCTGATAGAAAACCTGGTCAGCCACCCATTGCGGACCGTTGTCCGGTACATCGACGGCAAACTGCTCCAGACGCGCAGGCGGAAAGCGGTTGAATCCCTGCGGGGTGAACCACAATTGACGATCGAGCCAAAGCAATTTAAAGCTATAGCGTCGACGGGGCTGCCCGCTGGTAAGATCGATCGCCGCGCGCCATGCGGTGACACCAGGGTGCGGTTGACTGCGCTGTTTGTGCATGCACAGGGAAATTTCTTCGTTATCGTTTTCAGCGCGTAGCGTCACGCGCTGAGGAGGATTTTCCCCTGCCAGCCATAACGTAATCGTCAGTTGATCTTTGTTTTGCTTCACAAATGGGGCAACCGGAAGGTGCCAGGCGTTCAACATCACGTATCCCCTTTGATGATAATGACGACACCTTGCCATAGCGAAGTGCAGGATCACTCATCATCTTAACGTTTATTGGGGGAGGAGTTCGGGGGAGGAGATGTTGCCGGGTGTCGACACTGTCTTACCCGGCAAACAAATTACTGTACTTCAGCCAGTTGACGCTCGCGGCGGCGTTTGAATACCCAACCTGCCAGCAGCAGGATAATCCACGCAAAGCCAACATACAGCGAAATACGGGTATCCGGATGGTAGCCGATAAGCCCGATGATAAAGACCAGGAAAATCAGACCAATCACCGTCGTGACCACGCCGCCAGGCACTTTAAACGTCAGCGCTTTGACTTCTTCCGGCGGCAGACGACGACGGAAGGCAATCTGCGACAACAGGATCATGATCCACACCCATACCGTGGCGAACGTTGCCAGCGAAGCGATCACCAGGAAGACATTTTCCGGCATGATGTAGTTTAGATATACCGCAAACAACAGCGCAATCGTCATCACCATCACTGTTACCCACGGCACGCCGCGGCGCGAGGTTTTAGCGAACATTTTTGGTGCACTACCCTGCTCAGCCATACCGTGCAGCATACGGCCTACACCGAAGACATCAGAGTTAATGGCTGACAGCGACGCAGTCAGAACCACAAAGTTGAGAATGCCTGCCGCAAAGGTAATACCCATGTGCTGGAATGTCAGGACGAACGGGCTGCCGTCTGTGCCGACCTGGTTCCACGGGTAGATAGACATAATGACGAACAGCGTCCCCACATAAAACACCAGAATGCGCATGGGGACAGAATTGATTGCGCGCGGAATAGATTTTTCCGGGTCTTTTGCTTCACCCGCGGTAATACCAATAATCTCAATCCCGCCGTAGGCGAACATCACCATTTGCAGCGACATCACCATCCCGAGCCAGCCGTTGCTAAAGAACCCGCCGTTACTCCACAGGTTATGGATGCCGGTCGGTTGCCCGCCGTTGCCAATCCCCCAAATGATAATGCCGAAACCAGCAACAATCATGATGATGATGGTGGCAACTTTGAAGAACGAAAACCAGAATTCCAGCTCACCAAACACCTTCACGCTCATCAGGTTAATAGCGCAGATAATCAGCACGACACTGAGTACCCAAATCCAGTGCGGTACGGCCGGGAACCAGACGCCCATGTAAATACCGAAGGCTGTCACATCGGCAATGGCGACAATCAGGATTTCAAAACAGTAGGTCCAGCCGGTAATGTAGCCAGCCAACGGTCCGAGGTTTTCCTGCGCATAGCGCGAGAAAGAGCTGGCTGCGGGGTTATGGACTGACATTTCGCCCAGCGCACGCATAATAATGTACGCCGCGACGCCACCGATAATATAGGCCAGCAACACGCTCGGCCCCGCCATTTTGATGGCATCGGCTGAACCGTAGAACAGCCCGGTACCAATTGCTGAACCTAGTGCCATAAAGCGAATGTGCCGGGTGCTCAGCCCACGCTTTAGCTTGTTATTACTTTCCATCGATTCCTAACCTGTTAACACAATAAAAAACCACGGGGCCATATTAATAGCCCCGTGGTTAAAACTTATTGTCAGTGATATTAGTGTGCGCTGGAGGTCACTTGTCGACCCGCTGCGCGATCCCAGATAACGGCCAGGACCACCATCACGACTGTTGGCATCAACCACGCCAGCCCTTGTTCTGCCAGCGGTAAACGCTGGGTCCAGGCTGGTAAGACATCGCCAATTGCAGAAGCTTTAATGCCATCAAGGATACCAAAAATCAGGCTGATAAACATCGCAGGTGCAATGACGCGGGAAGAATTATGCCACCATGAGCGGGTAAAACTTAATACAACCAGTGCGATACATGGCGGATAGATAGCCGTCAGCACTGGAATAGAGATCTGAATCAGATGGCTCAGGCCAAGGTTAGAGACCACCATGGAGAAGCCGCCAAGGATAAACACCAGCGTACGATAAGACAGTGGAACATACTGTGCGAAGAACTCGGCGCACGCACAGGTCAGTCCAACCGCAGTCACCAGGCAAGCAATGAAAATCAACGCCGCCAGCAGGAAGCTGCCTGCACCACCGAAGGTGTGCTGAACATACGCATGCAGAATTGCCGCACCGTTAGCAGATTGATCGACCAGCGTCGCACTGTCTGAACCCAGGCGGAACAACGCGAGGTACAGCAACGTTAAGCCGATACCCGCCATCAAACCCGCCCAGACGGTATAACGCGTCAGCAGACGTGCTTCGGTAACGCCACGCGAGCGAGCAGCGTTCACGATAACAATACCAAAGACCATCGCACCCAGCGTATCCATCGTCAGATAGCCGTTCACAAAGCCATTCGAGAATGCTGCGTTTTGATAGGCTTCCATCGCATTGCTGATCGGGCCCGCTGGCCAGACAATCGCCGCCACGGAAAGCACAACCAGTGCCAGAATTTTCAACGGAGCCAGGAAGTTGCCCACGGTATCCAGCAGTTTGCCGGGATACAGTGACACCAGAATCACAATCGCGAAGTACACCACGCTGTAGATGAACAGCGGCAGCGCGGAATCACCGGTCAACGGTGCAATCCCAACTTCGAACGAAACCGTTGCGGTACGCGGCGTGGCGAATAATGGCCCCACGGCCAGATAGCAGACGGTAGCCAGCAGCAGACCGGCAACTTTACCGATAGGCGTGCTCAGGCTGTCCACGCCGCCGCCTACTTTCGCCAGTGCGACCACGGTAAGTACCGGAAGGCCTACGGCGGTAATCAGGAAGCCAAAGGCTGCAGTCCAGACGTGTTCGCCTGCCTGCAAACCAACCATTGGGGGGAAAATAATGTTACCTGCACCAACGAACAGTGCAAATGTCATAAATCCCAGAGCGATAATATCGCGCGATTTTAACTGATGGGTCATAAAGTCTTACTGCCTGTGGATGTGGTGTTGAAAACGTTTAATTTTCTGCCTTTCCCCGCGGGATGATACAGCGGAATTTTTAAGCAACTCCAGCGGGAAATTCTCCCTGCATGGCGCGGCGAAGAATAGTTTTTCGATTTACCGCGTAAATGCAGTCGGTATGACAGCATTTGATGCGCAATTTAAACGCTTATAACGTTTTAAAGCAAGGTGGGATCTAAAAACCAGAACAATATAGCGATATGAAAAATTGAGCCAGCACAAAACACCATTCCCTGGAAAAAGACATGGGTAATCATGCGAACAAAAAACAATCAAACGTCGTAAAATTCAGGATCTATTTATTGACTGCAACAAAAAAAGCCAGCTTGCGCTGGCTTTTGGAAAGATAAGCTTACGAATACGTTTCAACCGTTATTTTTGGCAATTAAACGTTCCGCAAGCACAAAACTAAAACGTGTTCCTTTGCCTGGGGTACTGTCTATATTCAAACGGCTGTCGTGATGATGCAGAGCATGCTTCACAATCGCCAGTCCTAATCCGCTCCCCCCCGTTTGTCGGGATCGCGCTTTATCTACACGATAAAAACGCTCAGTCAGACGTGGAATATGCTCAGCAGCAATACCCGGACCGTTATCTTCCACGCTAAACTCCGCTCCCGACGCCACATGCTGCCAGCGTACGGTAATATGCGTTCCCGCAGGCGTGTGATTCACCGCGTTATACACGAGGTTTGAGATTGCGCTACGCAGTTGTTCTTCGTTGCCCCGCACGTTCAGTTGGCTATCAACATCAAAAGTAAACGTGTGTTTATGCTGGCTCAGCGTTTGTGCTTCGTGTTCAACCACGCGCAGCATCATCGGTACATCCACCTTTTCATTGAGCATCATCGTCGGTGCAGCTTCAATTTTCGACAGTGTCAGCAACTGCTTCACCAGCCCTTCCATACGGTAGGTTTGCTCACGCATGGTATGCAGCGCTTTTTCTCGCGTCGTCCCTTCCAGCGGATGCTCCTGCATCATCTCCAGATAACCTTGCAGCACCGTCAGCGGTGTGCGCAGCTCATGGCTGGCGTTGGCGAAAAAGTTACGCCGGGAACCTTCCAGTTGGTGCATCTGCGTAACATCACGCGCCACCATCAGCAATTGCTTATCGGTGTAGGGCATTACACGAATTTCCAGATGCCGTCCGGTATTGAGAACCAAGTTGATCGGCCGACTAAAATCGCGCGTTTTCAGGTATAAAGTGAATTCCGGGTAGCGCAGCAGGTTAAGAATGTTTTGCCCGCTATCATCCGGCCAGCGTAACCCTAAAACCTGCTGTGCCAGTCCGTTACACCAGAAAATCCCGCCTTCTTCAGTGGTCAGCACCACTGCGTCGGGCAGTGATTCGGCACCGCTGCGAAAACGTTTAATGAGGTTACCCAATTCGCGACGGCGCTTTTTGTTACGCAACTGCATTTGATGCAGGCCGTAGAGCAGTGGCTCCCAACTGCCACGCCCCGGTGGAGGCGTCATACTCCTGTCGACCCACAGCCACCAGGACAACCGCAATAAATTCCAGAAATGCCAAATAAGCAGACCCGTTACCGACGCCAGTAAAAACCAGGGTAGATAACCAAAAAAAGCGCTAAGGATAAAAGCCGGTATGCAGCAGAGGATCAGCTCCAGTACCAGCCTTTTCCATGACAATCGTTCAAGCAAACGTCACACTCCATTTACAGCCTAATCCCTCAGGCTCTTATTACCTGCAGTCAGAAGCGAGTCGAAAAGCGATATCCCGTCCCGCGTACCGTCTGCACCATACGATCATGCCCACTATGCTCCAGCGCTTTACGCAATCGACGAATATGTACATCGACCGTCCGGTCCTCTACATATACGTTGGTTCCCCACACATGATTGAGTAATTGCTCGCGGCTGTAGACACGCTCAGGATGGGTCATAAAGAAATGGAGCAATTTGAATTCGGTAGGTCCCATATCCAGCGGGTCCTCACCGGTCATCACACGGTGCGAGGTAGGGTCAAGACTCAGCCCCTGCATCTCGATAACCTCTTCCACCGCCATGGGGGAAATACGTCGTAATACGGCTTTAATACGCGCCACCAGCTCCTTCGGAGAGAACGGCTTAGTAATATAGTCATCCGCGCCGGTTTCCAGTCCCCGCACACGGTCTTCTTCTTCACCGCGCGCCGTCAGCATCATCACGGGGATATCCCGCGTCATCGCTTCACGCTTGAGGTGTTTAATAAACTGTAGACCCGAGCCGCCGGGAAGCATCCAGTCAAGCAGGACAAGATCCGGCCAGGGTTCATTAAGTTGGTTCACAGCACTGTCATAGTCTTCGGCTTCTACGGGTTGAAAACCGTTTTGCTCGAGCACGAAGCAGACCATTTCACGAATTGGAGCTTCATCTTCTACGACCAGAATACGTCTCGCCATGATTTGCCCTGTTTATAATTAAATCGTTTGCCATCAATACCGTGGCATTATGCGTCACTTTTATGACAGATTTATGAAAAGATAGTCCAGGTTTAACGCAGCCAGGCGAATTATGACAGCCCGGAAACAAGATATTACCGCCCTTGCAAGGTTATAATCTCCGCCATCGTTTTTTTGTCATGGAACTCTTATGCGCATCCTCCACACGTCTGACTGGCATCTGGGCCAAAATTTCTACAGCAAGAGCCGCGCCGCTGAACACCAGGCCTTTCTCGACTGGCTGCTGGAAACGGCACAATCCCATCAGGTGGATGCCATTATTGTGGCAGGCGATATTTTTGATACCGGTTCACCGCCAAGCTACGCCCGCGAGCTCTATAACCGTTTTGTTGTCAATCTACAGCAAACAGGCTGTCATCTGGTCGTGCTGGCAGGAAACCATGACTCCGTTGCCACACTCAATGAATCCCGCGATATTCTGGCGTTCCTCAACACCACCGTCGTGGCCAGCGCGGGCCATGCACCGCAAGTGCTACTTCAACGCGACGGCATGCCGGGCGCGATCCTCTGTCCGGTTCCTTTTTTACGCCCACGTGACATCATTACCAGCCAGGCGGGGCTAACCGGTCACGAAAAACAGCAGCATGTATTAGGTGCAATCACCGACTATTACCAACAGCAATATCAGGACGCCTGCGCGCTGCGTGGCGACCAGAATCTGCCGATTATTGCGACAGGACATCTGACCACCGTCGGTGCCAGTAAAAGTGACGCCGTACGTGATATTTATATTGGGACGCTGGATGCTTTTCCGGCACAAAATTTCCCACCAGCGGATTACATCGCGCTGGGACATATTCACCGGGCACAGGTCATCGGCGGTACAGAACATATTCGCTATTGCGGCTCCCCAATTGCACTCAGTTTTGACGAGTGCGGCAAAAGCAAATGCGTCCACCTGGTGAGCTTTGAAAACGGTAAGCTGAGCGCCGTTGAAAACCTCATCGTGCCAGTAACCCAACAGCTTGCCGTGTTGAAAGGCGATATAGCGACGATTAGCGCACAGCTGGAACAATGGCGTGACACGCAACAGGAACCGCCGGTGTGGTTAGATATAGAAATCGCAACCGATGACTATCTGCACGATATGCAGCGCAAAATCCAGGCCCTGACCGAGGATTTACCGGTAGAAGTCTTATTGGTGCGTCGTAGCCGTGAACAACGCGAGCGCATCATGGCCAATGAACGACGTGAAACGTTGAGTGAATTGAGCGTGACAGAGGTATTTGACCGCCGTCTGGCGCTGGAAGAACTCGACGATCCACAGCGTGAGCGCCTGAATCACCTGTTTAACACGACCTTACACACGCTCGCCGGGGAGACCGAAGCATGAAAATTCTCAGCCTGCGTCTGAAAAACCTCAACTCCCTGAAAGGGGAATGGAAAGTTGATTTCACGGCAGAGCCTTTTGCCAGCAACGGGCTGTTTGCCATCACCGGTCCAACCGGTGCCGGGAAGACCACCCTGCTGGACGCCATTTGCCTCGCGCTGTACCACGAAACACCACGACTCAATACCGTATCGCAGTCGCAAAATGACCTGATGACCCGCGACACGGCGGAATGTCTGGCCGAAGTTGAATTCGAGGTCAGAGGCGAAGCCTATCGCGCATTCTGGAGTCAGAACCGCGCGCGCAATCAACCAGAAGGTAACCTGCAGGTTCCGCGTGTCGAACTGGCTCGCTGCGCCGATGGCAAAATCCTCGCCGATAAAGTTAAAGACAAGCTGGAAATCACTGCCGAACTTACCGGGCTGGACTACGGACGCTTTACCCGTTCTATGCTGCTGTCTCAGGGGCAGTTCGCTGCTTTTCTCAATGCCAAACCGAAAGAACGCGCCGAGCTATTGGAAGAACTGACGGGGACCGAGATTTATGGACAAATCTCCGCCATGGTGTTCGAAAAACATAAAGCGGCGCGCACTGCGCTGGAAAAGCTACAGGCGCAGGCCAGCGGTGTTGCCCTGCTCGCCGCAGAGCAGGTGCAGTCACTGACAGAAAGTTTGCAGGTACTTACTGACGAAGAGAAACAGCATCTTACCCGTCAGCACATCCAGCAACAGCATCTTAATTGGCTCACCCGACAAAATGAGCTGCAGGCGGAAATACGCCGCCACCAGCAAGCATTACAAACCGCAAAAGAGGCACAAGAAAAAGCACAGCCGCAGTTGGCGACACTCAGCCTGGCACATCCCGCCAGAGCGTTGCGCCCGCACTGGGAGCGAATTCAGGAACAATCCGCCACGCTTAGCCGAACACGACAGAATATTCAGGAAGTGAATGCTCGCTTACAAAGCAGCTTAACGCTGCGTGGGCGCATCCGTCAGCAGGCACAAAAACAGTCGGTGACCCTGCTCACCGAACAGCAGACGCTAACCGACTGGCTGAACGAACATGACCGTTTCCGCTTATGGAGCAGCGAACTGGCAGGATGGAAAGCGCTATTGGCACAGCAATCTGACGCTAACGACCAGCTACGTCAGTGGCAAAAACTACGCGACAGCGACGTACGCAAGCTGGATGCACTGCCGCTTCCCTCGTTGGCCCTTAACGCGCAAGAGGTCACGGTAGCACTGGCGCAGCACTCACAGTGGCGTCCATTACGCCAGCAACTGAGCAATCTGCATGGACAAATTGCACCGAAACAAAAACAGCTGGTACAGCTACGCAGCACAATTCAGCAGCGGCAGCAGGAGCAAGCTCAGCGCAACGCGGCCCTGGCAGAAAAACGTCAGCGTTATAAAGATAAAAATCAGCATCTGACCGATGTAAAAACGCTCTGCGAGCAGGAAGCACGGATTAAAGATCTGGAAAGCCAGCGTGCTTTACTGCAATCCGGACAGCCTTGTCCACTTTGTGGCTCCACGA
Organism: Citrobacter sp. U14242; assembly: GCF_046555775.1. NCBI lineage: Bacteria > Pseudomonadati > Pseudomonadota > Gammaproteobacteria > Enterobacterales > Enterobacteriaceae > Citrobacter > Citrobacter sp. U14242. The sequence goes on from NZ_JBKGLW010000003.1 coordinate 290,318, forward strand.
CGCATCCGGCCATTGAGCACTATCAAACACTCGAACTCAGCGTCAATCAGGCGCGACGGGATGCATTAGAAAAAGAGGTCAAAACGCTGGCCGATGAGGGGTCAACGCTACGCGGACAGCTCGACGCGATAACCCAACAGTTACAGCGCGATGAACGCGAGGTACAGACGCTTTCTCAGGAGGAGCAAGCACTTACTAAAGAGTGGCAGGCGCTGACTACCCGTCTGAACATAACGTTACAACCGCAGGATGATATCGCCCCCTGGCTTGCAGCCCAGGAGGAACACGAACAACAGCTTCACCAGTTGAGCCTGCGTCATGCCCTGCAGGCTCAAATTACTGCGCATTCCGAACAGATAACCCAGCTTCAGCGGCATATTGAACAGCGGCAGACTACGCTTCTCGCTGAATTAACCCGCTACGGTCTGTCGCTTCCTGCCGATGACGATATCACCGCCTGGCTTAACGCACGTGCGGGCGAAGCGCAGATGTGGCAGCGTCGTCAGAATGAACTGACCGAGCTCCAGGCGAAAATGGCACAGCTTGCGCCATTGCTGGAAACATTGCCCGAAACCGGCACAAAGGAAGAAACGACAGAAAGCCTGGCGCTGGAAAACTGGCGGCAGGTGCACGACGACTGCCTCTCATTACAGGGCCAGTGGCAGTCGCTGCAACAACAGGAAGCCCAGGAAGCTCAACGCGCAATTGAGATACAGGCACAATTTGATAGCGCATTGCAGGCCAGTGTTTTTGACGATCGCGACGCCTTCCTTGCTGCCCTGCTGGATGAAGAGGCATTTAACCATCTTGAGCAGCTTAAGCAGTCGCTGGAAGGCCAGCGACAACAGGCGCAAACACTGCTTAACCAGGCTCAGCAGGCGCTGGCAACGCATCAGCAGCAACCGCCTGCTGGCGCGGATCTCACACTCACCGTGGAATATCTTCGCGATGCACTGGCACTGCTCACGCAACAACTGCGGGATAACACCACGCGCCAGGGCGAAATTCGCCAGCAGCTCCGGCAGGATGCCGAAAACCGGCAGCAACAGCAGACCCTGATGCAAGAGATTGAAAAGGCCTCACAGCAGGTCGAAGACTGGGGCTACCTGAATGCGCTGATCGGCTCGAAAGAAGGTGATAAATTCCGCAAATTTGCCCAGGGACTGACGCTGGATAACCTTGTCTGGTTGGCCAACAATCAGCTGACCCGCCTGCACGGTCGCTATCTGTTGCAACGCAAGGCCAGTGAGGCGCTGGAACTTGAAGTGGTGGATACCTGGCAGGCCGATGCCGTGCGTGATACCCGCACGCTATCCGGCGGCGAGAGCTTCCTCGTGAGTCTGGCGCTGGCGCTGGCGTTGTCCGATCTGGTCAGTCACAAAACTCGCATTGACTCCCTGTTCCTCGATGAAGGCTTCGGTACGCTGGATAGCGAAACGCTGGATACCGCCCTCGACGCGCTGGACGCCCTGAACGCCACGGGCAAGACCATTGGTGTGATAAGCCACGTCGAAGCGATGAAAGAACGTATTCCCGTGCAGATCAAGGTTAAAAAAATCAATGGATTAGGTTACAGCAAACTCGACAAGATGTTTGCGGTGGAGTAATCGGTCAGTGGGTGCGATTTCGCAGGCCGGATAAGCGCAAGCACCATCCGGCATAATACATAGCACGATCGTGAATACACAAAGACGGATATGAAATGGCAATCTCTCTTTCTTATCCGCAAGCTATCCCTTTATTGGCGGCGAGCATTCGGCGCTGTGGCGCATATCCTGCGTCTTTATTGTTGGCAGGTAGTATGAAAAAAGTCATTTTCTCTTTAGCCCTCGGGACGTTTGGGCTGGGCATGGCCGAGTTTGGCATGATGGGCGTATTAACCGAACTGGCACGTGACGTGGGCATTTCCATCCCCGATGCTGGCCATATGATTTCGTTTTACGCCTTTGGCGTTGTCATCGGCGCCCCCATTATCGCCGTGTTTTCCAATCGTTTTTCCCTCAAACATATTCTGCTGTTTCTGGTCACACTGTGTGTAGCCGGGAACGCCATCTTCACCTTCTCCTCCTCCTTGTTCATGCTGGCGGTAGGCCGGCTAATCTCCGGTTTTCCACACGGGGCATTTTTTGGCGTCGGCGCGATTATCCTGTCAAAGCTGGCGCGTCCTGGTAAAGTCACCGCCGCCGTAGCGGGTATGATTTCCGGCATGACCGTCGCCAATCTGATTGGCATCCCTGTTGGCACCTGGCTGAGTCAGACATTTAGCTGGCGCTACACGTTTCTGCTGATTGCCGTGTTTAACATCGCCGTTATTCTGTCGGTTATCTTTTGGGTACCCAACCTCCGCGACGAAGCAAAAGGCGGACTACGTGAGCAATTTCACTTTCTGAAAAGTCCCGAACCGTGGCTCATTTTCTCCGCCACCATGTTTGGGAACGCCGGTGTTTTTGCCTGGTTCAGCTACGTAAAACCCTACATGATGTACATCTCGGGATTCTCCGCAGCGCTGATGACTTTCATCATGATGCTGGTTGGGCTGGGGATGGTGTTGGGCAACCTGATGAGCGGACGACTGTCTGGTCGCTACACGCCGCTACGCATTGCGATAGTAACCGATTTTGTGATTGTCGTGGCCCTGCTGCTGCTGTTTGCATTCGGCGGCATCAAAGCCGCATCGCTGACGTTCGCCTTTATTTGCTGTGCAGGGCTATTTGCGCTATCAGCACCGCTGCAAATTTTACTGCTGCAAAACGCGAAGGGCGGTGAACTGCTGGGAGCGGCCGGAGGGCAAATGGCCTTTAATCTGGGTAGCGCAATTGGCGCTTACTTCGGCGGCTTAATGTTGACGCTGGGCTTTGCCTACAACTACGTAACGATCCCTGCGGCGCTACTGTCTTTTTCCGCGATGTCATCACTGCTGATCTATGGTCGTCTGAAGCGCGGTGTGCAACACGTTGCACCCGCGACGTAAAAGTTTATGCCTGCGGCCACAGCCAGGCCGCGCCGCGCACGCCACTGGAGTCACCGTGTAACGCCTTGCGCAGAGGCGTTTCACACTCACCGCCAAAAACAAACTGCTTAATCAGTGACGGAACGTTTTGGTACAGCCTGTCGACATTGCTCATTCCCCCGCCCAGCACAATCACATCCGGGTCGAGAATATTCACCACATGCGCTAACGATTTCGCCAGGCGTAATTCATATCGGCTCAGCGCCTGTTCCGCCAGCGCATCCTGTTCGTTAACCAGACGGATAATTTCACTGCCTTTTAGCGGGTTCCCGCTCAGGCGATGATAATCAGTGGCAAAACCGGTCCCTGAGATAAAGGTTTCAATACAGCCTTGTTTACCGCAATAGCAAGGTACCTCTTGCCGATAGCGCAACTCATCATCATCCATCCACGGCAACGGATTATGCCCCCACTCGCCCGCCGTGCCATTACCACCGGTATGCACCCGACCATTGAGCGCCACGCCGGAACCACAGCCGGTACCAATTATCACCGCAAACACGGTCTGCGCCCCCGCTGCTGCGCCATCGACCGCTTCAGACACCGCCAGGCAGTTAGCATCGTTTGCCAGGCGGACTTCACGGTTCAGTCGCGTACTCAGGTCTTTGTCAAAGGGTTGTCCATTGAGCCAGGTCGAGTTGGCATTTTTCACCACCCCGGTATAGGGCGACAGCGATCCGGGGATCCCTATCCCCACAGTTCCCGCCTGCCCGGTGTCTTTTTCCGCCATCTCCACCAGCGCGGCGATGGTTTCTATGGTTTGTCGATAATCATCACGCGGCGTCGGCAGGCGATAGCGAAAAAGCTGTTCACCCGCATCGCCAAGCGCGATAACTTCCGTTTTCGTACCGCCTAAATCGATACCAATACGCACGGTTTACTCCTCTTCCCGATTAACAATGCAAGCATAGCGACAATTCGCTATCATGCCCGCTGGATTTAACGACAAGGCCGTGGAAATTATCATGCTGTGGTTCAAAAATTTAATGGTTTACCGTCTTAGCCGCGATGTTTCTTTGCGTGCCGAAGAGATGGAAAAACAGCTGGCATCAATGACGTTCACCCCTTGCGGTAGCCAGGATATGGCAAAAATGGGCTGGGTTCCGCCGATGGGATCGCACAGCGATGCATTAACGCATACCGCCAATGGCCAAATTATTATCTGCGCCCGCAAAGAAGAAAAAATTCTGCCGTCGCCGGTTATCAAACAGGCGCTGGAAGCAAAAATAGTCAAACTGGAAGCTGAGCAGGGTCGCAAGCTCAAAAAGACCGAAAAAGACTCGCTGAAAGATGAAGTGTTGCACTCATTGCTGCCGCGCGCCTTTAGCCGCTTCAGCCAGACAATGATGTGGATCGACACCGTCAATGACCTGATCATTGTCGACTGTGCAAGCGCAAAGAAAGCAGAGGACACGCTGGCACTGCTGCGTAAAAGCCTCGGTTCACTGCCGGTTGTCCCGTTGACGATGGAAAACCCAATCGAACTGACGCTGACCGAATGGGTCCGTTCCGGCACGACGGCGCAAGGTTTCCAGCTACTGGATGAAGCCGAACTGAAAGCGATGCTGGAAGATGGTGGCGTGATCCGCGCGAAGAAACAGGATCTGGTTTGCGATGAAATTGCCGTACACATTGAAGCAGGAAAACTGGTCACCAAGCTGGCGCTCGACTGGCAGCAGCGTATTCAGTTTGTCATGTGCGACGACGGTTCCATTAAGCGTCTGAAGTTCAGCGATGAACTGCGCGATCAGAATGAAGACATCGACCGTGAAGACTATGCTCAACGTTTTGATGCCGATTTCATCCTGATGACGGGTGAACTGGCCGCGTTGATTAAAAGTCTGGTGGAAGGATTAGGCGGCGAAGCACAGCGCTGAGTGACTTCGTATTGCCAGATGTCACCTCTTGCGACTTATCTGGCCTACGCATATTGTAGGCCAGATAAGTGAGTATTATCAGGCAATAAACAATTACAGATAGCGGCAAAGGTAGGATGTTGGCTCTGCCACTTGCAGATGAAATTCGCTGTTGCCCGGTACGTTAAACACATCCCCTGCGGCATATACTTTCCACTCAGTTTCCCCCGGCAGTAACACATTTAACGCACCGCTTACCACCGTCATCTCTTCAGGTGCTACTGTACCAAAGGTGTATTCACCTTCCGCCATAACGCCAACGCTGGCGCGGCCAGTACTGCTGCTGGTAAAACCAATCGATTTTACTTTGCCGGAAAAGTATTCATTACTTTGAAGCATACAACTGGCCCTATCTCGTGATTAAGTTGATAACCAATATAGGGGCCTGACGTTGTACCTGTCACGCAAAATTAAGCGAGCAACTCGGATGCCAGTCGGGCAATCAGTACGTTAGACAGAAGAACCGGGACATCCAGCGACTTTTGCAGTAAATCACGATGGCGTTGGTTAAAACCCAAACAATCCAGCATGATCACATCCGCACCTTGCTCAAGCAGATCTTTTCCTGCATCAATCAGCTGTTGTTCAGAACCGTGAATCGGGTTTGCCACGGCATAGACGGGAGACGTCTGTAGCACCTGCCATTTTTGTTCCTGGGCCTGGCGCAATTCGGCGACCGGCACAATCACTCCAACCTGATGCCCTTCCACAATTGAGGCCACCAGGGGAGGAATTATTCGTAAAGGCTCCAGCAGGATACTATTGCGGGCCGTCAGGCGGGTAATTGAGGCCGTGCTCATCAGCAAAATAACGTCAACCCCCTGGTTATCCAGCACTTCAACAATACTTTGCAAATCGCGCTCGACTTTCTGGCGCGAGACATGAGCCAGTTGATGATCGCTCAGCAGCGTTAATAACACATCTTCGCCGGGCGAGACCGCATACTCGGCCATCACATCTTCTCGCCGCATCTGTCCCAGCAGGCTGTGGTGAGTAATGTGTTGTTCCTCAATATATTCCGTCAGGAGCGGTAATACCTCACACATCGGCACAACACCAATCGTGAGGATAGCCAACGACGTACTCATTTGTTGCTCCACCGTCTTCTTACTTTGCTGTGAATTCCCGGACAAATGCCGGGCACTGGCCTGCGCTACAAATGCTCAAAAGCGTAGCAGCAGATCGGTGATGCATAGTGTAAAGATTCCAAATCATTCCAGTACTAGATTGTTATCGTTTAACTTTCAATTTCCGCGGTATACCGGGAGGTTCGAAAATTGTGATACAGGCACGCTCCGGCAAAGGACAGATAATTTGTCTGCGCGCCCGGGATTGAGTGGAAGGGTTGGTCTATCTCGGGAAGCCCTTAACAATAAGCTCCGCCCTGTAGCCGTGACCGGGCTTGCGATAGTATCGCAAGAATATCGGCCACAACCTGCGAAGGTTCATTCGTCGCATCAACAATATAATGCGCCGCTTCACGATACAGTGCATCGCGCTGCTCAAGAACTTCCTGCACTTCTTCGGTTAATGGCTTACCGGTTAAGGTCGGGCGCAATCCTTCCTCAGGCGCCACTTCCAGGCGGTTTACCAGTACCGATACTGGTGCACTTAAATAGATGACCATGCCGTGACTACGCATGTAGTGACGATTATATTCAGTAAGAATAATACCGCCGCCGGTCGCCACGACTGTTGAGGGGGCCGTAACGGCCTGCAAGGCGGTCGTTTCCTGGGCGCGAAAACCTTCCCATCCTTCTCTTTCAACAATTTCAGCCACGGTCATCTGCACGTGTGATTGCAACCAACGATCGGTATCAACGAACTGAAAGTCGATGGCTTTCGCCAGTGCCATACCGGTTGTCGTCTTACCACACCCCCGGGGGCCAACAAGATAAAGCGGTTGTGTCATCACAGAAGTTCCCCAGAGAACCGCAGGTAAGCGGGATCTGATGCTGTTAAAGTTATAATCATACCATCAAACTAGTACATCGCCAAAGTGTAAAGAATACGTTCCAGTAAGGCGATGAAATCGATTAAACCCTACTATAACAAGAATTCACCACGAAGAAAGTGTAAAAAATAAATTACAGTCATTATTTTCTACGTTGAACTTCCAGCCACCATTTGTCCAGTTCAGCCGCAAAATGTTGCCTGTCACGCGGTGAAAGGCTATCAGGCCCTCCGGTCTGGATCCCGCTGGCACGCAGCGTATCCATAAAATCACGCATCGTCAGACGTTCACGGATTGTCGCCTCGGTATAGCGTTCACCGCGTGGGTTGAGTGCCGCAGCGCCTTTTTCAATGACTTCAGAAGCCAGCGGGATATCCGCCGTGATCACCAGGTCTCCAGCGCTGCACTGGCGCACGATTTCGTTATCGGCGACATCAAACCCGGCCGGAACACGTAAGGTGCGGATAAAACGCGAAGGCGGAACGCGCAAACTCTGGTTTGCGACCAAAATGAGCGGCATCTGCATCCGCTCGGAAGCCCGATATAAAATTTCTTTAATCACATTCGGACACGCATCCGCATCCACCCAAATCGTCATAACACCTCCAGACACATGTGCAATTGCACATTGTCTCGTGCTTTTACTTTCAGGCAAAGCGCTGTTTCTCCTTCTGAACGCCTTCATTCCGCGCTAAGCTTAGCTTTCCCAGATTTACCCTAACTAATTCAAGTTACTTGAAGGATGACGGGTATAAAACAATGAATATCACGCATAGGGAGTGACAAGATGGACAAGAAAATTGGTTTTATCGGCTGCGGAAATATGGGTAAAGCAATTCTTGGCGGCCTGATCGCCAGCGGCCAGGTACTCCCCGGACAAATCTGGGTCTATACCCCCTCTCCCGATAAAGTCGCAGCACTGCACGATCAGTACGGCATAAATGCGGCGCAGTCTGCGCAAGAAGTCGCGCAGATCGCAGATATTGTCTTTGGCGCCGTGAAGCCTGGTATCATGATTAAGGTGCTGAGTGAAATCACCTCCAGTCTGAACAAAGATTCTCTGGTGGTATCCATTGCCGCGGGCGTCACCCTCGATCAACTCGCCCGCGCACTGGGTCATGACCGTAAAATTATCCGCGCAATGCCTAACACGCCGTCACTGGTCAATGCAGGAATGACTTCCGTCACCCCAAATGCGCTGGTGACACCGGAAGATACTGCTGATGTGTTGAATATTTTCCGCTGCTTTGGCGAAGCCGAAGTCATCGCAGAATCGATGATTCACCCGGTCGTTGGCGTCAGTGGTTCAGCCCCGGCCTATGTGTTTATGTTTATCGAAGCCATGGCGGATGCCGCCGTTCAGGGCGGCATGCCACGCGCACAAGCATATAAATTCGCGGCACAGGCGGTCATGGGATCGGCGAAGATGGTACTGGAAACGGGTAAACATCCCGGAGAACTGAAAGATATGGTGTGCTCACCAGGTGGAACCACCATTGAGGCAGTGCGCGTCCTCGAAGAACGCGGCTTCCGTTCATCAGTCATCGAAGCGATGGTTAAATGCATGGAGCAATCAGAGAAACTCAGCAAATCCTGAGTGCAAGTCGGACGTCAGGCCGCCGCTTCAGTACGGTTACGTCCGGCATTCTTTGCTTTGTAAAGCGCCATATCCGCTGACTTCAACCATTCCCGATAGTGCTCTGTTTCAGAAGTCAGCGGAGCAACACCGACGCTAATTCGCAGGGCTACTTGCGGAGCACAGGACAAGCGTAACTGGCTAAGTCGTTCATGGACGCGCGACATCGCTGCGATTGCGCTGGTTGCAGGTGTACCGCACATAATTACCGCAAACTCATCACCACCAAAACGCCCAATCACATCACTGCCGCGCAGCGTCATTTGCAACTGACGCGTCAGCGCAACAATCGCCTGATCCCCAACGTCATGACCCCAGGTATCATTGATGCTCTTAAAATGGTCGATATCGATAATAAGCAGAGTGGCATCACGTTGCTGACGACGGCAATTATCAAATTCATTGCGCAGCAGTAGCTCCCAATGGCGCCGATTATAAACTCCGGTCATTCCATCCCGCGTACTCATTACCTGCAGGCGGCGTTTATGCTCCGCCAATTTGATCACCGTCTGGTAGCTAACCCAGGCAAACAGTAGCGGATAAATCACCAGTACCGGCAGCGACAACAACACGCTCAGTTGCGTACTGCTAAACACGACCGGAATATCCGTTAACTGTAGCGTCACCAGACATGAAACCACCATCAACACGACGCCAGCGATGAATAATCGCACCCCACCTGCGCCCATCAGGTTGATGCAGATAATCATCAGCAGCGCCGTGGATGGTAGCAGGTTTGCCCCCATGATCCCCATCCACATGCCCGCGAGGATCGCATCGGCTTTAATATTCGTAAATTCACTGTACAGCGGATCTTCCGCTTTGCTCGCCAACTGCCACGCCAGGTGTGGCCAGACAAACGCCCACCCCACCAGTAATAGCCACCAACCTCCGGTTATAGGTTGCGAGACTAATACCGACGCGATGGGGAAAAACATTCCCCCCAGCCCGACTGCGCGAGGCAGCCTTATCCGTCGGGCAAATCGCAGACCGGAACGTTGGTGGTCGTTTTGATGAAGCGATATAAATGCTTCATTCGGTACGGCCTTCTTTTGATAAAAGTTTTCATCATTCATCGTATTTGGGAATATTCTGAAACAAATTTCCCAAATTATAGAAAGGGGTCTGGCGGCGGAAGTATGATATTTCGGGTGAGCGATTTTATCCGCTCACCCGTATGTATTACGCAGCTTTTTTCAGGCAAGCGCTCATAAATTTTTTACGATCGTCGCCTTTCAGCGACTGCTCTGTTGCCTGAACATTGCATTCACGCATTTTCTGCTGCTGCGGCGTCAGACTCTTTTCATCAGGCGCAGACTTACTGTTTTTCAGGCAATCACTCATATATGTCTTCCGGGCATCCCCTTTTAAGGTCTGCGCCGTCGCCTGCTGGTTGCAGGTGGTCATACGCTGTTGTTGCGGGGTTAGCGTCTTCTCGGCAGCACCGACAGTAGTTAAGAAAACCAGGCCAAACAATAGGGTAACGAGCAATGTTATTTTCATAGCACCATCCTGTTGTGAGTATTCACTCTACACGTCACCTTTCAAGCGACCTCGATGTTGGCTGCCTGAAGGATGACGTGTAGTAAGTCTGGTTGCTGACGCAAAAATAGCCACCTCATTATTAAAATTAAGTGACCAAATAGCCGGTTACTTCAGCCCTAACGCCGCTTTCATGGTGTAAAACAGGTCGGTCTGATCGGTCAGGCCGACCACATTCGCCGCATGCGGGCCATAGGCGGCAATACGCAACTGGCTGCCGGTATGCTCCTGTGATTCCTCTTCCGAGTTGCCATAGCTGATAACCATCACCGCGCCATCTTTGGTATTCAGCGCCTGAGTCAGGCCAGGGGCTTTGGTGTCTGGCGCAACAATCTGGCTGGCATGCGCGTGGTCAGCAGTCACGACGACCAGCGTATTGCCGTCTTTCTTCGCGAAAGCCAGCGCGCGCTGCACGGCTTCATCCAGATCGACCGTTTCACCAATCTGACCACACGGGTTTGCGGCGTGATCCTGCTTATCGATGGACGCGCCTTCTACCTGCAGGAAAAAGCCTTTTTCATTCTTGCTTAATAGCTCAATCGCTTTATCCGTCATCTGCGCAAGCGTTGGTACCGTGTCGTTACGTTTTGGATTTGGCGTACAGGTCACGGCTGGCTTATCAAGGTTACCGTGGTAAGACGCTTTTGGCCCTTCCCAGCGTACCGGCATGTTGCCGTCAGAGAACAAGCCTAACAGCGGTTTATCCTGATTCGCTTCGGTAATGGCTGCAAGCGTCGCGGTATCACTGACCATCTGATAACCACGGGCCTGAGCCTGCTCACGCAGCGTTTTACCCTGCCACTCGCCCGCTGCAGCGGTCTCAGCAAAGGTTTTTGCCCCGCCACCCAGCGTAACATCAGCGCGGGCATTCAATAATTGTTCGGTGATTGACCCTTTTCCGCCTTTTTCCAGCGCATTCGTCGGGCATTTCTCAGCGGTGACGCTCGGACCGTAACATTTACGCGACGTCACATGTGCAACCAGCGCGGCGGGGGTGGCATCCTGCAATTCAGCAGTAGATACGTTGCCTGTCGCCAGACCGGCAGCTTTGGCCATTTCCAGAATAGTGGCGTGATCTTTTTCGTGAATATCAACGCCCAGCGCACCGTTATATGTTTTAACCCCGGTCGTCCATGCCGTCGCAGAGGCTGCAGAATCGGTCACATAGTCAGGTTTACCCGTTTTTTTATCCAACGCGTAGTGCGTGTATTGTCCGGTCAGGGGGAGCGCATCAATACCTTTAAAAAAACCACCCGCGCCTTCAGCATAATTTCGCGCAGCGGTAATTTCCGAGTCTCCCATACCATCGCCGATCAATAAAATAATATTTTTGGCTGGTTTATCGCTCAAAGAATCTCGTAGTGCTGCCGTTTGATCAGTCGTTAATCGACGCGCGCCACCCGGTGTGGTGATATCTCCCTGTGCGGCACGATTATCCATAGCCACTACGGTAGATGTTTCTGCATTAATAACCGGGGTAAACAGCAAAGGTAACAGGGCAATAGCGAGTGCGCTTTGTTTCACTTTATTTTCTCCATGTACAAATACGGTAAAATTAAAACAAAGCGACTATAAGTATTTGATGTGACACTTTTATGATAATTCGTGGATAAGTATCTGCAGATATCTCAACACGTTTTGGGTAGGTTCTCGCCAGCACTTTGCATAGTCGTTAGAAACGCGGGCATTTGGCTTACCCCTGCCAGCGCGCCTTCTATTTGACGAATCAGTGTTTGCTGCTCATTTATTGCCATGTTGCGTAGCATTTCCATGATGACCCGCTCCAACGTTGCGACTTGCGCGGCCAGGTTTTGCGACTCTTCTTCTTTTTGGGCGAGCTTAAGTAACAACTCAGTGATGAGATTTTTCATTTTCGTATTCCCTTAACCAAATAAAGGCCACGTTATCACTAAGACTCACAACTTCCTAGAGGATGAAAGTTGTATTTATTGCAGAAATAAAACGTTTTGCGAAAACAATCACAACACAAAATAAGGGGGAATGACGCTTACTGCAGAATAATTCAATATAAAAGGGTAAGGAGATTAATAGTCACCCTGATATATAATCTTCAATTATGGATTAACAACGCTGGCAACCCGCGTTGTTAATCCGCCATTCAGCGAGCGAGACGCCGGCGTCGCAACGCGATAGCCAGTTGCCAGATGTTAATAAGCACAATGCTCGCGGTAGCAATAAAGACCCAGCGGAAACCCGCCATTGCCGATACGGTTGCGCCCATCAAGGGTCCAGCGACGTTTCCAAGATACATAAACGACTGATTATACCCAAAGATGCGCCCGGTAATCTGCTCACTGGAGTATTTCACTAATAGCGTTTGCACCGCAGGCAGCATTGCGCCATCGGCAAAGCCGAGCAGAAAACGTAATATCCCTAACTGCAACGGAGTGGTAACCCATGACATGGCGAAAAACAGCACCACGGCGAAGATGAGCGTTGCCATTAGAATCCGTTCAGTACCAATTCTGTCACCCAACTTTCCAAGACGCGGTGCTGAAATCAAAGCGGATATGCCGGGAACCGAGGCAATCAGCCCACTGAGAAAAGCTATATTTGAGCTATCTGGCACCATCGATTTGATAAACAGCGCCAAAATGGGGCCAATAGAGCCGTTACACAGTTGAATCACCATGGTGGTAAAAAACAGGCTAATAACCAGCGCGGGATACGGTAACGAAGCAAAAACAGCTTTTCCGCTTAAACGCTCGCTTTTTTTAATCGTCGGACGGACACCCTCTTTAATTAAGAACAGTGTGACCAAAAAACTCACCACCAACAGCGCGGCGGTAATGCAAAATACTGCACGTAAGCCAACATGGTCAGCAATAAAACCGCCCATCAGCGGCCCGCCAATCACCCCACTAATTTGCGCCGTTGAGAGCGTACTCAACGCCCAACCACTACGCTCGCGCGGGACTTGCGACGCCACCAACGCCATCGCATTAGGAATATATCCCGATGTTAACCCCATCACTCCTCGCAGCAGAAAAAGCTGCCAGACGTTCGTTGCAAATGCCTGCAGCAAAATGGCAATTGCCATACCCAGCGAGGCCCGTAACAGCATCAGCTTACGCCCTTTACGGTCAGCTAAACTGCCCCACATCGGTGAAACAATGGCAGAAATAAGAAACGTGACGCTAAACGTTAACCCGGACCACATTGAGAGCGCTTCGTGCGAGGTGACGCCCAGTTGGGAGATATAGAGCGGTAGAAAAGGCAGGATTTGGCTGATCGCCAGGCCGGTGAAAAAGCAACCGAACCACACGGAAATAAGGTTAACTCTCCAGGATTCCATAAGGACTCATAACGGTAATTAGCTGAAAACTGCGAGCAGCTTAACAAATTACGCCTTCAAACGAGGGCCCAGAGGTGCGATGTTTCACAGTTTAGTATTTTATCTCCCCGCTCATCATATTTGTGACATTCATCACATCAAATCCACATTGTATGCAGGGGATTATGCTTCGAACATGACCTGTAGATTTGTGCGTATTCATTCCCGGGTAATCCACCAAAACAATCTGCCAGAAGCCGAGGAATCCTGCGTTTTGTCGTGGTAATGTATGTGCTTTGCATTCAAGGAATGGGTTTTTAAGATGGCAAAGTTGCGAGTAGGAATCGTATTTGGTGGTAAATCAGCGGAACATGAAGTGTCATTGCAATCGGCAAAAAATATTGTCGATGCCATCGACAAGACTCGCTTTGACGTTGTGCTGTTAGGTATTGATAAACAAGGGCAGTGGCACGTGAGCGATGCCAGCAACTATCTGCTCAACTCTGACGATCCGGCACGCATTGCGTTGCGTCCTTCCACGACCAGCCTGGCGCAGGTACCGGGTAAACAAGAACAGCAGTTGATCGATGCTCAAAACGGCCAGCCACTGCCTACGGTCGATGTTATTTTCCCTATCGTGCACGGCACGCTGGGTGAAGATGGTTCACTGCAAGGCATGCTGCGCGTGGCGAATTTACCGTTCGTCGGTTCTGATGTGCTGGGTTCTGCGGCCTGCATGGATAAAGACGTCACCAAACGTCTGCTGCGCGATGCCGGATTAAACATCGCGCCATTTATTACGCTCACCCGCGCCAATCGCAACAGCATCAGCTTTGCTGAGGTCGAATCGCGTCTGGGTCTGCCGCTGTTTGTGAAGCCAGCCAATCAGGGATCATCCGTTGGCGTCAGCAAAGTCACCAGCGAAGCGCAATACGACCAGGCTGTTGCACTGGCGTTTGAGTTCGATCATAAAGTGGTGGTGGAACAAGGGATCAAAGGCCGCGAGATCGAGTGTGCGGTACTGGGTAACGATCACCCGCAGGCCAGCACCTGTGGCGAGATCGTCCTGAACAGCGATTTCTATGCTTACGATACCAAATATATTGACGATAACGGGGCCAAAGTCGTGGTTCCGGCGGCAATTGCGCCAGAAATTAACGACAAGATCCGTGAGATCGCTATTCAGGCTTACCAGACGCTGGGTTGCGCCGGGATGGCGCGGGTGGATGTGTTCCTGACCGCAGAGAATGATGTGGTGATCAATGAGATCAACACGCTGCCGGGCTTTACCAACATCAGTATGTATCCCAAACTGTGGCAGGCCAGCGGCTTAGGCTATACCGATTTGATCACTCGCCTGATCGAACTGGCGCTGGAACGCCATGCGGCGGATAGCGCGCTGAAAACCAGTATGTAATCCCGCCAGGATGCCTGATAGACCTCTATTGGGCATCCTTTGCTTCTTCTTCATCTTCCACGCGGCGACGGATAATTAATCCGGCCAGCCAAAAGCTAATCACCCAGGTGACCAGCCCTACCGCATAGGTTTGCCACCCCTGCGCTTCAAAACCGAGTAAGCCCACCACGCCGTTGAGAATAAAGATAAGCCCAATAGCGAAGGCATAATAGTGCCAGTCTCGGCGGATTTTAACAGGCAGGTTCATAACGGCTCCGGTGGATATACAACATGACAACGCATCCTCGCACATTTCCTCATACACGTCTGTGGCCTGTGCGGAATTTCTGAAATGTAAATTAATTTCACTTAAGGTTGCGTAATTGTGACGATCAGCAAAAAACCGAAATCCAGGAATAATCTCTACCTGAAATTACCATCATTCTGATATTGACATTGCCGATCACCTGTCAGACTCACTGTCAGTTCCAGGCAATACGTCAAAAAAGCAGGTTATTTCCGGAGGTCTTTATGGCTGATTTTACGCTCTCAAAATCCCTGTTTAAGGGCAAGCATCGGGATACCTCCTCCCTACCCGGCAATATTGCGTATGCCGTTTTTGTCCTGTTTTGCTTCTGGGCCGGGGCTCAGGTTTTAAATCTGTTAGCCCATGCACCCGGTATCTATGAAGAACTGATGCAGCTACAGATGCAAGAAACCGGACGCCCGCGTGTTGAAATTGGCTTAGGCGTAGGCACCCTGTTTGGACTGATTCCCTTCCTCACTGGATGCCTTATCCTTGGCGTCATCGCGGCGGTGGTGCGCTGGCGCCATCGTCATCACAACGATGACTGACCCATACACTTCGCCCGACGATCGTCCACGCGTTTAGCAAACCATGCCGTGGTCAAATTACGCGTAATCTTCGGGCTTTCCAGTTGAATACCTGGCAGCATTTCCCGTGGTAACGCTTTTCCTGCCTTCGCTTCCGCCAGCTTATACATCTTCTCGTACAGCGCAGTCTCCTCGAAGGCCTGGCTGTCGCCTTTTTGCAACTGACGATGGATATCGCTCTCACTCATCCCCAGCTTCCCGGCAAGCTTGCGTACCGCCAGCTCCGTTTTACCCGGTTCTTTGCTGTTGTAGAGAATCAAATCCCCATCCAGCGCCAGCTTTACACCACTGGCTTTGCTGACGGCATTCTGAAACGCCGCATTACGGCTGGCGTACCATCCCGCATTAAAATCCGCGAAACGGAAGATGGGCGCGCTATAGTTCGCCGGGTAATTCAGCAAGTGATACGTGCCGAACCAGAGTCCACCGCGCAGAGTGAAGACTTCCTGACGTACCGTTCCGGCCATTTTCCACGGATACCCGGAAGCATGCTGTTCGGCAAACGCAATGCTGACCTGCATCGGTCCCCCGGTATGCACCGGGTTGAGCGAACCAAACAATGTCTGTCCCATCGGCACCATATTGATGAAATCATCAAAAATAGCGCTAAGCTGCTTTTCCGTCTTCACCGTATCCAGGCGCTCGCTGTAGCTTTTCCCATTTGGCGAGTTAATCTTCAGCGCGGTATGCACCACAAATAGCGGGATGTGCATACGCTCGGCACGACGATCGATCTCTTTCCAGGCGATTTTACTTAAGTTCGGCACGGCTGGATCCGCCTGGTAATTTGACTCCTGTTGCGCGACCGCCAGCACCGAACAGATATTTTCAACCGTCGGCGCCAGCTTCTGGCTTTCAAAGGTCTTCGCCAAATCCTGCGCCCACGCGTCCCGATCTTTTACGCTGGCGGGCATTTTCTGGCGCACCACGCTCGCCACATCAACGGCTTGCTCCCCCTTTTTTAATGGTTGCGCGGGTTGGCTACTACACCCCACCAGCACCAACACCGCCAGACCAGACCAAGGGTAAAGACGGGAAACCGTCGACATAACATCTCCTTTTGTTAGCTAAGCGTATGGGTAACAGCCTGAATTTCCTGACCATCCAGTTCACGTTCGAAACTGCGCAGACGCTTATAGATAGACATCAACTCAACCAGCGTCGTCCACGAATTAATCAAATACTGGAACGAGCCGCGTACCTGACCAAACACGTTGGTGATTTGCGTCATCAGACCGAGCGTAATCGTACCGGCAACAATCGATGGAAACAGCAGGAACAAACCGAAAACGTTATCAACCTGCAGGTAAAGAATACGGGCAATATTGAAGTACATATAGTGAAAATAGAGGCGAAAATAGTTTTGGCGCACCGCGTGGAACAGCTCGCGAACCGTCGGCGGCGTCGCGCGATTGCCATCATCTTCACCGTACACCAGCTCTTTACGGTACGCCGCTTCCACCCGCTGATTTTTGAACTCCAGCCCAGGCAGTTTGATCCCCACCACGGCCAACAGCCCGGTCCCCATCAACGACCAGACAATCGCGGCAATCACCAGACCGTAGGGAATATGTCCAACAATCGGCAGATCCGGGACATGCGCAGAGAGCGTAACCAGTACCGGCAGGAAGGCAATCAGCGTCATAATCGCGTTAATAAAACTCACGCCCATGTCTTCCAGCGTAGAAGCGAAACGCATGGTGTCTTCCTGCACACGCTGCGCCGCACCTTCGATATGACGCAGATGCTGCCAGTGCGCCATATAATGTTCGTTCATCGCGGTACGCCAGCGGAAGACGTAATGGCTGACGAAGAAGTTGTTCATCACGCCAATGACGACGGCTATCAGCGCAATCCCGAGAAAGATCCCCACTTCCTGATAGAACTGCTCAATTTTCACCTTATGCGGCGTGCTGAGCGCGGTTTGAATCAGGTCATAGAACGGCGCATACCATGCGTTGACGGCGACGCCGACTTCAACCAGAAACCAGGTGACGAAGATAATCAGCGAGGTACCGAGTATCGACCAGTACTGCCAGCGGTGCGGACTGTAGATAAACCAGAACAGCGCGAACACGCCAACGCACAGAATGTAGTACGCATAAAAAATCAGATAATCCAGCGACCAGAAACGGGCCGCGCTAATCGGTACGTCTCCCGACGCGCCGGTAATCTGTGCAACCCAGGCTCCCCCACCTGCTTGCCAGAATACAACAGCGACCAGTGCCCAAATAAATGCCGAAATAAAGAACGGCCCCGGCTTTGGGAAAAAAGACTTAAACATAGTGCTCTCCTGCTAACTTCTTATCGTTATGACGACTGCTGTGCATTTGCCACGGTGGTTTACCGCGGCAAGACGGCTTACGCCCAATAAACACAAGCTGAAACCGACAATTGTGACCAGAACCGACGCACTTAGTTCGCTCTCTGGTTTTGTAGAATTGTTTCTGCGGTTTTCACACCGACAGCGTTCCGGCATGTTCAGATTATTACAGCGTGAGATCACAAAAGCGAACATCCACTCTCCGGGAAAAGCCCACGTTTACTCATCGTTACGTTTTTCCCACTATCATTGGCTGATAAGCGCTTTGCAATATGCCAACGAGTAGTATAAATACGCATACGCACGTCATCTTTTATTTCCTCTAACTCATGGACACCACCGTTGAAACGTAGTCTGCTTTTTTCTGCCGCGCTGTGTGCGGCGTCATTGACATCTGTCCAGGCGGCACAGCCTATAACCGATCCCGTCTTTGCCTCTGACATCGTCGACCGTTATGCCGACCATATTTTCTACGGCAGCGGAGCGACAGGGATGGCGCTTGTGGTGATTGATGGTAATCAGCGCGTGTTTCGTAGTTTTGGTGAAACGCGCCCCGGCAATAATGTTCACCCGCAGTTGGATTCCGTCATTCGCATCGCGTCGTTGACCAAATTAATGACCAGCGAAATGTTAGTGAAATTACTCGATCAGGGCACAGTAAAACTCAACGATCCATTGAGTAAATATGCACCACCAGGTGCACGCGTTCCGACATATCAGGGAACGCCTATTACACTAGTGAATCTGGCGACGCACACCAGCGCACTGCCACGCGAGCAGCCTGGCGGCGCGGCAAAACGCCCGGTCTTTGTCTGGCCGACTCGCGAGCAACGCTGGAGCTATCTCTCTACCGCAACGCTAAAAGCCGCACCGGGCTCCCAGGCATCCTATTCGAACCTGGCGTTTGACCTGCTGGCCGATGCGCTGGGAACCGCGTCTGGCAAACCTTATCCGCAGTTGTTTGAAGAGAAAATCACCCGACCGCTCGGGATGAAAGACACCACCTTTACCCCGTCACCCGATCAGTGCGCACGCCTGATGGTCGCGGAAAAAGGCGCCAGCCCGTGTAACAATACGCTGGCGGCCATGGGCAGCGGCGGCGTCTATTCTACGCCCGGCGATATGATGCGCTGGATGCAACAGTATCTCTCCTCTGATTTTTATCATCGTAGCCAGCAGGCCGACCGGATGCAGACGCTGATTTATCAGCGTACGCAGTTAACTAAAGTGATAGGGATGGATGTTCCGGGTAGAGCCGATGCGCTAGGTTTGGGCTGGGTCTATATGGCGCCGAAGAATGGGCGTCCAGGAATTATTCAAAAAACCGGTGGTGGCGGTGGATTCATTACTTATATGGCGATGATCCCACAGCAAAACGTAGGAGCCTTTGTCGTGGTGACCCGCTCCCCGCTGACCCGCTTTACCGCGATGAGCGACGGAATCAACAATCTGGTGAGCGAACTGAGCGGCAACAAACCACAGGTCGTTCCCGCATCTTGATTTAGTACTCAGAAGGCAAATGGTTAACGCTTACCAGTTTGCCTTTATTCATTTCAATGTAACCTCCTTTACGCAGTGCCGCGAGGACTTCAGCGACAACAGAGCGTGAAATTCGCGTGCGCTGGTGAATATAATTCATAACGCCGATACGTAAGCGTAGCGTTTCGTCCCACTCCATCATGGTCATCAGCGTAGCCCGGATTTGCGCGTATGAATTATGTCCAATCAACTGTAAATCACGTAATTCCAGTATTTTATTTTGCCAGGCTAGCCAACAAAAAGCTTCCCGCCACAGTTGACATTGTTCAATTATCTTAATCGTTTGAGATGCTGGAAGATGATATCCAGAACAGTTACTTTCTGTCATTAATTTGTATTGCATATCATTTTTCATTACACCATCGGCAAGCCCCATGATAAAAGGAGCCTGTGCAATACCCACTAATATGTTCTCCTCTCGCCGCAAGGAAATCACACCATTTAAAATAATAACAGTGTCGTCTATTTTTATATCACTGGAACATATAATTTGTTTTTCATCATCAAATTCGAAATGAACACCATATTTCGATAAGCATTGATCAAGCTTATCAAATTCATAAAGGGGTTTACCCACAGATAACATTTGAGCATTCCTTGCGTTAATGCCCATCAAATCCTTGACGGGCATTTACATTAAATTACCGTTATTCTCTCACTGAGAAAGTTCTTACCAGGTATATTTAACACCTACGTTTGCAGACCAGTCTTGATCAACATCACCACCACCAAGATAATTGGCATCGGTGTAAGTGCTAAAGTTTTTGGTGAAGCTGAACTGAGTACCCAATCCAACACGTACCGCAGAACCTTCTACGCCGTTGTCGATGGAATCACCGTTTACGTCAGAATCATTATTAGAGTCGTCGTAAACATACGCCAGTTTGAAGTATGGAGTCAGTGCCTGATCTTCGCTGTAAGCGAAGGTATAACCGGCATCAATACCCAGTTCATAACGCATGCTGTCGTAGGACTGACCATCCACTTTCATGTCGTTGCTCAGCTTATAGTCATCACCAGACTGGAACAGACCAGATACGCTACCGTAAGGCGTCACGTAGCCAGCATCACTCAGTTTCAGATCATAACCCAGTTTCAAGCCAAAGCCCCAGGCATCAGAAGAACCGCTACCGTCAACGTACTGACCGTTGCTCATGTTAGCAGACAGATCGTTGTTAAAGTGAGAGTAGCTCATACTGCCGTCAACAAAGATGTTGTTGGCAAAATGCGCAGAAGAGTAGATGTAGGCAGTCTGGCTGTCCTGATCTACCTGACCAGTACGGTCGCTCATATCACCTTTCGCGAAACCTGCTGCAGCGCCGACAACCCACTTAGCATTGTTACCATCAATTTTGGAGTCAACACCAACCATGATGCCGTTAACGTCCTGATCGTAGTTAATGGTGCCGTTATCCGCGTCGAAGCTACCACCGAAGTAGCTCACCCAAGCGCCACCGTTATCTACCAGACCATGACGCGCGTTAGTCAGACGAGTACCGACGGTATCTTGTTCCAGGTTCCAGATATTGGTGTTAGCCGACGGGATGCTCAGTGCCATATTCGCGTAATCGGTCAGCGCCATCTGCTGCAGAACAACGGTGTTACCCTGCTGCTGTGCCTGATAGGTGTAAGCACCCAGGTCAGCTTTGTTAGCTGCAGAGAAGGTAGCAGTGCTGTTCTGATCGTTGACATAGATTAGCTCGTTGCCTTTGTAATCAGCAATAGAACCCTTACCTGTCGCGTTATCGATACGCACTTTATAGTTACCAGTTGCCGCCGCTACGTGGTCACCATAGTTATCAACTTCAGACTGATCGGCAGACGTATCGGAATCGCCGTTACCGTTGATAGTCAGGTGACCATCAGAGTTCATCGCGATCACGCCGTAACCGTAGTTAGCCTGAGTTTTGTCGTTAGTACGGTCGTTGGTCAAGTCAGCATTCAACACATAGTTGGTGCTGTTGATATCGAAAACACCCGCATTAACATGGTTGTAAGCGTCGGTGTAGCTGGTCAGGTTCAGCGTATCAACCTGCAATGCATCACCCGTACTGTTGCCAACATCCAGAACACCGTTGTTAGTAACGTTGATGGTATTTGCATAGAGGGCAGCACTACCAACACTCCAGCCAGCAGCAACATCATCAGCAATCGTGACGATACTGTTGTCAATAGACAGGGTATCTGTCGCAACATGACCATCTTCGTTGATGTTCAGTGCAGAAGCGCCGGTCAGAGCGATAGAGTCAGAAATCAGGGTAGAATCACCCACATTCACGACGGAACCGCTGTTGATGCTTAGGGTATCAATCAGAGAGGTTTTGGTCGTATCCCACTGTGACGCACCGTTCAATGTAACGTTGAACAAACCGCTCTGGTAAACGGCATTGCCAACCACATGACCATTTTCGTCATAATCGGTCGTATCGCTATCGATACCGTAGGTAGATAACGGCCACAGGCTGTTCGCCTCGATGTCGATAAGCGTTGCAGTCGCTTCGGTACCGGCGTTGTAATCAGTGACAACCTGATGTGCAGACATTGCCGCACCGACCCATTTGCTGCCATTGTTCAGAGTCAGATCCAGACGATCGGTGCCATCCCAACCATTAGTGTCGAGATCGCCATCCGCATCACGGTAGGTGTCAGCACCATGCGGGAAGAAGTTTTCGTCGAAGTTGCTGGAGAACAACACGTCGCCCATCAGGGTAGAATTATCAAACGTTGCAGTCGTCTGCATCGCGTTGTCAGCATTCGGATTTGCAATAACCGCTAATGCGATATCATCAGCATTCCAGTCAATGCCGTTGTAATCGCTGGCATTGCTGGTATTACCAAACCAACCTTCTGTTCCTTCATCAGACCATGAACCAGAGGTCACGGTAGAATCGCTGACTGCGATGGCGTTATTAAATACTTCGCCGCTGTTTACACCGGTGCTGACGGTGTTATCGTCAATATCTTGCCACTCATAACCCTGAGTCAGGGTAATACCTGCGACATGAGAGTTATTAGTGATAGACAGATCAACTTCTTGATCCAGAGTGATAGCCGTACCGAGTTGATAAACATCGACAACGTGTGAGTCAACGGCATCATTATACGAACCGTTATAGGTATAATGTTCGTAGTTGTCATCGATAGTAGAGTTATCAACGGACAGCGCCAGACGGTCATACGAATAATCACTCGCTATACGATCAACACAACTATCTGTCAGGCACTCAGAAGTGATCATACCGTGAATAGTGCTGTTTTTGATGGTCAGACTATTGGCATTGGTATTGGTTGAAACACCATCATCCAGATAGTAAGTAGAAATAACACCGTTAACGGTAGCGTTATTGATTACCGGATAAATATCACCGTTATAAATGCTATCGGTCGCGTAGTTATTCCAGCCTACATAACCATTATAATAAACATCGTCTTCATGAGTAGCGTCATTATAGTGGTGGAATGTGTTGTAGGTAGTGCCAGAGATGTCATTCGTTGCAGCATTTGCCTGAGAGGCGATTGCCAAAGTGCAAGCCAATGCTAATTGTGAGACTACAAGTTTCTTTTTCCAGGAGTGCATTTGTCATCCCTCCTCAGGGACGTAATATCGTTGATCCATCAATTATCAATGCATAGAAAACATATTATGTTTCGCGGAATGATTATGCGGCGTCATGGGTAAAAGGTTCAATTATTCTTTCCACCAAGTCCGAAATCGGACAATACTTACACCCCAACAAATGCCTTTACCAACAACCCAAAATAATTATATTTTTCATACAATTAATTCATAAAAAGACAGATAACTCATATGATAAACAAATGAATCGCAAAATAAACAGATAATTATTGAATAATTAAATACGTCTTTATTTAGACCACAAAAAAAAGAAAACACATCTATATTTAAAATAAAATAATAAATAATAATACCATTGGCAAATATGAATAAATTGTTATTCACATGAATATATTGCTCTAGCTATTCTCACATCCTCCAGAAAATGCAAGCATAAAACCCATTTTCGTAAAACGGCCACACACAGATTGAGGTATACTACGGCCTTCGATTTCACAAACATCAGGCATACCATGACAGACCTAATCCAACGCCCTCGCCGCCTGCGCAAATCCCCTGCGCTGCGCGCTATGTTTGAAGAGACAACACTGAGCTTAAATGACCTGGTGTTGCCGATCTTTGTTGAAGAAGAACTCGACGATTACAAAGCCATCGAGGCCATGCCCGGCGTGATGCGCATTCCGGAAAAACATCTGGCACGCGAGATTGAACGCATTGCCAACGCCGGAATCCGCTCGGTGATGACTTTCGGGATTTCCCACCACACCGATGACACTGGCAGCGACGCCTGGAAAGAAGACGGTTTGGTAGCGCGTATGTCGCGCATCTGCAAGCAGACCGTGCCGGAAATGATTGTCATGTCAGACACCTGCTTTTGCGAATACACCTCGCACGGCCACTGCGGCGTATTATGTGAACACGGCGTTGATAACGATTTAACCCTGGCCAATCTTGGCAAGCAGGCGGTGGTTGCCGCCGCTGCGGGTGCTGACTTCATCGCCCCTTCCGCCGCGATGGACGGCCAGGTACAGGCGATTCGCCAGGCGCTGGACGCGGCAGGCTTCACCGATACGGCGATCATGTCCTATTCCACCAAGTTTGCCTCTTCGTTCTACGGTCCGTTCCGTGAAGCCGCAGGTACTGCGCTGAAGGGCGATCGTAAAACCTATCAGATGAACCCGATGAACCGTCGCGAGGCAATCCGCGAATCATTGCTGGATGAAGCTCAGGGTGCAGACTGCCTGATGGTGAAACCGGCGGGCGCCTATCTGGATATCCTGCGCGATATCCGCGAGCGCACCGAACTGCCAATTGGTGCCTACCAGGTAAGTGGTGAATACGCGATGATTAAGTTCGCAGCCATGGCCGGTGCCATCGACGAAGAGAAAGTGGTGCTGGAAAGCTTAGGCTCGATCAAACGCGCGGGTGCAGATCTGATTTTCAGCTACTTCGCACGCGATCTGGCTGAGAAAAAAATCCTGCGTTAATTCCTTTCAACGCCCCGCACTGCGGGGCGTTTTATCATAAAACGTCACCAAACCGCCATCTAACCGACACATCGCCCTTCTACTGTCACAAAAGGACAGAGGAGGAGCCGCTATGTTTAGTCTCGACAATGTCATCGACGACCTGTGGCCAGAGGCGAGGCCCGCCCCGTGGCAAAAAAAAGTACTGAGAAAACTGTTACATGAAGAGGAATTCCAACAGTTTGCTGTTCGTCACCGCCATCTGAAAGGGTTAGATACCGTCGAACAGGTGCTGGAGCATCTCAACATTCACTGTCAAATTCCGGTCCGTAGTCTGGAACAAATTCCCGAACAAGGGCCGCTGGTTATCATCGCCAACCACCCTACCGGCACACTCGACGGCCTGGCCCTGCTGTACGCCGTCTCGCGCGTTCGCCGCGATGTTAAAGTCGTCACCAACCGCATGCTCACCCATCTCGAACCGCTCAGTTCGCTGTTTATTCCGGTGGATAATGTCAATGGCCGCACTGCTAAAGCGGCGCTACAGCTGATGGACCGACAGTTGCAAAACGGCGGTGTGCTGATCTTCTTCCCGGCCGGTGAAGTTTCGCGCATAACCCGGCGTGGCATTCACGATAAAAAATGGCACTCCGGCTTTATTAAGCTCGCCGCCAAATACCGCGCACCGCTCTTACCTGCATGGATTGAGGCACGTAACAGTACGCTGTTTTATGCCAGCACCCTGGTGTCGCAGAACCTGCCGATGCTGTTGTTAATGCAGCAGATGTTCCGCCGCCGGAACAGCAACCTGCCGGTGACCATTGGCGAGCAAATTGCGTGGTCGACATGGTACACCCCGCAAACCACGCCGCGAGAAATGACAGACAAGTGCTACCGACACGTTCAGCTACTGGGGAAAGGACTGCCGGGCATCTTTAAAACCGAAAGCGCGATCGCTCGCCCGGAACCCCGTGCCCTGCTCAAGCGCGAGCTACACCAGGCCGAGTGCCTGGGGCGTACAGCAGACGGTAAGGTTATCTATCTTTGGCAACGTAACGGTCAGGAAGAGGTTCCGTTGCTACGCGAGCTGGGCCGTCTGCGGGAAATCGCCTTCCGCGCGGTAGGTGAAGGCAGCGGCAGACGCCGCGACATCGACAGTTATGACGATGACTACCTGCATCTGATCCTGTGGGATGAAGACGATTTGGAGATCGTCGGTGCCTACCGCTTTATGCCGACCGCCCTACAGATGGAAAAGCGCGGGCTGGACGGCATTTACAGCTATAGCCTGTTTCATTACGACGAACGGATGGACGATATCCTCCGGCACGGCATTGAGCTGGGGCGCAGCTTTATTCAGCCACGCTACTGGGGACGCCGCGGGCTGGACTATCTGTGGTCCGGTATCGGCGCATATCTGGCGCGCCATCTCCACTATCGCTACCTGTTTGGCCCGGTCTCTATTTCCGGTGGGCTACCGCCTTCGGCCCGCGATTTGCTGGTTGCCTTTTATCGCCTGTGGTTTCCGGCAATGCATCCGCTGGCGGAGTCGCGCCGACCGTACCCAGCCTCGTTACCCGACGCACTGGCGCAGTTTGGCGGGGAAGATTACAGCGAAGACCTGACGCGGCTGAAGTCGCTACTCGGCAACCTTGGTTGTGGTATTCCACCACTCTACAAGCAATATTCCGAAGTGTGTGAGCCAGGTGGCGTACAGTTTATCGACTTTGGCAGCGACCCGGACTTTAACAACTGCGTGGATGGCCTGGTACTGGTGGATTTAACGTATCTGAAGGCAAATCGCTACCAGCGGTATATCGAACCGCATTTGGTTTCGCCGGCAGAATAAGACGTTTGTGTCGCCATTCGGCACGGTGCCGCATCGTGCCGAATGGTGTAATTCTCTGTTACGACGCACGATAGAACGGCTTATCCCCTAAAATCGTGGCCCGATGCATAATGCGCCGCTGCGGCAGATAATCCGCATTGGCGTAGTGCTGCGTCACGCGGTTATCCCAAATCGCCACATCGTCAGGCTGCCAGCGCCAGCGCACCTGAAACTCTGGTTTAGTGACATGCGCAAACAAGAACCCGAGTAGCGCTTCGCTCTCTTTCTCCGTGACATCCACAATCCGCGTAGTAAATCCCTCGTTCACAAACAGCGCCTGTTTACCGCTTACCGGATGCGTTCGCACCACCGGATGCAGCAACGGGGGATGTTTAGCGACCGCTTCCAGCCAGCGCTGGTGCTCTTCTTCCGTCTTACGGTATTTGTACTCCTGGAACGATTTGCGGAAATCATGCTCTGCCCGCAGGCCGCTCAGCAACTGACGAAACGGCTCAGAGAGCGCCTCATAAGCGGCAATTCCACTGGTCCACAGCGTATCGCCTCCGGTCGAAGGCAGCGTTTTTGCTGCCAGAATGGCCCCGGCTGGCGGCGTGTCGATAAAGGTCACATCGGTGTGCCAGTTATCGTTATCTGGCGGATTATCGTTGTGCGTATCCAGCACGATAATCTCCTCCACGTCCTCGGCGTGCGGGTAGACCGGATGAATATGCAGATCGCCAAAACGTAGTGCCAGCGCTCTCTGCTGCTGCGGCGTAATCCCCTGCTCACGCAGGAACACCACCTGATGGCGCAGCACCGCATGATAAAGCTGCTCAAACTGGTTATCGCTTAGCGGACGCGTCAGGTCCGCACCGGTAATTTGTGCGCCAATATACGGCCCCAGCGGGGTAATGCTCAGACGTTCACTCATTGTACTTCTCCATGCCAGGGCGTCAGACGACGCTGAAGCGCGCGCAGACCCAGTTCTAAAATAAAGGCGATAACGGCAATTACCGCGATCCCTGCCAGCACCACATCCGTTGCCAGAAATTCACCGGCGGACTGGACCATAAAACCCAAACCTCGCGTGGCGGCAATCAACTCCGCGGCTACCAGCGTTGACCAGCCGACACCCAGCCCGATGCGCAGCCCGGTCAGAATTTCAGGCAATGCACCGGGTAAAATAACAAACCACAGCACCTGCACGCGGCTGGCCCCTAGTGATTGTGCAGCGCGCACTCTTACCTGCTGCGCGCTGCGGACACCGGCCAGCGCCGACATCGCAACAGGCGCGAAAATCGCCAGGTAGATCAATAAGATCTTGGAGGTCTCACCGATACCAAACCAGATCACCATCAGCGGTAAATAGGCCAGCGGCGGAACCGGACGGTACAATTCAATGATCGGATCGAGAATGCCGCGAATTGTCGGGCTCAGTCCCATCGCGATCCCGACCGGAACACCCAGCAGCACGGCCGCCAGCAGCGCGATGACAATTCGCGCCAGGCTCGCTGCCAAATGTTGCCACAGCGTGGCATCCATAAATCCTTGTGGCCCGGCGATGGTGATCAACTTTTGCAGTACCTGACCGGGCGCGGGCAAAAACAGCGGGCTGATTAATTGCAGCGCTGCCACCGTCCACCACACCGCCAGAATGACGACCAACGTCCCAAGACTTAACGTTATCTGACGTGAAAACGGCCAGCGCCAGTTCAGCGTACGCTGTCGCGGTTTATCATTAATAACTACGCTCATGAGAACGCCTCCCGTTGCGCAAAGACGCGGCTTAACACGTACTCGCGCATGGCAATAAACTGCGGATCGGATTTAATGCTGCGGCTCGCTTCCCCGGCCACAAAGCGCCGGGCAAAGTTTAGCGGCAGACGCTCCATCACCCGACCAGGGCCGGATGAGAGCAGCACCAGCTCGGTGGCCATAAATACCGCTTCTTCAATATCGTGCGTAATTAACAACACCTGTTTACCGGTCTCATGCCAGAGCTTCAGCAGCAGGGTTTGCATCTGCTCGCGGGTAAACGCGTCAAGTGCACCAAACGGTTCATCGAGCAGCAGGAGCTGTGGATTGGCCGCCAGCGCCCGGGCAATGCCAACACGCTGACGCTGGCCGCCAGAAAGCTGCCAGATAAAACGCTTTCCTGCACCGTCCAGCCCTACTTTCTGCAACATCTCCTGGGCGATACGCTGACGCTGCACTTTCTCGACCCCTGCCAGTTGCAGACCAAAGGCCACATTATCCTGCACGTTACGCCAGGGCAGCAGACCTTCGTTCTGGAATACCACCCCGCGTTCCGCGCCCGGACCTTCCACCTTCATACCGGACAGCGTAATGCTGCCGTGCTGATACGGCACGAACCCGGCAATCAGATTTAGCAGCGTGGTTTTGCCGCAGCCGGAAGGCCCGAGTACCACCAGCAGTTCGCCGCTATCAAGCGTCAGATTGATATCGTCCAGCACCGTTTTTCCACCGTAGCTGGCTGCGAGATGAGAGATTTGCAGCATCAGCGCCTCCTTTTATTGCACGAAGCGATCGGTAACGTACTGGCTGTAATCCGTCGCGACAGCTGGCACTTTGCCCTGCTCTTTGAGGAACTGCGCAGTATCGACAATCGCTTTGTTTACCGGTCCGGTAAGCTCGGCGGTTTGCTGTTGCACAGTCAGGTAGGTATTCCCTTTCACCAGCCCCGGCACATCCGCCTCCGGTACGCCGCTTAAGCGCGACAGCTTGCTGATATTCTCCGGCTGTTTCAGCCATTCATCGGGGTTAGCAATATAGGGTTGCTGCGCATCAATCGCGCTTTTGGCAAAGGCTTTCACCACCTCGGGATGTTTCTCGGCAAAATCTTTACGCACCACCCACACGTCCAGCGTCGGCGCGCCCCACTCGCCAACCTTTTCAGAATCGGTTAATACCTTGCCATCTTTTTCCAGCGCATTGACGGCCGGCGCCCAGACGTAAGCACCATCAATATCGCCTCGCTGCCAGGCGGCAATAATTGCCGGCGGCTGCAGGTTCACAATCTCCACCTGACCGGGTTTGATACCCCAGTGTTTGAGCGCCGCCAGCAGGCTGTAATGGGTTGTGGAAATAAACGGCACGGCAATGCGTTTGCCGATCAAATCCTCCGGCTTACTGATATTTTTCTTCACGACCAGCGCTTCAGAGCTACCCAGTTTTGACGCCAGCAGGAAAACTTCAATCGGCACCTGTTGACTGGCAGCGACGGCCAGCGGGCTGGAGCCGAGATTGCCAATCTGCACATCGCCGGACGCCAGTGCGCGCACGATACTCGCCCCGCTGTCGAATTTTCGCCAGTCAACGGTGGCCCCGCTCTCTTTAGCAAAGGTGTTATCCGCCTGCGCCACTTTGGCCGGTTCGGCGGAGGTTTGATAGGCGACAGTGACGTTTACCGCCTGTGCCTGGAATGCCGCGAGTGCCAATGCGGCAATGAGTGTGATACGCGATGTTAGTGCCATAGTGTCTGCTCCCCTTATTTGTTATGGGTGCAGTATTTCCGGCGCGATGCGTTTGATGAAGTAATTAAAAATTCTGGCTAATAGCGATCTGTTTTTAGAAAAAAAGCAGCAATGGTTAGCGATTTTGCTCATTACAGATGGAATTCGTAAGCCTGATAAGCGCAGCGCCATCAGCCACACCGACAAAACATTACGTTTTTGTTACATCCATTACATAACTGCATCTGACTGATTGCCAGCGCGGCGCTGGCAGGCATCATAGATATCCTTGTCAGGCAAGAGAGCAATATCATGATTCATGTTGTGCTGGTGGATGACCATGTGGTGGTGCGTTCCGGCTTTGCGCAATTACTCGGTCTCGAAGAGGATCTCGCCGTTATCGGCCAGTACAGCAGTGCGGCAGAGGCCTGGCCTGCATTACTGCGCGAGGACGTCAATGTCGCGGTCATGGATATCGCCATGCCGGATGAAAATGGTCTGAGTCTGCTAAAACGGCTGCGGGCGCAAAAACCCGGCTTTCGCGCCATTATTCTCAGCATTTATGACGCGCCGACGTTTGTACAAAGCGCGCTGGATGCCGGGGCCAGCGGTTATCTGACCAAACGCTGTGGACCGGAAGAGTTGGTACAGGCAGTGCGCTCAGTCGGTATGGGAGGCCATTACCTGTGCGCCGATGCGCTGCGGGCGTTACGCGGTGGGGAGCAACCTGCGCAGGTGCTGGAGGTATTAACCCCGCGCGAACGCGAAGTGTTTGATCTGCTGGTCAAAGGTGACAGCGTGAAAGAGGTAGCCTTTAAGCTCGACCTCAGTCATAAAACGGTCCACGTCCACCGCGCGAATGTACTGGGCAAGCTGCAATGCCACAGCACCATCGATCTGGTGCATTTTGCTCTCGACCACCAGTTGCTGACGGGGCATTAATGTCTCGCTCTGCTCGCCACTGGGTTATCTCTCTGTTTATTCTACTGGCCTGGGGTTCAGGCTGGCTAATGCTGTGGACGTTAGGTTTTTACCTGACCCATAACGGTCAGCAGGCGGCATTATTTCTGCCGCACGGCGTCTATCTCGCCCTACTGATCCTGCTGTCCCGCCGCTACTGGCCCGCGCTGGTATTGCCACCGGTGTTGATCCTGTTCTGGCTGCACAACGAACAGTTACTCAACGGTTATCTTCTGCCAGCCGCACCGCTGATAAGCCTGATACCGGCCAGTATCGGTCAGTCATACTGGCATAGCTTCCCGCTCTACTGGCAGCGGCTCACCTTACTGCTGGCCGCCGTGACGATCACGTCGCTGCTCAATACCGCGCTGCTGTCTCCCTTTATTCAAAGCCCGGCGATGTTGATTGGGCTGGCATCGTTTACCGGTGGTGTGCTGCTCACCCCGTTTGTCTATCTGATCTACGAATTTCTGCGCCAGCAACACCGCTATCATTTACTCGGTCTGGATACCACCAACCCACCGCTGCGCACTTCACTTATCATCTGGTGCAGTCTGTTCTTTATTATTGGTATCGGCACGCAGATGGTGCTCTCGCCAGACATCGAACGCCTGTTGCTGATTGTCGTGTTCCTGCCCAATGTGGTGATGGCATGGAAATTCGGTTGGCAGGGCGGCGTTTTGTCCGGACTGCTCGGCAGTATGATGATCACCATCGCCCGCCAGATAGGCGTAGGATTTAGCAACCTGGTCGAACTGGAGATTTTCCTCGCCACCCAGGCGCTGCTGGGCATAGGGCTGGGAATAGCCATCAGCCGCCAGCAGCATCTGGCGCAAAACCTGCACCATTATCGCCAGCGTCTGGAAAGCGAACTGGCGGCCCGCCGCGCATTGACTGAACAACTGATCCGCACGGAAGAAAACACGCGCAAAAGCCTGGCGCGGGAACTGCATGATGAAATTGGCCAGAACATTACCGCCATTCAAATTCAGTCTCAGTTGGTTAAACGTTCGCAGGGTCCTGAGCAAACGCTCGAAGCGGCGAACCAGATCAACGATCTTGCCCGGCGTATCCACCACTCGACCCGCCAGTTACTGCGCCAGCTACGCCCGCCCGCGCTTGACGAGCTGTCTTTTAAAGATGCGCTGCACCATTTGGTCAATGAATTTGCCTTTGCCGAACGGGGTATTCACTGCCGGTTTGATTACCGACTGGAAAATACGCCAGAAAATGAAACGGTGCGCTTTACGCTGTACCGTCTGTTGCAGGAATTGCTCAATAACGTCTGTAAACATGCCGATGCCAGCGAGGTGTCAATTGCGCTGCGCCAACGGGATCGCTGCCTGTTGCTGGAGGTCGATGACAACGGCGTGGGCATTCTTCCTGAAAAAATTCCCGGTTTTGGTATCCAGGGGATGCGTGAACGGGTCAGCGCGCTCGGCGGCGAGCTGACCCTCGAATCTCACCACGGTACGCGGGTAATTGTTAACCTGCCCACAAATTTGCAACAAATCGCCCCTTAACCAGGAAAAAGTCTTAGTCACTCCGGACTTTCTCTCATCCCCTTTTGCTTTCGCTTACCTATAGTCAGCACAAACGGAGACAGCTATGCATGCACGCTCAGCCAGCGAAACAGACCAATGCTACCGGGCACTACGTCCCCGGCTGCTGATGTGTATGGTGGTGGGATACGCCGCGTTTTACCTGACGCGCAAAAGCGTTAACTACGTGCTCCCGGCCCTGCAAACGGATCTGGGACTGGATAAAAGTGATATCGGTCTGTTGGGATCGCTGTTTTACCTGACCTATGGTTTGTCGAAGTTTACCGCGGGACTCTGGCATGACAGCCACGGGCAGCGCGCATTTATGGGAATAGGCCTGTTCGCTACCGGCATCCTGAACGTGGTGTTCGCGTTTGGTGAATCGCTGACGCTGCTGCTGGCGGTCTGGACGCTCAACGGATTTTTTCAGGGCTGGGGCTGGCCGCCCTGCGCCCGCCTGCTGACCCACTGGTATTCGCGTAACGAACGCGGCTTCTGGTGGGGCTGCTGGAATATGTCAATCAACATCGGTGGGGCCATCATCCCACTGATTAGCGCCTTTGCCGCCCACTGGTGGGGCTGGCAGGCGGCGATGCTGGCACCAGGGATCATCAGCATGGCATTAGGTATCTGGCTGACGCTGCAACTGAAAGGCACGCCCCAGGAAGAGGGATTACCGACAGTGGGGGAGTGGCGGCATGACCCGCTGGAGCTACGCCAGGAACAGCAAAGCCCACCGATGGGATTGTGGCAAATGTTACGCACTACCATGCTGAAGAATCCGATGATCTGGCTGCTGGGGGTGTCGTATGTGCTGGTGTATTTGATCCGCATCGCGCTTAACGACTGGGGCAACATCTGGCTGACGGAAAGCCACGGCGTGAATCTGCTCAGCGCCAACGCCACGGTGATGTTGTTTGAGGTCGGCGGCTTGCTCGGTGCGCTGTTTGCCGGCTGGGGATCGGATTTGCTGTTCAGCGGTCAGCGCGCCCCGATGATTTTGCTGTTCACGTTAGGGCTGATGGTCTCCGTCGCCGCGTTGTGGCTGGCGCCGGTTCACCACTACGCACTGCTGGCGGTCTGTTTCTTTACCGTGGGCTTTTTTGTGTTTGGCCCGCAGATGTTGATTGGTCTGGCGGCCGTCGAATGCGGACACAAGGCGGCGGCAGGTTCAATCACCGGTTTTCTCGGGCTGTTCGCCTATCTGGGGGCCGCGTTGGCGGGCTGGCCGCTGTCGTTGGTCATAGAACATTACGGCTGGTCGGGGATGTTCAGTTTGCTCTCGGTTGCCGCTGTCTTTATGGGTTTATTGCTGATGCCGCTGCTTATTGCAGGCATTACCCCTTCTCTCAGTCAAAGGATAAAACAATGAAACTGACGCTTACCTCTACCCTGATTGCCTCTACTCTGGCGTTGGCTGCCTTCAGCAGTGCGGCACAAGCACAAGGTCGTCTGGTGGTCTATTGCAGCGCCACTAACGAATTGTGTGAAACCGAAACCAAAGCCTTCGGCGACAAATATGACGTGAAGACATCGTTCATTCGCAACGGCTCCGGCAGTACGCTGGCGAAAGTCGATGCCGAGAAGAAAAACCCGCAGGCAGATGTGTGGTACGGCGGTACGCTGGACCCGCAATCTCAGGCCGGGGAAATGGGCCTGCTGCAACCTTATAAATCGCCAAATCTCGAGCAGATCATGGAGAAATTCCGCGATCCGGCAAAAGTAAAAGGCAACCTCTCCTCCGCGGTTTACGTCGGTATTCTGGGCTTTGGCGTCAATACGCAGCGCCTGAAAGAGAAAAACCTGCCGGTGCCAAAATGCTGGAAAGATCTGACCAAACCGGAATACAAAGGTGAAATTCAGATTGCCGACCCGCAAAGTTCAGGCACCGCCTACACCGCACTGGCGACCTTTGCTCAACTGTGGGGTGAAGATCAGGCCTTTGACTACCTGAAACAGCTCAACGCCAACGTCTCTCAATACACTAAATCAGGCATTGCCCCGGCACGTAACGCCGCCCGTGGCGAAACGGCGATTGGCATTGGCTTCCTGCACGACTACTCGCTGGAAAAAGAACAGGGCGCCCCACTGGAGCTAATCTCCCCATGCGAAGGTACCGGCTATGAAATTGGCGGTGTCAGCATCCTGAAAGGCGCGCGTAACCTCGACAACGCCAAACTGTTCGTTGACTGGGTACTGTCAAAAGAGGCTCAGGAGCTGGCGTGGAAGAAAGGCAAGTCCTATCAGATCCTGACCAACACCACCGCCGAGACCTCGCCGAACTCGCTGAAACTCGACGATCTGAAGCTTATCAATTACGACATGGATAAGTACGGCTCTACCGACGTACGTAAAGCACTGATCAATAAATGGGTCAGCGAAGTGAAGATGGGTAAATAAGCCTACATTTTGCGGTTAATGCCCGGTGGCGCTCACGCTTACCGGGCCTACATACAACACCGGAACGCTTATGTCACATACACTTGCACTCCATCCCGTGAAAAAACGGGATGCGATATTCCTTTGGGTTTTGCTCGGCTGGCTGGCGTTTGCCTTGCTGCCGAGCTGGAGCCTGGACTACGGTCTGCTGGAGTCCACGCGCGACGAAATTCTCGACGCCTACAGCTGGTCACATTTCAACATTAGCTGGCTATGGTATCTGCTGCCGAGCCTGCTGCTGGCGCGTCCGTTTAATGAAGCCCGACGCGAACAGCGAAGCCGCCATTATCTTGACGCGGGCTGGGCATTCTTCTGCATGGCCTTTATCGTTGCCAGCGCCACCCTTGAAGGGCGCGGCTTAGGTTATGCCACCATCGTGCTGTTTGTGGCACTTGGCGCGATTATGACCCTGGCGCTCACCCGCCTCGAATGGCTGGGCGGCGACCGTTTCGTTATCGGCTCGCTCACCGCCATTGTCGCGCTGATCGGTATTTTTATCGTCTGGCCGAGCATCGCGATTTTCATTCCGATGTTCACCAACGACGCCGGGGCGTTTGCCCCGCTGGCGTTTATGAATGTGCTGTCCCAGGCGCATATCATTCAGGTGATCCTCAACTCGATTATGCTGTCGATCGCCGTTGGTATTGGCTGTACCTTCTTCGGTCTGGTGCTGGCTATCTACACCACCCGCATCGCTAAACGCAGCGCCATCATTGGCCGCATTTTCTCAATACTGCCGATCGTTACCCCGCCGTTTGTCGTGGGTTTGGGCGTAACCCTGATGATGGGACGCTCCGGCTACATCACCGAATTGATGGTGGACTGGTTTGGTTTAACCAACACCAACTGGTTGTACGGCTTTACCGGCATCTGGCTGGCGCAGGTGCTGGCCTTCACCCCGATGGCGTTTATGATCCTCGACGGCGCGATCAAAACGATTCATCCGTCGCTGGAAGAGGCGTCGTACACCCTGCGCGCCAGCCGCTGGCAGACCTTTAACGGCGTATTTGTCCCGCTGCTGAAACCGGCGCTGGCGAACGCCTTTTTGATCGTGGTGGTACAGTCGCTGGCCGACTTCAGTAACCCGTTGGTGCTCGGCGGCAACTTCGACGTGCTGGCAACGCAAATTTACTTCTATATCACCGGATCACAGCTCGACTACCAGGCCGCCAGTACGCTGGGCGCTTTCCTGCTGCTGTTCTCACTGCTGGTATTCTGCGTGCAGTACATGTGGATCGGTAAACGCTCGTACGTCACCGTTTCAGGTAAATCCTACCGTGGCGACGTGCAGCCGCTACCCGTCACGCTGGTGTGGAGCGTGGTTGCCCTGCTGGCAGTGTGGATTGCCTTCAACGCCCTGCTGTACGGCAGCATTTTCTACGGCAGCTTCACCGTCAACTGGGGCGTGGACTACACCCTGACGCTGGCGAACTTTACCAAATTATTCGGCCAGGGAATGAGCGACGGTGCATGGCCTTCACTGCTCGATACCCTGCTCTACGCCGGGATTGCTGCGCCGATCACCGCCATCTTCGGTCTGCTTATCGCCTGGATTGTGGTACGTCAGCAGTTCAAAGGTAAGAAGACCATCGAGTTCACCACCATGCTGTGCTTTGCCGTACCGGGCACCGTCGCGGGTGTGTCCTATATTCTGGCCTTTAACAGCGCCCCGGTGTACCTCACCGGTACCGCAGCAATCGTCATTATCTCGATGGTGATGCGTAACGTACCGGTCGGCATTCGTGCGGGTATCGCAGGCTTAGGCCAGATCGATAAATCACTGGATGAAGCCTCACTCAGCCTGCGCGCCGGTTCGCTGCGTACGATTACGCACATCCTGCTGCCGCTGCTGCGCCCGGCAATCCTCTCTGCGCTGATCTACAGCTTTGTCCGCGCTATTACGACCGTCAGCGCCATTGTGTTCCTCGTCACGCCGGATACCCGTGTGGCGACGGCTTACATCCTGAACCGCGTAGAAGACGGCGAATACGGCGTGGCGATTGCCTACGGTTCTATTCTGATCGTGGTGATGCTGGCGATTATTTTTATCTTTGACTGGCTGATCGGTGAATCACGAACCTCCCGTTCAAAAGCCAAAAACCAGGCGTAATGGAGCGCACTATGACCCAGAAAAATTTCGTTGAACTGCGCAACGTCACCAAACGATTTGGCAGCAACACGGTTATCGACAATATCAATCTCACCATCCCACAGGGGCAAATGGTGACGCTGCTCGGTCCGTCCGGTTGTGGCAAAACCACCATTTTGCGCCTGGTTGCCGGACTGGAAAAACCGAGCGAAGGGCAGATTTTTATTGATGGCGAAGACGTCACCCACCGCTCTATTCAACAGCGCGATATCTGTATGGTGTTTCAGTCCTACGCCCTGTTCCCGCATATGTCGCTGGGGGAAAACGTCGGCTATGGCCTGAAAATGCTTGGCGTATCGCGCTCAGAGGTGAAGGCTCGCGTCAAAGAAGCGCTGGCGATGGTCGATCTGGAGGGTTTCGAAGAACGCTATGTCGATCAGATCTCCGGGGGGCAGCAGCAGCGTGTAGCGCTGGCGCGCGCGCTGATCCTCAAACCAAAGGTACTGCTGTTTGATGAGCCGCTGAGTAATCTCGATGCCAACCTGCGTCGCAGCATGCGCGATAAGATCCGCGAGCTGCAAAAACAGTTTGATATCACCTCACTGTACGTCACCCACGATCAGAGCGAAGCCTTTGCGGTGTCCGATACCGTACTGGTCATGAACAAGGGGCACATCATGCAGATTGGCTCGCCGCAGGAGCTCTATCGCCAGCCGGCCTCACGCTTTATGGCGAGCTTTATGGGCGATGCCAACCTGTTCCCGGCGGCGTTTAGCCAGGACGCGGTTGATATCTACGGCTACCGTCTGCCACGACCGCTGCATTTTGCCACGCAAGGTGAAGGAATGGTCGGCGTGCGCCCGGAAGCGATCACGCTCAGCGATCGCGGCGAAGAGAGCCAGCGCTGCGTGATTCGCCACGTTGCGTATATGGGCCCGCAGTATGAGGTCACGGTAGAGTGGCACGGACAGCAGATTTTATTGCAGGTCAACGCCACGCGACTGCAGCCGGACGTTGGCGAACAGTATTACCTCGAAATCCATCCGTACGGCATGTTTGTTCTGGCGGATGCGGCATGATGATGGACCGGGCCTTCCAGCCCGGTCATGCTCAACAATGGGCTTTCAACCCGGCAATATCCTCTGGCGTGGTGCGACAGCACCCGCCAATCAACCGCGCGCCCGCCGCCTGCCATTGCAGCAAATAGTCCACCAGCCGCGCACAGTGTTCACCGTGACGATGCCAGGTTTTGCTCACCGCATCGTAATGCTCGCCGGAATTGGGATACACCACCAGCGGCAGCGCCGTTAAGCCATGCAGATGCTGCAACGCAGCGGTGGTCTTTTCCAGCGCAATGCAGTTAATGCCTAACGCCACCACCTGCGGATATTGCGCAAGGAAAGCGACCACGTCGCGCAGCGCTGTACCATCGCTCAGATGTTCG
The DNA here is from genome assembly GCF_046555775.1 of Citrobacter sp. U14242. Lineage (NCBI taxonomy): Bacteria > Pseudomonadati > Pseudomonadota > Gammaproteobacteria > Enterobacterales > Enterobacteriaceae > Citrobacter > Citrobacter sp. U14242. The sequence goes on from NZ_JBKGLW010000003.1 coordinate 328,640, forward strand.
CTGTCACGCAGGGTAAACGAGAACCATGCCCGCGCACGCGGATACATGGTTAACAACTCAGCCAGCGCGCGAATTTCAGCAAAATTCGGCATCGTTTCACAGGCCAGCAGATCGGCCCCGGCATCCAGCAACGCTTCCACGCGCGGACGATGAAATGCCTGTAACGCTTCAATGCTTAACGCGTAATCGCCGCGATACTCGGAGCCATCGGCCAGAAAGGCACCGTAAGGCCCGACGGACCCCGCAACCAGTAACGTCCCGGCCTGCGGATTTTCCGCCAGATACGCCTCACGCGCTTTGCGCGCCAGCTCCACGCTTTTGCCAATCAGCGCTTTCGACTGCGCCTCATCCAGACCGAGCGCGGCAAAACCCGCCGGTGTTGCCTGATAGCTGGCGGTGATTGCGCACTGTGCCCCTGCCCGGAAGTAATCCAGGTGAACTTCGCGGATAAGCTCCGGGTTTTCTACCAGCACCCTGGCAGACCACAGGCTGTCGGCTAAATTACACCCTCGCGCTTCCAGCTCCGTCGCCAGAGCACCATCCAGCAACAGGAAATCCTGTTTATCGAGGAGGGCGCGTAACGGATTATTCTGCGACATGTTCTGGCTCCTGTTTTGCTTTACGGGGTTGAGTAAGGAAATAAGCACCATAACACAACGCGACAAACGGTAACCCGCACCACAACGCAATTCTCTGCGCCGGATCGAATGCCAGTCCCACACAGGCCACCAGGCACAGCACAAAACCCAGTACGGGTACCAGCGGATACCACGGGGCGCGATAATGCAATTCACTCAATGCCTTACCCTGCTGCAGATGACGGCGGCGAAACACAAAATGCGAAGCGCAGATACTCAGCCACACCGCCACTACCGCAAATCCGGAGATCGCCGACAATGCGACAAACACCGTATCCGGGGCCACGACGCTGGAAAACAGCGCCAGCATACCGCCAAGCATACTGACAGACAGCGCCGTCAACGGTACGCCATTTTTCGTGACCTGCGCAAAACAGGCTGGCAGTGTACGTTCATTCGACAGCGACCACAGCATGCGTCCGGAAGCATACAGCCCGGAGTTCGCCGCAGAAAGAATGGCGGTCAGGATCACGAAGTTAAAAATATCAGCGGCGTACGGAATGCCCACTTTCTCAAATACCAGCACAAACGGGCTCTTCTCCACGCCGGCCTGCTGCATTGGGATTAGCGCCGCCAGCACAAACACAGTGCCGATAAAGAAAATAATCAACCGGGCGATGGTGGTACGAATCGCCACCGGGATCACCTTGCGCGGATTTTCCGTTTCGCCAGCGGCAATACCGATAAGCTCAGTCCCCGAAAAGGCAAAGTTCACCGCGACCATGGTCATCAGGATCGGCAGGCCGCCGTGCGGGAACCAGCCTTCCGCCGTGATGTTACTCAGTCCCGGTGCGGGTGAACCATCCTGCATCGGGATAAAGCCGAAAATAGCCGCTCCGCCGAGGAGAATAAACGCGATGATGGTGACCACTTTCACCAACGAAAACCAGAACTCCCCTTCGGCAAAAAAGCGTGTAGAGATAACGTTGAGAGCAAAAATAATCGCGCAGAAAACCACACACCAGACCCATACCGGCACCTGAGGAAACCAGTACTGCATGCAGAATCCGGCAGCAGTAAAGCTCGACCCCAGCGCCACAGTCCAGGTCAGCCAGTAGAGCCAGGCGACGGTATACCCCGTCGCTGGCCCGAGATAGCGCGCAGCATAGACGTGAAACGCCCCGGTTTCCGGCATCGCGACCGACAACTCGCCCAGGCACTGCATCACCAGCCAGACCACCAGCGCACCAATCAGATAAGCCAGTAGCGTTCCCGCCGCCCCCGTGGTCGAGATGATGTACCCGGTATTGAAGAATAACCCTGTGCCAATCACGCCGCCTAAGGAGAGCATAATCAGGTGACGCGTTTTCATCGTGCGCTTCAGTGGCGCATTTTGTTGTGTTGTTTGCATATAACCTTCCAAACGTATGGACATCTAAACATCCAAAGAAGGTTTGTTATACCGTGTTTATTAACAGAATGCAAAGTCAACCCTGCACCAGATGCAGATGCCCGCGTCGGGCGCTCAACACGGGATGAGGGGTAATAATGAGATATAAAAAGGGCCGCCAGCTCATAACGCCTCCGTTGCCAGACTGTATGTAAACTCTGGCAACAGAGCCGCCGACTTGCGTTCACCCGGAAGTAGGAAGCGAGTGTTCCCGTTCATACAACCGGATGACTCTCAGGAACCGCTGGCCTGGGCCGTCATCTGCGATTTACGGCTCATCAGGATAAATACTGCCAGGCCAGCCAGCAGAATGCCCGGCGCGGAGGCCGCCATCACGCCTACCGTTCCGGTGCCCAGCGCCAGCATTTTGCCCGCCAGCAGCGGGCCGCTCATCGCGCCTAAGCGCCCAACCGCCACGGCAGTGCCTACGCCGGTGGCGCGGATTGACGTGTTGTAAAACAGCGGCGCCAGCGCATACAGCACGCTTTGTCCACCAGTGGCAAACATACCAGCAACAAAGCCGGCCATCAGCATGCCGCTCCATGACGAAACCGTCCCCAGCGCCAGCAGTGAGGCCAGCATTCCGGTGTAAATCAGTAACGACATCACCACCGGGCGCAGTTTGTCCATCAACGCCCCGAGGATTAAGGTGCCGCTGGCCGCGCCAATTTGCAGGGCAAACATCACGCCCGCCGCCTGCGATGGCTGAAACCCCTGCTCTACCAGCAGCATCGGCAGCCAGTTGATCAGCATATACACCACCAGCAGGGTGAAGAAATAACACAACCACAGCAGCAGCGTGGCAGTCGCGGTGGTTGGCGCAAACAGGGCGCGCAGCGGCGCGGCAGTAGTCTGCGTTTGCTGGGTATACACCTGTGATTCCGGCAGCCAGCGCATCAACAGCGGCACCAGCAGCAGCGGGATCACGCCTCCCACCCAGAATACCGTTTGCCAGGCAGACGCCAGACCACTAAACCCGAGCGCCGCCGCCAGCGCCGCACCAATCGGTACGCCGCAGTACATCAGGCTCACCGCCGTACCGCGAAAACGCGGGCCAGCCGCTTCGGAGGTTAACGCAATCAGGTTCGGCAACGCCGCGCCCAGCCCGACGCCGGTCATCAGGCGGGCAAAGACCAGCGACGAGAAGTCCCAGGACATCGCCGTCGCCAGCGAGAACAGGCCGAACAGCGCCACGGAGCCAATGAGAATACGCTTGCGGCCATAGCGGTCGGCGAGCATGCCGCCCACCAACGCGCCGGGCAGTAATCCCAAAATCCCGGCGCTGAAGATCCAGCCCATTTGCATTTTATCCAGCGCAAAGGCGTGGGCGATACCGACGGCAGCAATACCGGCGGCTTGTAAATCCAGCCCTTCCATCAGGGCGACTAAAAAACACAGCCCGACGGTCAGCGTCAGGCGCGAAGAGGATGCGGGGGTACGGGTCGTCATAAGATGTCCCTCAGAGGTCACGATGCAGGTGAATCGCGGCTGATACATTGCCAGCCGCGTAATCATTTTTACTTGCTGTTGCGCAGATCCAGCGCCACATCAACGATCATATCTTCCTGGCCGCCGACCATTCGGCGTTTGCCCAGTTCAACCAAAATATCTACCGCGCTCAGACCGTAACGCGCTGCCGCCACTTCGCAATGGCGCAGGAAGCTGGAGTACACCCCGGCATAGCCCAGCGCCAGCGTTTCACGATCTACCCGCACCGGGCGGTCCTGTAACGGACGTACCAGATCGTCGGCGGCGTCCATCAACGCATAAAGATCGGTGCCGTGCTGCCAGCCGAGCTTATCCGCCGCGGCGATAAACACCTCCAGCGGCGCATTACCTGCACCTGCGCCCATCCCCGCGAGGCTGGCATCAATACGATCACAGCCCTCTTCTACAGCAGCAAGAGAGTTCGCCACGCCAAGGCTCAGGTTGTGGTGGGCGTGCATCCCGGTTTCTGTTTCCGGCTTCAGCACCGCTTTCAGGGCGCGGAAGCGGTCGCGGATATCCGTCATGTTCATCGCCCCGCCGGAATCAACCACGTAGATACAGGTCGCACCGTAGTTTTCCATCAGCTTCGCCTGCTGAGCGAGGTTCTCTGGCGTGGTCATGTGACTCATCATCAGAAAGCCGACGGTGTCCATACCCAGCTCGCGCGCATACTGAATATGCTGGGCTGACACATCCGCTTCGGTGCAGTGGGTCGCCACACGCACCACCCGCGCACCGGCCTGATACGCATTTTTCAGGTCGTGAATGGTGCCGATACCTGGCAGCAACAGCGTGGCGATTTTAGCGTGCTTCACCACCTCCGCCGCGGCCTCAATCCACTCCAGGTCGCTGTGTGCACCAAAGCCGTAGTTAAAACTGGAACCCTGCAGACCGTCGCCGTGCGCCACTTCAATGGAATCTACCCGCGCGTCGTCCAGCGCTTTGGCAATCTGACGCACGTTTTCCAGCGAATATTGATGACGAATGGCGTGCATGCCGTCGCGCAGGGTCACGTCAGAGATATAGAGTTTTTTACCGTTCATGCTGCTTCTCCTGCCTTGCGTGCCAGCGACTGCGCCATCTTCTCGGCGGTCGCCAGCGCACTGGAGGTCATAATATCGAGGTTACCGGCGTAGGCTGGCAGGTAGTGCGCCGCGCCTTCCACTTCCAGATAGACGGCGGTTTTCAGCCCGGAGAACTGACCGATGCCCGGCAGATTCACTGGTTTATCCTCAGGGATGACGTCAAACTGCACGCGCTGTTTCAGGCGATAACCCGGCACGTACGCCTGTACCGCCGCCGCCATTTCATTAATCGACGCCTCAATTTCCGCCTGAGAAGCGTCTTCGCTCAGCACATACACCGTATCGCGCATCATCAGCGGCGGCTCTGCCGGGTTAAGCACAATAATGGCCTTGCCTTTTTCCGCACCGCCGACCACTTCAATGGCCTTCGAGGTGGTTTCAGTAAACTCATCAATATTGGCGCGCGTGCCGGGCCCTGCGGATTTACTGGCTATCGAGGCGATAATCTCTGCGTAATGGACTTTTGCCACGCGAGAAACCGCCGCCACCATCGGGATAGTCGCCTGCCCGCCGCAGGTCACCATATTGACGTTCTGCTGATCGACGTTAGCGTCCAGATTCACCACCGGTACGCAGTACGGGCCAATGGCCGCGGGTGTGAGATCGATCAGGCGAATGCCCGGTTTCACCGCCCGTAAGGCGGCGTCGTTTTTCACGTGCGCGCCCGCGCTGGTGGCATCAAACACGATGTCGATATCGGCAAATTCAGGCATCGCCATCAGCCCCGTCACCCCTTCATGGGTGGTGGCAACGCCCATACGCCTGGCGCGCGCCAGTCCATCGGATTGCGGGTCAATACCAACCATCACCGCCATTTCCAGATGCGTGCCGTGACGCAGAATTTTAATCATCAAATCGGTGCCGATGTTGCCGGAGCCGATAATGGCGACTTTACGCTTACTCATGACTGACTTCCTTTTGATACCGCCGCAGAAAACGTGGCGGCAACTGAACCAATACCCTCGATATGGGCCTCAAAACGATCGCCCGCATTCACCGCTACCATCGGACCTAATGCCCCGGTAAGAATGATGTCTCCGGCGCGCAACGGCTCTCCGAGGCTGGCCATTTTGCGCGCCAGCCAGACGGCGGCGTTGATTGGATGTCCCAGGCACTCGCTGCCGCGCCCGCTGGAGACCTCTTCATTGTTGCGCGTCATTTTCATCGCGCAGTTTTTCAAATCTAACCCTGCCAGACGCTGTGCCGGGCCACCGACCACATACACGCCGCAGGAGGCGTTATCCGCCACGGTATCAACAAACTTGATTGACCAGTCGCGGATACGGCTGCCGACCACTTCCAGTGCCGGTAATACCCACTCGATGGCGTTAACCAGCTCGTCAAAGGTGGTGTCGGCATTGGGCAGATCGCGGTTCAGAACCAGCGCAATCTCCGCTTCAATACGCGGTTGCAGCACGCGCTCAAACGCAATGGTGTCGTTATCGCCGTAGCACATGTCGGCAAACAGCGTGCCGAAGTCCGGCTGATCAACCCCCAACTGCTGCTGCACTTTCGGGTGCGTCAGCCCCACTTTGCGCCCGACCACGCGACGCCCACGCGCCACGTCGTACTGCACGTTGAGGCGCTGAATAGCGTAGGCCGCTTCGGCGTTGTCCACGCCGATCAGTTCACGCAGCGGCGCTATCGCGACGCCCTGTTCTTGCGCCTGACGTAAGTCAGCGGCTAACTGTTCAAGATTTTGCTTCGTCATATCCATTCCTTAAGGGCGTGCGAGGAAGTTCAGCACCAGCTGATTAAAGGCGTCGGCATGTTCCCACTGCGCCCAGTGCCCGCAGTCGCGGTAGATGTGCAGTTCAGAACCGGCAATTCCGGAGAGCAGGCGCAGACCGGCGTCCATCGGCACAAAGCGGTCGTTGCGTCCCCAGACAATCAGGGTCTGGGCTTTAATTTCCGCCAGACGCGGGCCAAAGTCAGGGAACTGTTTCGGGTTCGCTTCCAGGCTCTGAACAAAGTTTTCCAGGTGGTCGCGGCGCGACAGCATGTTGTTCAGACGCGCTTCAAACAGCGCTTCGGTGAGATCGCTGGTGTCGAAGACAAAGATCTCCATCATCAGTTTCAGGTTCTCGATGGTCGGTTCGCGGTACAGCTGATTCAGGCGCTTGATGCCTTCGGTTGGCATCGGCGTAAACAGGCTCATGCCGCCCGTCCCGCCGCCCATCAGCACCAGCTTGCCCACGCGCTCCGGCCAGCTCAGGGTAAATGCTACGGAACTGTGCCCCCCCATCGAGTTGCCCAGCAGGTGGATTTTCTGAATATCCAGTTGATCGACCACGCTTTTCAGGATGCGGGCATTGAGATCGGATCGCGACCCACGGTTAACGATCCCATCGCTTTTGCCCCAGCCAGGACAATCCAGCAGGATCACCCGGTAACCGGCCTCCACCAGCGGATCGATATTACGGCTGAAGTTCGCCCAGCCCGTCGCGCCCGGACCGGAGCCATGTAACAGCACGACGGTTTCTTCGCCCTGTCCACAGTCATTAAAATGCACACGCAGGGTTTCACCTGCTTCCTGCACCTCAAGAAAACGGCTGGTGGCGGCTTCGGTTTGCGGTTGGTAAGTCATCATGTTCTCCTGCATATTCAGTTCTGTTTCAGTTCTGTTTCAGTTCTGTGTAGTGGCGCTCAGGGAGCCGAATCCGGCGATCCACTCCGGGATCGGGCGGTAATAACGGCCTTCGCTGCGCCAGTTACCAAAGGCAGAGATGGCGGCAAAGGCAGCAACCCAGGTTTTCACTTCGTGTGTTGATTTGCCCGCCATCGCGGACAACTCTTCGTTACTGACCGTGTCCAGCTCCTGCAAACGCCCCTGCTCAAGCAGGGTCATAAAGCGGTTATCCCAGACGGGGTTAAGCGGGTGCAGCGTGTTTTGATCGGTCACGAACTTCTCGGCGGCGCTGATTACCCGCTGCTGGCGCAGTTCTCGCTCGTTTTCGGGTAGCTGTTTGCCGCTGCCGAGCAGACGGTCACGCATATGCGCATCAGCCTTTGCCAGCTCCGGTACCGGCGGCTGATGCGACAGCCCGCCGGAGCCTAAAAACAGCACGCGCTTATTCAGTGAACTGGCGAAACGGCCAATCGCTTCACCGAGCATGCGGGTACGCTGGAAGCCCGGCAGCGGCGTGGCGACGCCGTTAATAAACACCGGCAGCACCGGTACCTTATCCAGACCGCCGAGCAAAAACTCCAGCGGCTGCGCGAAGCCGTGATCAACCTGCATGTTGTAGGACACGGCGAGATCGATGCCGCTTTTCATTACCGCGTGGGCGCAGGCTTCAGCGAGATCTGTCGGCACCGGCAGTTCCCCCGCCGCGCTGCCGAAATCGCCAATCGCCGTGGCCCCCACGCCTAAACAGAAGGGCGGCATCACGTCGTAGAAAAAACCGTTGTAATGATCGGGGGCAAACAACACCACCAGTTCAGGATCGAACGCCGCAATGCGCGCACGGGCGCTGGCGATCACGCAGTTGACTTCATCGAGCACGGCCTGCGCCGGGTCGACATAGCCCACCAGCGGCGAATGGGAAAGACAGTGAAGATAAGCGTGCATATCAGGCTACCTTTTCAACGGGAACAGCGGCATTGGCGCGGGTAAGCGTCATCACCGACGCCAGTTTATTCAGGGTATTGCCCAGGGTTTGCGGAATGGCAACGGCAGCAACAAAGCGATCCGGGCGCATCACCACCAGCGCGGCGTTATGCTGAGCAAACCACGCGCGCAAGCGGTTCTGCGTATCACCAATGCGGATAACGCCGTCATGGTTATCCTGCTCGGTATTAATCTGGGTATCCGGCACCACCTGGATAAACCGCGTGCCAAGCGCGCGCCACTGCTGGATTTGCGCCTCGCTCATGCCCCACTGCGGATTACAGCCCCAGCCGATCACCGCAAAATTCGCTCCGATAACGTTGTCGAGCAGCGTCACCTCGCCTGTTTCCAGCGTCACTTTCGGCTGGATAAACATCTTGCCGACCGGTGACGTTTTCGCGTTGCCTTCACGCACCAGCGCCCCGACGTGGTACTGCGGCATCGGTTTAAAACGCATTTCAAGGAAGTAGCGTTTGACCGGCGGAATGTAGTTCAGCAGCCAGGAAACCCCGTCGCGCACCGCGCCGTGCCAGCGTTTCGGCGGTGCCAGCACGTTGCCTGCGGTAACGGACAAATCAATCATCGCTTTGGCGTGGTCGCGGCGTTCCTGCTGGTAGGTATCCAGCAACGCATCACCGGCTTTACCGTTGATAACCAGCGCCAGTTTCCACGCCAGGTTGAAGGCATCGCGCATGCCGCTGTTGTAACCCTGCCCCTGCCAGACCGGCATAATGTGCGCCGCGTCGCCCGCCAGCAGTACGCGGTCAATGCGAAAACGTTCGGCCAGACGGGCGTTATGGGTATAGACGCGTTGGCGGATCAGTTCGACGTTATCCGGGTTCGGCAGCACTTTGCTCAACAGCTGGCGCATATTTTGCGGCTCACTCAGTTGCGCTTCGGTTTCCCCCGGCATCACCATAAACTCAAAACGACGCACCGCATGCGGCAGTGCGGCAGAGACATAGGGACGCACCGGATCGCAGCACAAATAGACATGCGGCGTGCTGAGCGGATCGTTGGCAATATCCACTACAATCCACTGATTCGGCGCGGTTTTGCCTTCAAACGGTACATTCAACGAACGTCTGACATTGCTGCCACCGCCATCGCAGGCCACCAGCCACTGCGCTTTCACCGTTTCACGCTGACCGTCTGGCGCTTTCAGGTTCAGTGTCACTTCGCCGTTTTGTTGACTGAAGGCTTCCAGTTCACGGGAGAACAGACAGCGCACATTGGGAAAACGCGACAGCCCTTCCAGCATCACCGCGTCCACCTGTGGCTGAATAAACGCGTTACGGCGCGACCAGCCAAATTCATCGGTCATCGGCTGGATATCGGCAAAGCAACGGCCTTTCGGGGTAAGAAAGCGCATCGCGTGCCACGGCGTGGTGTGCGGCAAAACATTCTCAACCAGACCGACGGACTGCATGGTGCGTAGCGCTTCATCGTCAATACCGATGGCGCGGGGATAGTCGATCAGTTTGTCGAGTTTCTCCACCACCAGTACCTCAATACCCATCTGACCAAGGTAGTTCGCCATCATCAGCCCTACCGGGCCGGCACCGGCAATCGCCACCTGCACGGCGTGCTGTACAGCGGGCTGGATATCCGGGTTTATCGTTGTCATTTCAGAACCTCACTACTCGGACAAAACGCAATTGCAGGCCCTGGCGAGACGCAATTCATTTTGTTAAAAAGATGTAAATTATTTTTTATTGTGCGGTCAGTATAGGAGTGAGTTTTTGCGCTACAATCAAAACATGCCTGGATGTGCACTAAGTGCACAACGTTGTTTTACCTGTAGATTTGTCAATAAATATGAAAAATGACGACGGTACCGAATACAAAACCGTACGCGGATTAACGCGCGGATTAATGTTATTAAATATGTTAAACCGACTCGATGGTGGAGCCAGCGTTGGCCTGCTGGCTGAGCTGAGCGGCCTGCACCGCACTACGGTCAGGCGACTGCTGGAAACGTTACAAGATGAGGGTTACGTCCGGCGCAGTCTTTCCGATGACAGCTTTCGTTTAACCATTAAAGTCCGCCAGCTTAGTGAGGGATTTCGTGACGAGCAGTGGATTTCTGCCCTGGCTGCCCCGCTGCTGGGGGATTTACTGCGCGAAGTTATCTGGCCAACCGACGTTTCCACGCTGGATGTAGACGCGATGGTGGTGCGTGAAACCACCCACCGCTTCAGCCGCTTATCGTTTCACCGCGCGATGGTCGGGCGTCGATTGCCACTGCTGAAAACCGCCTCCGGCCTGACCTGGCTGGCGTTTTGTCCGGAGAATGAGCGTCAGGAACTGATCGAAATGCTGGCCTCGCGACCCGGAGAAGAGTTTCAGTTGGCGCGAGAGCCACTGAAGCTCAATGCCATCCTGACCCGCGCGCGGAAAGACGGTTTTGGCCAGAACTATCGCGGCTGGGATCAGGAGGAAAAAATCGCCTCCATCGCCGTCCCCATTCGCAGTGAACAGCGGGTGATCGGCTGCCTGAACCTGGTGTATATGGCCAGCGCGATGACCATCGAACAGGCTGCAGAAAAACATCTTCCGGCCTTACAAAAGGTGGCAAAACAGATAGAGGATGGCGTCGAGTCGCAGGAGATTTTGGTTGCCGGGAGGTGAGGTGGATCACAGTTATACATATCATCTGATTGATAGCTGGAATGATTCACTCATCAGCCGATATCACGTGGTGTCATCTTGCTTAAATAATATCTTCATTGCAGAGTGTGCATTCATTTTCTGCCAGGAGGCTACATGTTAAAGGTCATTGCTGAAGATTTTATCAAACCTGAATATATTGAAACCGTTCTCCCTTTGTATCGTGAACTCATATCCGCCACGAAGAAAGAACCGCGCTGTCTTGCTTATGACCTCTATATTGATGAAAAAGATCCCGGGCATTTTATTTTTATAGAAGAATGGCCAAACCACGCGGCGCTCGATGAACATTGTGCGAGTGAGCATTTCAGACGACTTGTGCCGTTAATCGATCAATACACGCGCAAAGAAGCACGTTACATATTGATGAATGACATCGTAAATCCAGGGGTGCAAAGTCTCTTGTGAAGAAGCGTTAATCTTTCCTCCTGTATAAGGATACGCTACTCTCACAAATGCGTTCGCTGGTAACATGCTTCGGGACATGCAGGGTGATTAAGTCATGGAAAGACTTAGGCTAAGATATGATATTTGATTGCAAATCAAAGGATAAAAAATGAAAAAAACGACGCCAGAATATACGACTGTTGACTTATCTCGTTGGGCAAGGAAAGAGCATTTTGAGGTATTTCAGTCTTTTGCTCAAAGTACCATTAACCAAACTGTTCTGTTAGACGTTACCGCAGTACTAAAACATATAAAAGAGATTGGCTGGAAATTTTACCCTACTATGATTTCCCTCCTTTCTAAAGTTGTCAACAAGCATACTGAATTCCGTATGGCCATAAAGAACAATGAGCTTGTCATATGGAATGAAATTCATCCAAGCTATACCATTTTCCATAATGAAACTGAGACTTTTTCATCATTATGGAGCCGCTACGATGGCAATATTCATCACTTCCAAAACACTTATTCAGAAGACGTAGCACGCTATTGTAATAACCTTTCTTATTGGCCAAAAGGAGAGTCTCCGGAAAATGTATTTTTCGTATCGGCTATTCCTTGGGTAAGTTTTACCAGTTTTAATATCAACATTGCGAACATGCAGAACTTTTTTGCCCCCATGTTCACACTTGGAAAATACTATGAACAAGATGGGAAAGTCTTGTTACCTCTCGCCGTTCAGGTACATCACTCCGTGTGCGATGGTTTCCATTTAGCAAGACTAATCAATGAACTACAGGAAATGAGTCATGACCTGCGGCACCATTCAAAGGAACGCAACGTCTGATGCAGCAGACGTTTCTTTATATGGCGTGAGCAGCAAGAATAGTCGCCATGTCTGTGAACAAGAGGGGTTGACATGAACAGTCCGGGAAGAACATAAATTTGGGTTCGCGATGGCAAAGGTAATACTTAAAGCTTTCGCAAAAGTCTGGCCGGATTGCCAGCATACACGCCTTTTACCAGCACGGGCTTTGTCACCACACTACCGGCACCAATCACCGCACCACTGCAAATTTCTGTTGTTAAAATTGTAGCGCCACTCCCCACCGTTACTGCGTTGCCTAATACAATATTAATCCAGCTTTTTGCAGAAGCGTCAGGACTTCCGCTCTTGAAAAGATCGTTAGCAAAGGTCACGCCATGCCCTATAAAGCAGTCCTCGCCTAAGGTAACGTTCTCACAGATGAAAGTATGGGACTGCACTTTAGTTCTATCGCCTATGACGCATCCCTTTTGTATCTCAACAAATGGTCCGACAAACACATCATGGCCCAGCTCGCATTCATAAAGATTCACAGGCATGACTATTGTGACATTTTTACCTTGTTTTACGTCACGAATACCACTTTCAATAATATTCATATCAGCACTGTCCTTACTCAAGATAATGCGGTTCAGTATTGAAAACCTGAACTTTCTGGAACTCTTTACCATCTATTATCAGATAGTTAAGGCCAGGGATTTCAATTAATGCTTTTCTTTTAGTAATAGTATTTTTATCTGTTTTTTATAATCAACACATCTTATCAGACATGTTGATCATAACAAACTTACAATTTATAAAATCTGCCACAATGACAGATTTCTTTAATTTATAATTAGAGATTTGCAACGTTATGATATATTTTTTGAACATCATCATCATCTTCAAGGGCATCAACAAGTCCTTCAAAGATTTCTAAATCTTCTGGTGAAAGTTCAATTTCTGATTGAGCAATCATTTCTAATTCTGTTGTTGAAAACTCAGTAATTCCAGCTGCTTTGAGGGCTGCAATGCCTTTATGAAGATCTGTAGCTTCAGTATAAATAACAATACTACCTTCTTCTTCGGTTACATCACGAACATCAACTTCAGCTTCAAGCAAAATTTCAAAAATATGATCTGGGTCAGTGCCTTTAAATACAATGACTCCGGTATTGTCAAACATATAGCTGACAGAACCCGCCGCACCGATATTTCCGCCTTTTTTATTGAAGATTGAGCGAATATTAGCAATCGTACGGTTAACATTTGAAGTCAACGTTTCAGCGATAATCATTGAACCGCTTGGTCCAAAGCCTTCATAACGCCCTGCCATGAACGTTTCATCGCCGCCACCCTTGGCTTTATCTATTGCTTTATCAATAACATGCTTTGGAACTTGTGCTTGTTTTGCACGTTCAATAACGAATTTTAAAGCTGTGTTTAATTCCGGGTCTGGTTCACCTTGTTTAGCAGCAGCATAGATTTCCACACCGAATTTTGAATATACTTTAGACGTTGCACCGTCTTTAGCCGTTTTTTTACCAACAATATTGGCCCATTTACGTCCCACTGGAAGAGTCTCCTCGACAATTTATTTGCATGACAGGCAGGTTAATAACCAGCCTGTTTTTCCCGGCACATTATATCATCATATGTAAATTCTCGTCTATGAAAAATAAAAACATCCAAACCTTACGGAGTGTTACTTTAATTTCATCAATAATTAACATTATGGATAAGTTATTCAAAAATTTCCTTCTGGTTCTTCTGTTTTTATTTTTAATAATAAATCTGCAGCAGTAATAGATAAAGCAAGGGAATCAAAAGTAATAAACCCGGCAAAGTCCCGTCTTCACTTTTTATATAAAACGTTCACATTTGCTTCTGACACAAAGTGGCTTTTGCGCCCACATACCTGTCCAGTCTGACTGAATGCAAAAAAAAACCGAAACCCTGCTTTTGAAAAGAGCAGCGTTTCGGCATTCATTCACTCTGAAGGACGTCAGACTTTCAGCAGTTTCACCGTCTCGTCGATGTCGATTTCATCTTCGGAAAAGATCAGCGTCGTGCCCTGGAAGGTAGTGATCGCCAGCTTTTTCAGCGTGCGCATTTCGCCAGGCTTCACTTCTGATTTCGGTCGGATGCTGTTCATCAGCACGCCGACAGACAGCACCGCGTTTTCTTTGTCGATACGGGTTTCAACCGGCACTTCTTCGCTGTACACCAGGTAAGACTTGATCGCCGTGAGCTTCAGGCGCTCGCCCGCGATATAGATGTATTTGCTGTCGGGTATGACTTTCACCGCATAGGCAGACAGGCCTTTGTTGTTGGTGGTGGGCTCAAAAGTCACCGCCGCGTCTTTCTTGATCAGCTCAGGATTAGCAACCTTAATCACATGAAAATAGCGGTTGTCGCCGTTTTCATCTTTGATAAATCCAAAGCCTTTATCTTTAAACCACGTTGTGATTGTTCCGTTCATTGCTGTTTCCGCCTGATTAAACCGAATACTCGTAGAGCATACCTACTCAATTTGCGCGCAGTGTAAAACACAGACCCTGTCTTTGGCTACTCGTTACCCCAGCGATTGAGGAACTCCGCGATATCATCAATACGCTGTGCGTCGACTCCGGCCACAGTTGCCATCTCCTGCTGCGCGTCTTCGCTGATCTCTTCGTTGTTCATCAAACGAGTGATCAGCTGCTGGAAGTAGTGCGCCAGCGCATCGCGTTCGGCATCGCTCACCGGCTTTGCGGCTTCGGTCGCGTACTCATCGGCGATATCATAATATTTTAGCGGAATGTCGTTGTTCATCAGGTGCTCCGGGGTAAATACGTGTGCCAGCAGTTGCCTGCCGCGTCTGGGGTGAATGATAGCATTGTTATTTCATGGTTCGCGATCTGTTTTATTCACTGTAATACGTTGCATTTATCCATTATATTTTCTGGAGCCACTTCGCATTTAATAAACCTTCCCAGACTTAATTGACTGTATTTTCATTCAGTTCGGTACAATAGTGGAGAATTAAATAGTGCTATAAAAAAGAAACATAAGCTTAGTTTAAATCAACTATCTTTAATCATTTCCAGCACATTAAATAATTTAGACAATAACCCGGTGATTAAAAACAGCAAACAAAGGTTCGTCCCGTAGGGCTGATAAACGCCCCGCCATCTCCTACTGACATCATTGCGTTGCGATTGGCCCAATCCCATCGTTAGTCGCCCATTTGCCCACATTCATCTTCTGGACAACACTCTACGATGACACCACTGACCCAACACGTAGAGCGCACACCATGAACATCACGCAAATCCGTAATGCCACACAGCACATCACCTTTGGTGGAATGACTTTTCTGGTCGATCCTATGCTGGCAGCGAAAGGCGCATATCCGGGTTTTGCCGGAACTGCACGTGCCGAAATTCGCAACCCAACCGTCGACCTGCCCATCGACCTCGATACCCTGCTTAATGTCGATGCGCTGATCGTGACCCATCTGCATGAAGATCACTGGGACGAGGTTGCCGCTCGTGTCGTGCCGAAAGACAAACCAATCTATGTGCAAAATGACCATGATGCACACGTGCTGCGGGAGCAGGGTTTCACACAACTCACCGTGCTGACGCAAAATACCGTCGTCGGCGCTATCACTCTGCGTAAAACCGGCGGCCAGCACGGCTCCGATCGCGCCTATGCGATTCCACAAATGGCAGAGCGCCTGGGCGATGCCTGTGGTGTTATCTTTATGCATCCGGCGGAAAAAACGCTGTATCTGGTCGGCGACACCCTCTGGCGCGACGAGGTGGAAGCCAACATGCATACATTCCAGCCCGGCGTGGTGGTTCTGAACGCGGGTTTTGCCCACGTCATCGGGTTTGGCTCAATTATCATGGGTGCGGAAGATGTGCTGAAAACCCACTTCACCTTACCCGAAGCACAAATTGTAGCGACCCATATGGAGGCGATTAACCACTGTCTGCTGACCCGCGCGGCCCTGAAAGAGTACGCTCGTGATAACCAGATTGAACATTGCGTCAACGTGCCGGAAGATGGGGAAACCCTGACATTTTAATCCCGACAAAGGAATCGTATGCAGCCGCTTAACGTCGCCATTGTTGCCGTGGAAGATTTCAGCCCGTTTCACTTCTCGGTGCCATGCATCATTTTCAGTGACAAAATGGCGGCGCAAAAGCGCTTTGAGGTACAGATGTGCGCCGAAAAACCGGGCATCATCTCCTCGCAGGATGGTTTCTCCGTTACCGCAACTCACGGTTATGAAGCGGTGGAGGCCGCCGATATCGTGGTGATCCCCTGGTGGGGCACCACCGCGCATTGTCCACCGCAAAGCCTGCTTGATGCGCTCAACCGTGCGCGACAAAACGGCGCACAGATTGTCGGGCTGTGCCTGGGGGCGTTTGTCCTCGGCTATGCGGGGTTACTGGATGGTAAACGGGCCGCTACGCACTGGGAGTTCGAGCAGGATTTTCAGGCACGCTTTCCGGCGGCCCACCTGGATATCAACGCCCTGTACGTGGATGACGACGGCATTATTACCTCAGCAGGTACCGCCGCCGCGCTGGATTGCTGTTTGTACGTGATCCGCCAGCGTTTTGGCAGCACGGTGGCGAATCAGATTGCCCGACGGATGATTGTGCCACCGCATCGTGAGGGCGGTCAGGCACAGTTTATTGAACAACCGGTAGCGAAAAACACCCAGGATCAACGCATCAACGCCCTGCTCGACTATTTGCGCCAGCATCTCCACGAGCCGCATCATCTCGACGTTCTGGCGCAGCGGGTGATGATGAGTCGTCGCACGCTAACCCGTCATTTTATGAAGGCCACCGGGTCAAGCGTGGCTGAATGGTTGATTACCGAGCGCCTGCGCCGCAGCCAGGTCTTGCTGGAGTCCAGTCAGTTACCCGTTGAACGCATTGCCGAACAGGTCGGTTTTCTCTCCCCTATCACCTGGCGGCAGCATTTTAAATCCCACTTCGGCGTCAGTCCGGCTGAATGGCGTAAAACCTTTCGCGGCGATTAACCTCTTTTTTGCGCCAGCCAGATGGTGTGCCCGGTACAGTGCGGATCTTCCATCACCCTCTCAATCACCGTAAAGCCGTGTGCCGACAGCAATGCGTGGTACTCATCAGGCGCGAGGCTGGCGTGAAACAGTGGCTCCCCCTCAAATTGTCCCATGGCGATGCCGTTGTCCGTGCCGCTGGTAAACATCAGCGCGCTACCGGGATGGCTGAGGCGGTCAAAAATGGGGAACATCTTTTGCTGGTCCAACTGGGTTAAATGGAAAAAGCTGTCCCAGGCGATCAGACCGTCAAAAGTTTCATTTAGCGTGAGCTCGCGCATATCCTGCTCCAGCCAGCGCTGTGCGGGAAAAACGTGCCGGGCGCGCGCCAGCATCGCCGCCGAGCCATCAATCCCCGTTAGCTGCAAACCTTGCTGGATAAAATAACCGGCAATCGGCTGACCGTTTCCGCAGCCAATGTCCACAATATGGCCCTGCCCGCCCATCACCGCGATGAACTTATCCAGCCAGTTTTTTTCAAACAGCGCGCGTGAACGCTGACGGGCAAAAGCCTCCGCATGACGCCGATAGATAGAAAGAATGTTGTTTGCCGCAGCATCGCTCACGATGTCCTCACTTTTCTGCTGTTCTGTCATTATGTTAAGCATAAAGGCTGTTGACCTGCCATCGCCCAATTCATGTCCCTGGAATGCGCCTCGCAGAACCCGACCACAAATAGCCAAAAATAGTCTGCGCTGTGGCATGATAGCGCGTGGATAATGTCATGATCAGGGTGAATAATGTGAAACCGGTAACGCTATACGATGTCGCAGACCATGCAGGCGTCTCTTACCAGACCGTCTCACGCGTCGTGAATCAGGCCAGCCACGTTTCCACCAAAACCCGGCAAAAAGTTGAGGCCGCGATGGCGGAGCTCAATTACATTCCTAACCGCCTTGCACAGCAACTCGCAGGCAAACAGACGCCGTTGATTGGTGTAGCCACATCGAATCTTGCTCTGCACGCGCCCTCGCAGATCGTTGCCGCCATAAAAAGCCGCGCCGACCAGTCTGCCGCCAGCGTGGTGATCGCCATGGTTGAGCGCAGTGGTGTTGAGGCGTGTAAAGCCGCGGTACACAACCTGCTTTCTCAACGCGTAACCGGGCTTATCATCAACTATCCACTGGATGAAGAAGACGCCATGATGGTCGCCGCCACCTGCGGCGCGGTGCCCGTATTGTTTCTCGATGTCTCTGACCAGGCGCCGATTAATAGCGTCGTGTTCTCCCATGATGACGGCGCGCGACTCGGCGTTGAACATTTGATTCAACACGGACATCGGCGCATTGCCCTGCTGGCCGGGCCGCACTCATCGGTCTCCGCCAGGTTAAGGCATAGCAGCTGGCATAAATATCTGGCGCACTATCAGCTACGTCCCATTGCGGAACGTGAAGGTGACTGGAGTGCCATGTCCGGCTTTCATCAAACCATGCACATGCTTAACGACGGTATCATTCCAACCGCGATGCTGGTCGCCAACGATCAAATGGCGCTGGGCGCAATGCGGGCAATCAGCGAGTCTGGGCTGCGAGTTGCCGCGGATATCTCCGTGATCGGCTACGACGACACCGAGGACAGTGCCTGCTACATCCCGCCGCTGACCACCATCAGGCAGGATTTCCCCACTCTCGGACAGACCAGCGTCGACAGGTTGTTGCAGTTTACGCAGGGAATGTCCGCCCCCGGCAATCTGCTGCTGCCGGTCACGCTGGTCGAACGGAAAACCGTACTGCCGCCTGACACACAAACCGCCACGCCTCAGGTGCTGGCGGAGTCGTTGATGCAACTGGCGCGTCAGGTGTCTCTGCTGCCATCCGGCGAACGCTAATTACTGTGAGTCAGTTCACCCATTAAACCCGCCCGGCTTTACAGCGTCTCACCGCACGCCTTATGTTTATTAAATTGTGAGCGAATAACAAATATGAGATACCGCTATGGCTCTGAGCTCGGACTCACTTGCCGCCGTACTGGCGCGCCGTGACTGGGAAAATCCCGGCGTCACACAGATAAACCGTCTGGAGGCACATCCACCGTTTTATAGCTGGCGCTGTGTGGATGATGCCCGTAACAACCGGCCTTCATCCCAACGGATTTCGTTAAACGGCGAGTGGCAGTTCGCCTGGTTTGCCGCACCAGAGGCAGTGCCAGAAAGTTGGCTTGAGCATGATTTACCGCAGGCCGATGCCCTCTGCGTACCGTCTAACTGGCAGATGAGCGGTTATGATGCGCCAATCTACTCCAATATCACCTATCCATTCCCGGTCAATCCGCCCTGTGTGCCGACGCAGAACCCTACCGGATGTTACTCGCTCACATTCAGTATCGAAGACGTGTGGTTAGATGAGGGTCAGACGCGTATTATTTTTGACGGCGTGAACTCCGCGTTTCATCTGTGGTGCAACGGTCGTTGGGTCGGCTACGGTCAGGACAGCCGCCTGCCGTCTGAATTTGATCTTCGCGATTATCTGCTGCGCGGCGAAAACCGCCTGGCCATCATGGTGCTGCGCTGGAGCGATGGCAGCTATCTGGAAGATCAGGATATGTGGCGCATGAGCGGCATCTTTCGCGACGTTTCTTTGCTGCATAAACCCACAACGCAGATCCGTGACCTACGCATCAATACCCGCTTTAATGATGATTTCAGCCGTGCGGTGCTGGAAGCGGAAGTCCGGATAGCAGGCGACGAGCGTGAGGATGTACGCGTGACCCTGCAATTGTGGAACGGCGAAACGTTGGTTGGCGAATTCACCTCACCGCCCGGCAGCGAGATTGTTGATGAACGCGGCGCTTATCATGATCGCACTACGCTGCGCCTCCACGTTCAACACCCGGCGTTGTGGAGTGCCGAAACGCCTAATCTGTACCGCGCCGTTGTGCAGCTTCATACCGCTGACGGTACGCTGATTGAAGCCGAGGCCTGTGACGTCGGCTTCCGCGAGGTCCGCATCGAAAACGGCCTGCTGTTGCTTAACGGTCAACCGCTGCTGATTCGTGGTGCTAACCGCCACGAACATCACCCGCAAAACGGTCAGGTGATGGACGAAGCGACGATGGTGCAGGACATCATGCTGATGAAACAGAACAACTTTAACGCCGTACGTTGTTCGCATTACCCAAACCACCCGCTATGGTACACCCTGTGCGACCGCTATGGTCTGTATGTGGTGGATGAGGCCAATATCGAAACCCACGGTATGGTGCCCATGAATCGCCTGAGCGACGACCCAACATGGCTTCCCGCCATGAGCCAGCGCGTCACGCGCATGGTACAGCGTGACCGCAATCACCCAAGTATCATCATCTGGTCGTTGGGCAATGAGTCCGGTCACGGCGCGAACCACGACGCGCTGTATCGTTGGCTGAAATCGGAAGATCCCTCTCGCCCGGTGCAGTACGAAGGCGGTGGCGCGGATACCGTAGCCACAGACATTATTTGCCCGATGTACGCCCGCGTAGACCAGGATCAACCCTTCCCGGCGGTCCCCAAATGGTCAATCAAAAAATGGCTGTCGATGCCCGGCGAGCAGCGCCCGCTGATCCTCTGCGAATATGCTCATGCGATGGGTAACAGCCTTGGCGGCTACGCCAAATACTGGCAGGCATTCCGCCAGTATCCGCGCCTGCAGGGAGGATTCGTCTGGGACTGGGTCGATCAGTCGCTCATTAAATATGACAACAACGGTAATCCGTGGTCAGCCTACGGCGGGGATTTTGGCGACACACCGAACGACCGCCAGTTTTGCATGGATGGGCTGGTATTTGCCGACCGCACGCCGCATCCGTCACTGTATGAGGCCAAACACGCGCAGCAGTTTTTCCAGTTTACGCTATTGCCTGGCCCCCAACGCCAGATTGAAGTTCGCAGTGAATACCTGTTCCGCCACAGCGATAACGAAATCCTGCATTGGTCCATCGCCCAGGACGGCAATCCGCTGGCCGCCGGAAAAATCACTCTGAATATCGCCCCACAGGGCCGCCAGTTGATCACCCTGCCGGCTATCCCGATGCCGGAAACCGCAGGCCAGCTATGGCTGACAGTCCGCGTGGAACAACCCCAGGCTACTGCGTGGTCAGACGCCGGGCATATCAGTGCCTGGCAGCAGTGGAAGCTGGAAGAGAAACTCAATCTGGCGCGTAAACCTCGCACCAGCACAGCGCCACAGCTGACGATCCGCGATGACGCGTTTACGGTAATCATCAGCGATAAACGCTGGGAATTCTGCCGCCGGACTGGCTTACTGACGCAATACTGGCTGGCCGAAAAAGCACAGCTGTTAGCGCCGTTAATCGATCAGTTTACCCGCGCGCCGCTGGATAACGACATCGGCATCAGCGAAGTAACGCGCATCGATCCTAATGCCTGGGTCGAACGCTGGAAGGCCGCGGGCCATTACCGTGCTGAGCCATGGCTATTGCAATGTGAGGCCGAAGCGCTGTCGAACAGCATCCTTATCACCACCGCGCATGCCTGGCAGTATCAGGGCGAAACGCTGTTTGTCAGCCGTAAATCGTATCATCTCGACGGCCACGGCGAGATGCAGATTACCGTGGATGTCGATGTGGCCAGCGGCACGCCGCATCCGGCGCGTATCGGCCTGAGTTGCCAGTTGGCGCAGGTGGCTGAGCGGGTGAACTGGTTGGGTCTTGGGCCGCACGAGAACTACCCGGATCGCCTGAGCGCTGCCTGTTTTGATCGTTGGGATCTGACGCTGGATGAGATGTATACGCCGTACGTCTTCCCGAGTGAAAACGGCCTGCGCTGCGGGACACGCGAATTACGCTACGGGGAGCATCTGTGGCGTGGTGACTTCCAGTTCAACATCAGCCGTTACAGCCAGAAGCAGCTGATGGAAACCAGCCATCGCCATCTGCTGCAGCCGGAAGCAGGAACATGGCTCAACATTGACGGTTTCCATATGGGCGTCGGCGGGGATGATTCGTGGAGCCCTTCAGTGTCGCCGGAATTTCAGTTGAGCGCAGGACGTTATCATTATCAGCTGAGTTGGCGCTAACCCTACGCCGGAGGGCGCTGCGCTTATCCGGCCAGGGGAGTGTCATGTCGCTGTCGCAGGCCCGGTAAGCATCGCGCCACCGGGCCAATTCATCACGGCTACTCTTCTATCGCCTGGCGAATTTGCTGTAACGATGTCGGATCGTCAATGGTCGTGAGATCGCCGGGATCGCGGCCTTCGCAGATCGCCTGGATCGTACGTCTGAGCATTTTTCCGGAGCGTGTTTTCGGCAGTTGCGACACAAACCAAACGTGAGCCGGACGACCAAAGTTACCAATCTGGCTGTCCACCAGCGCCATAATCGCCTTCTCTTCAGAATGCGCAATGTCGCGGTCTTCCAGACTGTCACTCTGCTTTGGAATGACAAACGCGACGGCCACTTGCCCTTTTAGCGCATCTTTCACCCCCACTACCGCTACCTCAGCAACGTTCGGGTAGCTGGAGATACTCTCTTCTATCTCGCGCGTGCCCAGGCGATGTCCGGCGACGTTGATCACGTCATCCGTACGCCCCAGAATGAAGTAATAACCGTCATCGTCACGAATGCCCCAGTCAAAGGTGGCGTAAACCTGGCGGGAGAACAGCGACCAGTAGGTATTCACAAAGCGTTCGTCATCACCCCAGATGGTCTGAATACAACCCGGCGGCAGCGGCCCTTCAATCACCAGCATCCCCTTCTCATTTGCAGCACAAGGTTCGCCAGTCACTTCATTGAGGAGTTGCACATTGTAGCCGTACATCGGCACACCAGGACTGCCCAGGCGCGACGGTCGGTCGTCCAGCCCACGGGCAATCGCCATAATCGGCCAGCCAGATTCGGTCTGCCAGTAGTTGTCGATAACCGGAACACCCAGCGTTTCCGTTACCCAACTCGCGGTCGGTTCATCCAGCGGTTCACCCGCCAGATACAACACTTCCAGCGACGAGAGATCGTGATTACGGATCTGCGCGGTGGGGAATTTCTTCAGCACGCGGATGGCAGTCGGTGCCGAGAACATCCGGCTGACCTGATACTTCTCAACAATCTTCCACCATACACCGCAGTCCGGGTACGTTGGCAGCCCTTCGTACACCACTGTCGCCATCCCCGCCAGCAGCGGGGCATAGACGATGTACGAGTGTCCCACCACCCAGCCGATATCCGACGCGCAGAAGAAAACGCCGCCCGCTTTGCCGCCGAAAATGGTGTCCATTGAGGTCGCCAGCGCCACCGCGTAGCCGCCCACATCACGCTGCACGCCTTTCGGTTTACCGGTTGTACCGGACGTGTAGAGAATGCAGGAGGTTTCATTCGATTCCAGCCAGGTCACCGGCACACGCGCGCCGAGATGCTGTTGGCGGAGCGCGGCAAAGTCGAGGTCGCGTCCTTCAACCCACGCCATTTTCGCCAGACCACGATCAACCAGTACCACATGGCGCGGCTGATGCTGAGCCTGTGCAATGGCATCATCGAGCAGCTTTTTATACGGCAGGATCTTGCCCCCGCGCGCCCCGGCATCCGCCGATACAATGACCTTTGGCTGGGCATCGTCGATCCGCGCCGCCACACTGTGTGAGGCAAATCCGCCAAAGACCACGGAATGGATCGCCCCAATACGCGCACAGGCCAGCAGCGTAATGTGCGCCTCGGCGATCATCGGCATATAGACCAGCACCCTGTCGCCGCGCTGTACGCCCAGCGACAGCAACATCGCCGCCGCGACGTTTACCTCGTCATACAACTGACGAAAGGTAAATGTGCGCTCTTCTTCGGTTTCCGATGAAACCGCGATCAGCGCCAGCGCGTCAGGCTGTTTCTCCAGCCAGCGGTCGATGGCGTTATGGCACAGATTAGTCGTCCCGCCACAAAACCAGCGAGCAAACGGTGGATGACGATGATCCAGTACCTGAGCAAACGGCTGCTGCCAGTCAATACGCTGGGCCTGCCCGGCCCAGAACGACTCAGGTTGCGTAATCGAACTCTGATAAAAATCGCTATAAGACATAATGCTCTCCTGTTGAACTTACGCCTTGCCGCACGCAGGTTTAGATAACGAACAAATCAAGGTATTCGTTGACTGGCATCTGCTCCAGGCTTGCTCTGTTCAGGGAGACATCCAGAATGCGCTGTTGCTGACGGGTCGGGAACTGACGCGCCAGGTTGATTTTGAATTTTTCGACCAGTTTCGGCATCCCGTCATTACGACGACGCGCGTGGCCAATGGGGTACTCCACCACCACTTCTTCAAAACGTGATCCATCGGTAAATTCCACGGTGATGGCGTTAGCGATGGCGCGTTTTTCCGGGTCGTGATAATCCGCGGTAAAGGTTGGGTCTTCGAAGCAATTGATCTTCTCGCGCAGCGCATCAATGCGTTTGTCCTGCGCCACGCCGTCTTCATAATCAGCTGCGGTTAAGCGTCCGAACAGCAGTGGGATAGCCACCATGTACTGAATGCAGTGGTCACGATCCGCCGGGTTATTCAGCGGACCTTTTTTGTCGATGATACGAATACAGGCTTCGTGCGTACGAATGGTCACTTTTTCAATATCCGCCGCCGTTTTACCCGCCGCCTGCAGTTGTTCATACAGCGTCATCGCCGCTTCAACCGCTGTTTGTGAGTGGAACTCAGCCGGGAAGGAGATTTTAAACAGCACGTTTTCCATCACGTAAGAGCCGTACGGACGCTGGAAGCGGAACGATTCCCCTTTGAAGGAGACATCATAGAAGCCCCAGGTTTTCGCCGTCAGCGCAGACGGGTAGCCCATCTCACCAGTTTTGGCCATCAGCGCCAGACGCACTGCGCGTGAAGTGGCATCCCCTGCCGCCCAGGATTTGCGCGTGCCGGTATTCGGCGCATGACGATAGGTGCGCAGCGACTGTCCGTCGACCCACGCCAGCGACACCGCATTGAGGATCTCATCGCGGGTTAATCCGAGCATTTCGGCAACAACGGCGGTCGAGGCGACTTTCACCAGCAGGACATGGTCGAGTCCAACGCGGTTAAAGGAGTTTTCCAGCGCGATACAGCCCTGAATTTCGTGGGCTTTAATCATGCCAGTCAGCACTTTTTTCATGGTTAACGGTGCTTTGCCGACCGCCACCGCATTGCGTGACAACCAGTCAGCCGTCGCCAGAATACCACCGAGGTTATCGGAAGGATGGCCCCATTCAGCAGCCAGCCAGGTGTCGTTGAAGTCCAGCCAACGGATCATCGCGCCGATATTAAATGCCGCCTGAACGGGATCGAGCTGGAACTGGGTGCCCGGTACACGAACACCGTTCGGCACCACCGTACCCGGCACAATCGGCCCTAACAGCTTTTTACAGGCCGGATATTCCAGCGCTTCCAGGCCGCAGCCGAGGGTATCAAGCAGGCAATAATGTGCAGTGTCATACGCCACCTTTGAGGTGATCTCGTAATTCATAACATAATCAACGATATCAACAATTTCACGGTCAAATTCAGGGCGAATGTTCGAAATATGAGCGGACATAAAAGGGGTTCCTGTTTTTATCTTTAGAGGTTTTGCATTAGCAACGTTTTTCAATTGCGACGAATTCGCGATCTTCCGGGCCAACATAATTGGCGGAAGGACGGATAATTTTGTTGTCCTGACGCTGTTCGATAATGTGCGCCGCCCAGCCAGTAACACGGGCGATAACAAACAGCGGTGTGAACATTTCGGTGGGGACGCCCATCATGTTGTAGGAGACCGCCGAGAACCAGTCGAGGTTGGGGAACATCTTTTTGGTGTCCCACATCACGGTTTCCAGACGGTCAGCGATGTTGTACATTTTCAGCGAACCGCCTTCCTGAGAGAGCTGTTTCGCCACGCGCTTAATCACCTGATGACGCGGGTCGGCAATGGTGTAAACCGGATGTCCAAAGCCAATCACCACTTCTTTGTTTTCCACGCGTTTGCGGATATCCGCTTCGGCTTCATCTGGTGTCTCATAGCGCTGCTGGATTTCCAGCGATACCTCGTTGGCTCCGCCGTGTTTCGGGCCGCGCAGTGCGCCAATCGCCCCGATAATCGCGGAATACATGTCTGAGCCAGTACCGGCGATCACTCTGCTGGTAAAGGTGGAGGCGTTAAATTCATGTTCGGCATACAACACCAGCGAAATATGCATGGCTTTTTCCCAGCTTTGCGAGGGTTTTTCGCCATGCAGCAGATGCAGGAAGTGGCCACCAATCGAATCATCGTCAGTTTCCGGCTGGATACGCTCGCCGTTGTGACTGTAGTGATACCAGTACAACAGGATTGAGCTGAGTGAGGCTAAAAGTTTGTCAGCGATGTCGCGCGCACCAGAGACGGTATGCCCCTCTTTTTCCGGCAACGTACAACCTAACGCGGAGACGCCGGTGCGCATGACGTCCATCGGGTGTGATGCTGCTGGCAGCGCTTCCAGCACGGTACGGACATTGGCGGGTAAGCCACGCAGCGCTTTTAATTTGCTCTTATAGGCATTGAGTTCATCACGGGTGGGTAATTTCCCATGAATCAACAGGTGCGCAACCTCTTCAAATTCACACTGCTGCGCCAGATCGAGAATATCGTAGCCACGATAGTGTAAATCGTTACCGCTTTTACCTACGGTACACAACGCCGTATTTCCGGCGGGTACGCCGGACAGCGCGACTGATTTTTTCGGCTTAATGACATGGGTACTGTTTTGCAGGATCGTTGTGTCGCTCATGTTGTCCTCGTCATTTTTATAATATGTAGGGTACAAATTTATTGCCGGATGGCGGCTACACCTTATCCGGCCTACGACGGCTTACTTTTGGGTATACAACGCGTCGAGTTTCTCTTCGAACTGGTAGTAGTTGATGCTTTCGTACAGCTCGTTGCGTGTCTGCATAATGTCGATCACGCTCTTTTGCGTCCCTTCCTGGCGCAGCACGTTGTATACCCGTTCAGCGGCGCGGTTCATGGCACGGAAGGCCGACAGCGGATAGAGCGCCATCGCAACATTTGCACTGCGCAGCTCATCGGTGGTGAACAGCGGTGTCGCACCAAATTCGGTAATGTTAGCGAGGATCGGCACCTGCACCGCGTCAGCAAACTGGCGGTACATAGAAAGCTCAGTGATTGCTTCCGGGAACAGCATGTCAGCGCCCGCTTCGACATACGCCTGCGCGCGATCGATAGCCGCGTCCAGCCCTTCCACCGCCAGCGCATCGGTACGCGCCATGACAACGAAGTCAGGATCGGTACGCGCATCAACAGCCGCGCGGATCCTGTCGACCATCTCTTCTTTTGAAACGATCGCCTTGTTCGGACGATGGCCGCAGCGCTTAGCGCCGATCTGATCTTCAATGTGCAGCGCAGCAGCACCAGCTTTGGAAATCGACTTCACGGTACGCGCTACGTTAAATGCCGACGATCCAAACCCGATATCAGCGTCCACCAGCAGCGGCAGCGGGCAAACGTCGGTGATACGGCGGATATCGGTCAGCACATCATCCAGCGTAGAGATACCGAGATCGGGCAATCCCAATGAGCCGGCCGCCACGCCGCCGCCAGACAGGTAAATCGCCTGGTATCCGGCGCGTTGGGCCAAGAGCGCATGGTTGGCGTTAATGGTGCCAACGATTTGCAATGGATTTTCTTTGGTGAGCGCGGCGCGGAACGCCTGCCCTGGGGAGTGTAGAGACATATCCCGTCCTCTTGTTATCAACTTGTTATCGTTCGTTGATAAACCTAAAGCAAGGGGTATGCCAAAGACCTGAATTTTTGCTGAAATCCTATTTTTTATTTTTAAAACAAAGAATTACATTTAACTCCTGCGTTTTTTATGTACAAAAGCGTGTCAGCTATCGTTTCATGAAACCGAGATGAACGTTTCATTGCAACATGTATGAAACACAACTAAACCCAATATTCGGTTCCTTACTTTTTGAGTTGGTTATGGCTGATACGCATCTTCCGCCGCGGGTGAATGACGACAAACCGGTTATCTGGACGGTCTCTGTTACGCGTCTGTTTGAACTGTTCCGCGACATCAGCCTGGAGTTCGATCACCTGGCGACCATCACCCCTATCCAGCTTGGTTTTGAAAAAGCGGTCACCTATATCCGCAAGAAGCTGGCGAGCGAGCGTTGTGATGCGATCATTGCGGCGGGCTCCAACGGTGCCTATCTGAAAAGCCGCTTATCAATTCCGGTGATCCTGATTAAACCCAGCGGCTTCGATGTGCTACAGGCATTGGCGAAAGCGGGAAAACTCACATCATCAATTGGCGTCATTACCTATCAGGAAACCATTCCTGCGCTTCTCGCCTTTCAAAAGACCTTCAATTTACAGCTTGAACAGCGTAGCTATATCACCGAAGAAGATGCCCGAGGACAAATCAACGAGCTGAAGGCCAACGGCACTCAAGCAGTGGTCGGAGCGGGACTCATTACCGATCTGGCGGAAGAAGCCGGTATGACCGGCATCTTTATCTATTCAGCAGCTACCGTGCGCCAGGCCTTTGTCGATGCGCTGGATATGACGCGCCTGACGCTACGGCGAAACGGTCAATACGCTTCTGGCGATACACTGCGCACCCGCTATGCACTGGGAGATATGCGCGGTCATTCGGCACAGATGGAACAGGTTCGCCACACCATAATGCTCTACGCCCGTTCTCGCGCACCGGTGTTGATTCAGGGCGAAACGGGTACGGGGAAAGAGCTGGCGGCGCAGGCCATCCATCGTGAATATTTCACCCGCCAGGAGAATCGACGCGGTAAACCCTCACCACCGTTTGTTGCCGTCAACTGCGGGGCAATCAGCGAATCCTTACTGGAAGCGGAGTTGTTCGGCTATGAGGATGGCGCTTTTACCGGCTCACGGCGGGGCGGACGCGCGGGTCTGTTTGAAATCGCCCACGGCGGAACACTGTTTCTTGATGAGATAGGTGAAATGCCGTTGCCGCTACAAACCCGACTGCTGCGCGTACTGGAAGAAAAAGAGGTCACCCGGGTAGGCGGACATCACCCCATTCCGGTAGAGGTACGGGTGATTAGCGCCACGCACTGCAACCTGGAACAAGAGATGAAACAAGGCGAGTTTCGTACCGATCTGTTTTATCGCCTGAGCATTCTGCGCCTCAAACTCCCCCCGCTACGCGAACGGCTACCTGATATTTTACCGCTGGCGGAAGGCTTTTTAAAACAGTCACTGGCGGAATTAGATGTGCCGTTTTCTGACTCTGTGCGCAAAGGACTGGGGCTCAGCGAACATACGCTGCTGAATTACGGCTGGCCGGGGAATATTCGTGAGCTGCGCAATATGATGGAGCGTCTGGCATTGTTTTTAAGCGTCGAGCCACAACCAGAGCTTAACGTCCATTTCTTGCAACAATTATTGCCAGAGCTGGCGATTGTCGCCGAAATACCCCAGATATCATCACTGACGCCACAACAGGTGCTGGCACAA
The DNA here is from genome assembly GCF_046555775.1 of Citrobacter sp. U14242. Taxonomy (NCBI): domain Bacteria; kingdom Pseudomonadati; phylum Pseudomonadota; class Gammaproteobacteria; order Enterobacterales; family Enterobacteriaceae; genus Citrobacter; species Citrobacter sp. U14242. Next base: position 358,221 of record NZ_JBKGLW010000003.1, read on the forward strand.
TTCAACGGTGATAAAACAGCGGCGGCGCGATATCTCGGTATCAGCCGGACCACGTTTTGGCGCAGGTTAAAAGAATAACCCGCCAGTACAGAGACTGGCGGGTATTTTATCTTTCAATGCAACGTATTATTTTTTCTTGTAAATATTGGCAGTGCCATGGATTTTGTTATCCGTTTGGCCAGATGTTAATACCACAACATCTGCGCCTTTCTCTTCGGCTTTCTTCAGAAGATCTTCTTTCGCATCAGAGGTGGAGACTTCATTACTGGTTGAGATATCACCAATTTTTGTATATTGCGACTCAACCTTTTCAAACTCAACCTTTGTCATAAATTCCGCTGCATACACGTTGGTTACGACAAACGCCAGCGCACCAATTAATACCTTATATCCAGTTTTCATATAAAAACTCCAGGTTTTGTTATTTATGCCATCATCGACCCCTGAACATTCAGCGTGCAAGTCAAGGATGATTAATAAGTAGTTCAGCCTGATTAAAAGATCCAGAGCCAACGGAAATATAAAGAAATCTTGCGCCGTAGCCACAACAGGAGATCCAGAACTGCCGCGTTATCCGACAATTTCGGTGATACAAATAGCATTAATGATGACATTAAGAAATTAACTGCGTTTGATGGTGCACTGTGAGTGAATACTCAGAATAGTGATTGCACTAAAACTATAGTAGGTGCAGATGCTTAAATGACCTGCGGGTAAACATTCATTTTCTCACCGATGGAATCGTTGTCTATGGAACCTCTGCACGCCGTTGTGCTCACCGTTAGCCTGTTTGTTTTAACCTTTTTCAACCCCGGTGCAAACCTGTTCGTGGTGGTGCAAACCAGCCTGGCGTCGGGACGACGCGCGGGTGTGATGACCGGTCTGGGCGTTGCCTTAGGCGATGCGTTCTACTCCGGGCTTGGCCTGTTTGGTATGGCGACGCTTATCACCCAATGTGAAGAGATATTCTCACTGATAAAAATCGTCGGCGGTGCATACTTACTGTGGTTTGCCTGGAATAGCATACGTCATCAGGCCACACCGCAAATGCCCACGTTACAGCAACCAATCTCCGCCCCCTGGTACGTATTCTTTCGTCGCGGGCTGTTAACGGATTTATCCAATCCGCAAACCGTACTGTTTTTTATTAGTATTTTCTCAGTCACCTTAAGTGCAGAAACCCCGACCTGGGCCAGACTGATGGCATGGGCAGGCATTGTGCTTTCTTCTGTTATCTGGCGTATTTTTCTCAGCCAGGCGTTTTCTCTTCCTGCAGTGCGCCGTGCATATGGTCGCATTCAGCGCGTTGCCAGCCGGGTGATTGGTGCCATCATCGGCGTCTTCGCCTTAAGGCTGATTTATGAAGGTATTAGCCATCGTTAATACGTAAAGAGAGTTTCACTTGACCATCGTGACGTAATTGTCCGTAATACCGCCTGAATTTTTCAATCACATTTTGAGTGGCTGTGAGATGGAACAGGTTGATCCCGTAAACGACACATTACTCCTTACAGAATGGCGGGCGCTAATACGCCAGACATCCCCTGACGTTCATACGATCCTCACAGGGTTAAGCGACGATGAGATCCGCCATTTAGTGACCGTTTTTTATGACTACATGCTCTCTCATGCGGAGAGCGCGTTGTTTCTGAATACGGAGCAGGTCAGTACGCGACTGAGCGGCAGTATGTTTGACTGGCTACGCAGCGTGCTTGGCAGCGCATATGAAGATCTCTCGCTCTTGCTGGCAAAACAGCGTGAAATTGGTGTAGTACACGCCCGTATCGGCCTGCCTATCGATCTGGTTAACCGCGGGGCGCGTAAGCTAAAAGAAGAGCTGTATCAGTTGCTGAAAAGTAAGGCCGACTACTCTGTCAGCCTGTTGAGCGATGCTATCTGTTTCAGCAGTCTGGCGATGGACACCGCGCTGGAGGCCATGACCGTTTCCTACTCTCCGAGCTATCAAAACTCGATGCACACCCAGGAGCAGTATCGGCTGCAGACCATTTACGACGACGTCAACGTCGAGCGCGAACGGCAAATTCGTTCGTTTACCGATTGGGAAAATCAGTTTATCTACAACATTGCGACTGGATTACCGTCCGGTGATCTGGTGTTCCTGGCGGACTCAGATTTTGGTATGTGGTTCTCTCATAAGGGGAAACACATTCTTGGCAGCGGTAATCTGTTGGCAGAAATGGAATCCGTGATCGCTGAGATCGATAACCGTCTGACACAGACACTCTCGAATCAGCATCAGCCTGGCGAAACCGAACGGATGAGCTTATTGCAGGACGTCCGACAACTCTCGGCCAAAATCCATTTTCTCCTCGCCTCAATGTTTGAAGCGCTGGTCAAACAGGAAAATGGCAAAGATTCGCTGACCCAACTGCTTAATCGCCGCTTTATTCCAACTATTATGCGCCGTGAAATCTCGCTGGCGTTACATTCACGAAAACCCTTTACCCTGGCAATGCTGGACATTGATTATTTTAAGCAGATCAACGACAGCTACGGACATAATACTGGCGATATGACGCTGAAAAACGTCGCGGCCGTAATTTATGAGCACATCCGCAGCAGCGATTACGTATTCCGCTATGGTGGTGAGGAGTTTATGATCCTGCTCGTTGAATCAGACGAATCGCAGGCCTCGATTATTCTGGAAACCCTGCGTAAGAAAATTTCCGAGTTGCGTATAGCTGCTTCCATGACTGAATCCTTCTCTATTACTGTCAGTATCGGCGTTGCCGAATATGACTATCATCCTGACTACAAACAACTGGTTGATAAAGCCGATCGCGCGCTCTATCTGGCGAAAAGCCATGGCCGTAACCGCGTAGAAACGTACCAGGAATGACTGTCGTCCCCCACAGATAAATAAATACCTCGTTCAGGGTATTTATCTGACCTGTGATAAATATCGTGCTGTTATTTTTATACATGCTCATTAGCGTGATAGAAATGGCAGCCGATTAATAAGATGCAAATCAAATACACTATATCTTTATAGCGGTAGCATATCCCGGTGATGAGTCTTCCTGAATGCAGGGGGAAATATGAGGGATAATAAAAGATCATGAACGGGAAGAAGAAAACGCGCTGGCAGCGCCGCCCTGGCACAGCCGGAGGGAAACTGCCCTGGAATGACTGGCGCAATGCCAGTAGCTGGAGAAAAGCCACCCAGTTTCTCCTGTTGGCCATCAATATCTATATTGGCGTGACGTTCTGGTATTGGGTTCGCTATTTCGAAACAGCCGGTACCAGCGTTTATATCCCAAGACCCGGCGGTATTGAGGGATGGCTTCCCATTGCCGGTCTGATGAATATCAGATACACACTGGAAACTGGTTTTCTTCCCCCCATTCACGCCGCGTCCATGCTGCTGCTTGTTGCCTTTATCCTGATGAGTTTGCTGTTAAAAAAAGCGTTCTGCTCGTGGTTGTGCCCGGTGGGTACGCTGTCTGAGCTGATTGGTAATCTGGGCAAAAAAATAGCGGGTCGCAATTTCACCCTGCCGCGTTGGCTGGATCTCCCCTTACTGAGCCTGAAATATCTGCTGCTGAGCTTCTTTCTGTATATCGCCCTGTCGATGCCAGCACAGGGGATTCAGTATTTTCTGATGTCAGCCTACGGCATGATTATCGACGTTAAGATGCTCGATTTCTTTCGTCATGTCGGCACGACGACGCTCATCGTGGTAGCGGTTATCAGCATCATGAGCCTGTTTATTCGCAATGCGTGGTGCCGTTATCTGTGCCCCTATGGCGCATTGCTTGGACTGTTCTCTTTGCTTTCGCCGTTTAAGATCCGCCGTAATGCCGACAGTTGCATTGATTGCGGCAAATGCGCAAAGAACTGCCCGTCGAATATTCCGGTCGATCGTTTAATTCAGGTACGCACCGTTGAGTGCACGGGGTGTATGACCTGTGTGGAATCCTGTCCGGTAGCCTCGACGCTGACCATGTCACTGAAAACACCGCCTGGCGCGCAATCAGGGCACTGCGCAGCACCGAAACAAGGGTGGCGACAAGGTAGGTTATCAGGGTGGACAATGACGCTACTGCTGCTCGGTATTCTGTTTGCCACCGTAGGCTATGCGGTGTACGCCAACGTCTGGCAGACGCCGGTGCCGGATCATATGTATTTCCAGTTGATCCCGAAGGCCGGCATGATCGGCCATTAATGGTTTGATCTGTCTGCATTTATGCCGGGTGGCGACGGCCCCCTACCCGGCCTGCACATCGAGTATCATCGGTTTATTTCTTCGCCCCGGATTTACCAATACCCCGGTACAGTTCGTTAATCCGCTTCACGGATTTAATTGATCGCTGCGGTGCGGTAGAAGCGACAGACAGCACAATCATTTCCAGACACACCAGCACCGTACCGTGGAGCGGCATTTTCCCATTCTCGCCGCCGCGTGGCACGTTAATCACCACATCCGCTTCTTTGCTAAAACGGGAATCCAGCGCGTTCGTCAGTAAAATAACCGGGACCCCCAACCGCCTGGCCTCGCGAATGGTCGTCAGCCCTTCCCGGTGCGGTGATTTCTGCGCCATCATGATCAGCACATCTCCACGCTGCAATGCGATCAGTTGCTCCGCGAGGTTAATCCCGGTGCGATTGAACGCTACCGCAGGCAGGCCAATGCGGCTGAGCAGACGAGCAGTATAATCCGCCAATACGCCGGATGCGCCAATACCAAAAATCCCCACCTGACGGGCTTCTACCAATAATGCTACCGCCTGCGCAATTGCATAGCGGTTTTGCGGTGTAGAAAGAGCGTCACAAGTACGCTGATGCCCCTGCAATACAAAATCAATACTGGAGTTCACATCGCAAGAGAGCGTATTCACCGTAGTGGTCATCTTCTCTTCTGAGGTCACGCCCGGGCCGAACCAGTGTTCAATGGTCTGCTTTAAATCGCGCAACCCGGCAAACCCCAGCGCCTGAATTGCCCTGACCACCGTCGCGTCAGAGGTTTGAGTGGCGGCCGCGATTTCTATCGCCGTAAACTCCAGCACCACTTCGCGGTTCTCGTTGATATAACGCGCCACAGCCTGCATACGTGGCGAGAGTAAATGCGCCCTGGCGCGAAAACGGTCACCGTAGACATCAATACGATTTTTGGCTTTTTTCGCCGTCAGCATGGTTATTTAGCCTCCGGTAGCCATCGTCCGGCGATGTGCGTTTGCACCTGCGCCACCATCAGGCTCAGCGAGGCATAGGAATTAGATATCGCCTCTTCACGAGAGAGTAAAATGTAATGCCCGCGTTGGCAGGCGGTCAGGAACTCACACCAGCCGGGCATCACCGCGTCCATCGCCGCGATTTCATCCTGCGGTTTACCGCCGGTATCCCCACGCCAGGTCGCGAAGACAAAATCGGCATCCAGTTCAGGCAGACGTTCCGCGCTGACATCAATGCGCCCACCCGGCGGAATGCTATCGATAAGCGTCGGAAAGGTGAAGCCTGCATCACGTAAAACTCGCCCCAGAGAATGATAGGTGTGCAACGCATTGATTTTACCCTGATTAGCCTGTATTACCGCCACAGAGATGTGCTGCGTATCTACCGTCCGCTTGAGTTGGGCAATTTCTTCACGGTAGCGCCGTTCCAGCAATGCCAGCCGGTTCTGCGTACCTGTAAGCTGCGCCAGCTTGCGGTAGATCTCCGGCGCACCGCCATCGAGATGGTCGATACTGACCGTCGGCGCTATTTTTTCCAGTTGCTCAATCGGCGTGTTACGGCTGGGTTCGGTGATAATTAAATCCGGCTTCGCGGCAACAATGGCTTCAATATCAATGTCTGCCGTACCGATATACGTCATGTTCGAATTATCAAAATCCACGCCGGTCAGCAGCACGCCGGAGCGTAAAAAATGGCTGCCATCCGGGCGCGTTCGACCGTGGCTGGCCACCGGAGGCACGCCCAGTTCGATCAGCGGAATAGTGATGTCGAGATCGTGCAATGACACAATGCGCTGCGGATGCAGCGGCACGTTCACTACCCGCCCGAGATCGTCAGTAAATGACTGAACCGGCACCGCCGCCTGGACGGTGCCGCCGACCAGCAGCAGCAATGAAAAGATTAAATGCATATACCCTCTTAACAATTACAAACGATCCCGGCGACGCCAGAGCAACAGTAAAAAGAACGGTCCACCGACCAGGGCAATGACAATCCCGGCAGGGATTTGCAATGGTGCAAACGCCAGACGACCCACGGTATCGGTGAGCAGCACCAGCAACGCACCGATCAACGCACTTCCCCACAGCAGCGCTGTTTGTCCGCCACGCAGCCAGAATCGAGCCATGTGTGGCGCCATCAACCCGACAAAACCGAGGCTGCCCACGCAGGCAACACTGGCGGCAGTGAGTACAACCGGCGCGAGAAAACGCAACAACGCCAGTCGGGGTAAACGTACACCCAGCCCCGTTGCCGTCGCATTGCCTAGCAGCGCCACATCCGAAGCTCGCGCCGTGGCAAATAAGATGATGGCTGCAGGCAACGTCCAGACCAGCGCAACCAGCAGCAGTGGCCAGGTGGCGGCATGAAGGCTGCCCGCCAGCCAGACCAGTGCAGTCTGTACGTCACGGACATCGGCGGTGGTCATAAATACGCCCATTCCCGCCGCAAAGAACCATGACACACCAATGCCTATCAACACGAAGCGAGGCCGGGAGAAATCACGGGCCAGCAGCATCACCAGTGTGGCGACCAGTGCGCCACCGGCCATTCCCGCCAGGGGCCGCCAAACCAGACTTGCGGACGGGAAAAACAGCACCAGGGCCAGCACCACCACGCAACTCCCTTCTTTGACACCGATAAGCCCGGGATCGGCCAACCCGTTGCGGGTGATAGATTGCATCGCCGCCCCGGCCAATCCGAGCATTGCACCGCACAGAAGCGCCATCAGCAGTCGCGGCAGTCGTACATCCCAGACGACATACTGTTGCTGAGCCGTCAACGCCTGAGGGTCAAACAATGCCCGTCCGATAGCGGAAGCCGGAACCGGGAGTGAACCCTGCATCACGCCGAACAGCAGTAATGCGATTGCCAGCACCGTCAGGCCGAGGCTGTACAGCACGGTTTTGGGGCGAATGACACGAGAAAATCCCCCCACCCGCCATGCACGAAGCCCTGCACGCTGCAGCATATCGTTCATTTCAAAAACCTCGACGCAATGAAGATAAATGCCGGTGCGCCCACCAGGGCGGTCATGATCCCTGTAGCCAGCTCCTGCGGAGCCAGCACCGTGCGGGCGGCAATATCCGCCAGCAGCAGCAGCGCCGCCCCCAGCAATGCCGAAGTCGGTAGCATCTGACGAATATCTTCTGTTACCAGACGGCGGGTAACGTTAGGCACTAACAGGCCGATAAACCCCAGCGGCCCCACGACAGAGACTGCCGCACCGCACAACAACGCAATGGCGATCATCGCCAGCAAGCGTATGCGCAGAATGTTCACCCCTAATCCACAGGCCATACGGTCTCCGAGGGCCAGAATATTCAGGCCCGGCGCGATAACAAGCGCCAGCACCATACCGGCAAGCGATGGGGGAACGGCACTTTTGACACTTTCCCAACTCAAACCCGCGAGATCACCCACCAGCCAGGTGCGCATTGCCAACAGGGTTTGTTCATCCAGAATCAGGATGGCCGCAGTAAGCGATGACACCATGGCCGACAGCGCCACGCCGCACAACGTGACCTTCAGTGGCGTTATGCCACCGTGCCCGGCAGATGAAAGCGCCATCACCAACGAAAAGAGTGCCGCAGCTCCGCCTGCCGCCAGCAATGGCTGGCTTGCCCCCGTCACGCCAAGCGCGGCGCACAACACAACGACAAACGCCGCACCGGCATTCAGCCCCAGAATATGCGGCTCTCCCAGCGGATTACGAATCAACGCCTGCAACAGCACACCCGCAACACCTAACGCCGCGCCGACCAGCATCGCCGCCGCCATGCGCAGCAGACGTAAGGAGACAATAATCCGGTGGTCGAAATTTTTCGCGTCAAAGTGGAACAGCGCCTGCACGACGGTCTGCGGGCTGATAGTACGTGCGCCAACACCCAGGTGCACCACCGCCAGAACACACAACAGCAGCATTAACACGGGGAGCGCCAGCATAAACCGGCCACGGCGACGAGCCAGTGTGCTTGCCATGACCGTCATTGCTCTTGCCCGCCCGGCGCGCGAAACGGCATAAAGAACGGTTTGCCGGTGAGAGGATTCACTGACATCTGCACGTCGACGTCAAATACGTGCTTAATCAACTCGGGCGTGCAGTTTTCACCATCATGCACGACGCCCTGCAACCTCCCCTGTTTGAGGAACACCAGCATGTCCCCATAATTCACGGCAAAATTCAGGTCGTGCAGGACCACAACCACAGTACGGCCATGATGGCGAGTCAGTGAATGCAGCAGTTCGAGGATCTCTACCTGATAGCGCAGATCGAGAAACGTAGTCGGCTCATCCAACAAGATGACCGGCGTTTGTTGTGCCAGCGCCATGGCAATCCAGCAGCGCTGACGTTGCCCACCGGAAAGGCTCTCTACCGGTAAATGCGCAAAATCAGCCGTTCCGGTTAACTGGAGTGCCTGCTCCACGGCGCGTTCGTCATCGTCCGTCCATTGCGAAAGCATGTTCTGCCAGGGAAAACGCCCGCGCGATACCAGTTCAAAAACAGTGAGTCCTTCGGGCACCAGTGGGGATTGCGGCAGGATGCCGAGCTGGCGTGAAACCGCTTTGGTGGGCTGCTGATGAATGGCTTTGCCATCCAGTAATACGCTGCCACCGTGCGGTTTCAACATACGGGCGATCGTGCTTAACAACGTTGATTTACCCGAGCCATTCGCCCCCACCAGCACCGTCATTTTGCCTTGCGGGATAGTGAGACAGATATCGTGGACAATGGTGTTATGGCGATAACCCGCAGAAAGCTGTTGTAGTTCAATGCCCGTTCTGTGGGCGGTATTTTCCACATGCTGTGGCATGTTCACTCCTGCGCCGCCGCATGGCAAAGCTTGCATGCGTAACTCTCTAAATAAAAATAAAACTCATTCTCCTTGTGATCTTGCTGGCTTGCATTGTAGTAGTCAAGCAATTACACCCTGTAGTTACATCACCTGTAGCCAACAACTAAAGCACAAATAAAAAACGCTGAAAAATCAATAAAAATCATTCTTTTTCAATAGATTAAAAATCAAGCACTCTTAAAAAAACGACGGTTAAATTGCGTCAAATCACCTGTAGTTTCTTTTTCATTTTTACGTTTACTACTACAAACGCCCATGGTTGAATGATTCTCAATTACACATCTGACGCCAGTAACGGCGGCTTACAGATGGATAAATGCAGGGCTGGTAAGCCGGGCAATGAATTGAATCAACCTGTTTCCCTGCCCATTTTTGGCAGGGTCTTTTGCGGAATAAATAAAATAATGGCTGAGTTAACGACTTACTTTTCGGGGATGAAAGGGCGGGCATTGTGCTCTGCTCTCTTTCTGGGCATAACAACAACACCGACGGTATTCGCAGCGGAGAAAGAGACGACTCCGCCTAAAGGGGAAGATACCATCACCGTTCGGGCTGATGCGTCTTCTGCCGATCAGGCCGTAACATCGGGTTACCAACCGCTGAGCTCGTCCACCGCGACGCTGACATCCATGCCATTGTTGGATATCCCACAAGTGGTGAACACTGTCAGCGATCACGTTCTGGAAGATCAGCATGTCACGACGCTGGACGAAGCTTTGTATAACGTCAGTAACGTCGTGCAAACCAACACATTAGGTGGCACACAGGATGCGTTTGTCCGCCGTGGCTTCGGCGCAAACCGTGACGGCTCGGTGATGACCAACGGTCTGAAAACCGTATTGCCGCGCAGCTTTAACGCCGCCACCTCACGCGTGGAAGTGCTGAAAGGCCCGGCCTCAACCCTGTACGGGATTCTCGATCCCGGCGGCCTGATTAATGTCGTCACCAAGCGTCCAGAAACGCAGTTTGGCGGGTCGATTTCAGCCACCTCCAGCAGCTTCGGCGGCGGCACAGGACAATTTGACGTGACCGGGCCGATTGAAGGCACGCAGTTGGCCTATCGCCTGATTGGCGAATATCAGCATGAGGATTACTGGCGTAACTTCGGCACGAATAAAAGCAGCTTCATCTCCCCGTCCCTGACCTGGTTTGGCGACAACGCCACCGTCAATGTGCTCTATTCACATCGTGACTATAAAGCCCCGTTCGATCGCGGCACCATTTTCGATCTCAACACCAAACACGCGGTGAATGTGGATAGCAAAACCCGTTTTGATGAGCCGTTTAATATCACCGATGGCGAATCGGATCTGGCGCAACTGAATGCTGAATACCGCTTCAACAGCGAATGGACAGCAAAATTCAACTACAGCTTTAGCCAGGATAAATACAGCGATAATCAGGCTCGCGTGATGGCTTATGATTCTGCAACCGGAAATCTGACCCGCCGTGTTGATGCCACTCAAGGCTCCACCCAGCGCATGCACGCCACGCGTGCCGATTTGCAGGGCAACGTCGATATCGCTGGCTTTTATAACGAGATCCTCACCGGTGTCTCTTATGAGAACTACGATCTGCTACGCACCGACATGATCCGCTGCAAGAACGTAAAAGGGTTCAATATTTATAATCCTGTCTACGGTACGTTGGGTAAATGTACTAACGTTTCTGCCGCTGATAGCGATCAGACCATTCAACAAGAGAGCTATTCCGCGTATGTGCAGGACGCGCTGTACCTGACCGATAAATGGATCGCCGTTGCCGGGATGCGTTATCAGTACTACACCGAATACGCTGGCAAAGGGCGTCCGTTCAACGTCAATACTGACAGTACCGACCAACAGTGGGTGCCCAAATTCGGTATGGTTTATAAACTGACGCCGTCCATATCGTTATTTGGTAACGTGTCACGCTCCTTCATGCCGCAATATTCTATCGCCAGTTATATTGGCGAACTGCCACCTGAAACCTCAACGGCTTATGAAGTGGGGGCAAAATTCGATATCTTTGACGGTATCACCGCCAATATTGCCCTGTTTGATATTGATAAACGCAATGTGCTGTACAACGAAATGATCAATGGCGAAACCGTGGCGAAAACAGCGGGTCGCGTGCGTTCACAAGGCGTGGAAGTGGATGTCGCCGGTTCGTTGACCACCAATACCAATATCATCGCCAGCTATGGTTATACCGCCGCGAAAGTGACAGAAGATCCTGATTACAAAGGTAAGCCGCTGCCTAATGTACCAAAGCATACCGGCTCATTATTCCTCACCTACGATATTCAGAATGCCTTTATGGGCAATACCCTGACAATTGGCGGTGGTGGTCATGGGGTGAGTCGCCGTTCCGCAACCAATGGCGCAGACTATTATCTGCCAGGCTATTTTGTCGCCGATGCCTTTGCCGCTTATAAGATGAAGCTGCAGTATCCAGTCACATTGCAGCTCAATGTGAAAAACCTGTTTGATAAGACCTATTACACCTCGTCCATTGCCACCAATAATCTGGGTAATCAGATTGGCGACCCACGAGAAGTGCAGTTCACGGTGAAAATGGAATTCTGATCCTCTTTATCTATTAACCCTGCCAATTCTGGCAGGGTTTCCCGCTTATTCCACCATTTTAAGATAATTGCACTTGTGCTGTCGTCGCCCCGTTTATACAACTCTAAAGATCACCTGTAATACGCTTTCTTTTATTTTGTTATGGGCGACTGGGGACCACAATAATGAATGGGATAATATCATGACTAAAACAAAACTGACGCTGCTATTACCTTTATTTTTAGCTGGCTGTTCAATGAGTGACGGGGAATTAAGAAATACCTATGCTCAGCATTATCAGCAGCCTGCGGCTTACGTTGAAGTCTATAAGCAAAAAATAGCTGGCATGGATATTAATGCGCTGGCGCAATATGCCGCCGCAGAAGATAAGAAAAAAATGCGCGGGCAGCCAAGACTGAAAATTGACGAGTTCATTACCATTGAGAACGTTCAGGCGAAAGATAATCGGGTAGTCTACGATTATACGCTGTCAGAACGCTGGCTGGCGCTGTCTGCAGATAAACAGCGCGAGAAGCAGAGCAATATGAATAAAGATTTGGTCTACCGAACCTGTTCGTTGGAAACGGTACGTCTGGCGCAAGCAAAAGGGCTGGAAGAAGAACATAACTATTACAGCCACTATCCTGACAAGTTAGCCTTTACCCTAAGAGCCAGCGCGCAGATTTGTATGCAAAACGGTTTCACACAATAGCCGTTCTGGTCATCAACGGGCAATAAATGCCTGATGGCGCTTCGCTTATCAGGCCGACATCGGGGTGCCCCCGTAGGCCGGATAAGGCGCCAGCGCCATCATCCGGCTAAAAAACGAGGGTTAACATCAGAATTTCCACGACACGCTCCCCACAATGCTGCGTTCTGCGCCAAAGTAACAATAAGAAAGCGAGTTACAGGCCGCTACATAGCGTTTATCGGTCAGGTTGTTAACGTTAAGCTGCGCACTGAGTCCTTTTATACCGATGTTCGTTAAGTCATAACCCACCGCCAGATCCACCAGCGTATACGATGGCAAGGTGTGAGTATTCTGGCGATCGCTGGTAATACCATTAACGTAGCGCACGCCTGAGCCCAACGTCAGCCCCTCCAGTGGGCCACTTTTCACATCGTAGCTTAACCATGTACTGGCCTGATTGCGCGGCGCATAAACGGCACGCTTACCCTGTTCCTCCGGGCTGCTTTTCTTATAGCGAATATCGGTGTAGGTATACGCCGCCTGCAAACGGAAACGGTCTGTCAGTTGGCTAATAGCTTCCAGCTCCACCCCTTCAGATTCAATTTCGCCAATCGAACGGTACGGATCGGTCGGCTCTTCTTTGGTGGCAATATTGGTCTGATTAATGCGGAACACCGACGCGCTAAACTGGCTATTCAACCCTTCCGGTTCATATTTCAGTCCGGCTTCCCACTGCTTGCCCTTCATCGGTTCCAACAGGTTACCGTTCTCATCTGCAAAACTGGTTGGCGTAAAGGCGGTGGAATAGCTGATGTACGGCGCAACACCGTTATCGAACAAGTAAAGCAGCGCAGCGCGACTGCTGAAGTTATTTTTGTCCAGATCGCTGCGAGTGCCGTTTTGCTTATCAATATTAGATAGGCTCACCTGATCGTAGCGGCCACCGAGCGTTATACGCCAGCGATCCCATGACATCTGATCCTGCAAATAGTAGCCCGTCTGGCGCAACTTGTGTTTCTCGCGCGCATACATATTGATGTAATCCGGCTTCGCCCCGTACACCGGGTTAAACGCATCGATCGGCGGAAATGCCCCGTAATAGCCGGTAGTATTGTTGCTGCGATCCTGATAATCGATGCCCACCAGCAAGCGGTGATTGACCAGCCAGGTATCAAAGCTACCATCCAGTTGATTATCCAGAGCAATCGCCGACATTTTTTCATCTGATCCGGAATAGCCGCGATTAAGCTCTGTTTCATTCAACCAGCCTGCCGCATACACCTGGTTCAGCTCAACGTCGGTATGCAAATAGCGTAACTTTTGCCGCACCGACCAGCCGTTATCAAACATGTGCTCAATGTTGTAGCCGACCATATTTTCACGGCGATCGTATTTGTCGTATTCGTCCTCGCCTTCGTAGAAGGTGTTGGCGATCTTCTGCCCATAGTGTGGCACAACGGTGCCGTCATACGGCAGGCCAGAGTGGCTGCCACCTTCCGGATCACGGTGCAGATAGGCCATCAGGTCAAGACGCGTCTGGTCAGTGATGCGCCAGGTCAGGCTGGGCATCAACGCGTAGCGCTCTTCTTTCAACGGGCCAAACTGCGAATCCGCATAGCGCGTCATGCCACTCAGGCGCGCCGCCACGCGATCGTTATCGTCCAGAGCCCCGGTGACATCAAACGCGGCCCCGCGCTGATTGTTGTTTCCGGCAAACAGTTTCACTTCTCCACCCGCATCAAACGACGGTTTACGCGATGTCAGCGCCACGATCCCGCCCGGAGAAGATCGGCCGTACAACACGGAAGCCGGACCGCGCACCACTTCAATCGTATCGAGGAACCACGGATCGACCACCAGCGAACTGTGCGAGTTAGTGTCGCCCATCATTTTCAGGCCGTCGAGATAGACGTTGTCCAGACTACCGTCGGAAAAACCGCGCAGCACAATGTAGTCAAAGCGGCTGGAGGCACCGATCTGGTTACTGTACACCCCAGGCGTGTAGCTAACAGCCTGCCGCACGCTGGTTGCACCTTGCTCTTCAAATTGTTCACGGGTAACGATAGAGACCGATTGCGGCGTTTCTATATCCGGTGTGGCAAGCTTGGTCGCCCCACTCTGCATTTGCGAAGTGACAACCACCGTATCGTTTTTTGGTGTTTCCTGCGCCAGCAGAGGAAAAGCCACGCTGCCGGTCACCCATCCTACCAGCAGCGCCAACCGAGTCTTTGCGAACATGAACATCTCCCAAGGCATGTCTAATTGTAAATGAGAATTATTGTCTTTTTTGTATCAGGAGTCGCTATGCCGAATGCCAGGTTGCGTATGCGCAGCGCCAAATAATTAATCTGCCTCGCGCATAAAACGGGAAAATGGATTAGCAAAGTTTGAGAACATCACCAGGCGGAAAGCCATAGCGACGACGAAAGGCTGTAGAAAAGTTGGTGGCGTGCTGGTAGCCAGACATCCAGGCCGCTTGCTGTACGCTATATCCTTCCAGCAAATAGCCACGCGCACGTTCCAGGCGGCAGTCGCGCAGGTAGTCAAACACCGAGCAGCCATAGGCCATGCGAAATTTACTGCGCAAACTGCTGGGGCTCATCGCTGCGCGCTGCGCCAACTCGTAAAGCGTGTAGTCATTTTCAGGGGTTTGCTCCAACAGGCGACGAACACTTTCCAGCCGTTGCAGCTCGCCACTGGCAGCGAGGCATTTACCGCTCTCTACCTGGCAAACACTGAGACCGTGACCAAATAATTGTAAAATCAGTCCTTCCAGCATCAACTGGCGGGAAACCTGACTCAGCGAGCCCTGCTGCGCATATTGTAATCCACTGAGTAAAAACCCCGGCACCTGCCAAATAAGCGTTGGCGTCTGGCAACTTTCCCACTCACGCATAAGGGATTCAAGTAATCCTGTACGCCATGTCCCGTCAGGATATAACCCAAGCGATAGCGTCCGTAGCTTGCAGTCTGCAGGGTGACGGGCGCTCATCGCCTGGTGTTCACTCAGACGCGAACTAAACGCCATGCCGGAACGTACCACATGTTCCTGCCCGTTGAGCGTCAGTATCACGCAACCTTCCAGCACCACCAGCATATACAAGGGGCTACTGTGCCGGGAGGTGGTTTCATACGGTTGCAGCACCTGTACATCAGAGTGTGTGACGCACATCCCGCAAGGGAGCATCATCTCCTCTACTTCCCCTTGCAACACGGCACTGGAACACGGAAGACCCGCTTTTTGCGCCAGCAACGGAAAACGGTAATCGATCCCGTAACGCTCACCAAAGTCCCTAAACTCACTGACGGTGAAGGTGCGGGTAAAACGTCCGGATGCATTCTGGGCGGTGGTGTTGTTCATGCTGTCTTCTGCACAGGAAATGGAATTTGCAACGTACGACGGGTGGCAACATTACCATTACCCGCACAACACAACAATAATAATGAGAACTGTTATCAATATGGTGTTCGGCGGGTTATTCCAGCCAGAGCAGTTCTGCCATGTCAGCCTCAGGCGCAGCGTCTTTTAACCAGCGATAAAGCAACTCAATATTTCGTAGCCGGGTTGAAGCTTTTGGCCAGACGAGGTAATAACCCTCTCCTGTCGCGACTGCCTGTTTAAACGGTAACGCCAGCATCCCGCCCTGAATAGCTGTCAGGCTTAATAACAGATCGGCGACCGCGATCCCATGCCCGCTCATTGCCGCAAGACTTCCCTGTTCCAGGGTATCGAACACTTTGCCACGAGCCAGGTTCAACGCAGGAAATGCCCCGGTACGCTGCAGCCAGCGACGCCAGTCGCGGCGATCGACGGAAGGATGAATCAATTCACAGACGGCGATATCACTTTGCGCCTGAGCCTGCAACACGGGCGCGCATACCGGGATAAGCCACTCCTGAAACAGCAAACGGCTGTCCGTATCCTCACCAAAATAACCATTCCCCAACAGGATTGCACAGTCATACGGTTCGCGACTGAATGCGACGGAATCGGTGTCCATCCACACGCTGGAGATTTCAATCACCGGCGTTGGATGGGCTTCCCGGAAATGCCGCAGCACATCCAGTAGCCAGCGCATGGTCAACGTTGAGGGTGCTTTCAACCGCAGCTCATGACTGCTGCTACGAAAAGCATGGCAGGCATGTTCTAAACTCTGAAACCCGGCTGTCAGCTGTTGCGCTAACCCTTGTCCTGAAGGCGTTATCTCAATACGGGGGCCGCTACGAACAAACAGTTCGCAGCCAAACCAGGCTTCCAGTGTGCGGATATGACGGCTTACCGCACCTGGCGTGACGTTCAGTTGAATAGCCGCTTTACTAAAGGACCCCAGACGGGCAGCAGCTTCAAAAGCTCTCAGGGCATACAACGGGGGTAGCGTCATCATCGGTTTCTATGTTGAGTTTTACTCACAGTAGAGCGCAGTTTTATTCGTTTTTCAATGTGGCCCGCAAGCGGAATACTGATGAAAAATAACGTCAGGATCATCAGATATGAATCTCGCTTTACTGGCTGTATACAGCCTCTCGGTGCTAACACTGTTGCTAACGCCTGGCCCTGTTGTGGCGCTAATTACCGCGACAGCGGCACAATACGGCTATCGCCAGGCCTTTATGACCCTATGCGGAACTAACGGTGCTTCATTGCTACTGCTTACGCTTGCTGCGCTGATGCTGGCGGGGGTGGTATCACTCTCTCCTCTGTTGCTGTGTGTGCTGGGTCTCGCCGGATCGCTGTATATCGGCTATAGCGCGTTTTGTAGCCTGTGGGCACGAAATCAAGCCGCCAGCGAAGACTCTCGCCAGCCGTCTCATGGGGGATTTATCAACGGTTTTCTGATTGGCGTGTCAAACCCGAAAGATATTCTGTTTTTCGTTTCATTCTTTCCACAATTCATCAACATTACACATAATTTCGCCGCCAGCATGCTGATACTCACGCTGGTATGGGTCATTTTTGACGTTGCCGTTTTGTCATTTTATATCGTGATTTTCAAACGCTGGATGCCCGCGCGGTTTGTCAGATACAGCGTTTTTATCTCATCCCTGTTCCTGCTGGCGGTAGCGGTGTTTGGCATAATCTATAACACCAATGCAATACGGATGTTGTAGCCCACGTAATCAGGTCATGATGACTTTACCGATGGTATCGCCAGTATTTATCGCTCATCCAAATTAAAATAAAAGTAGTAAAATTCATTTGAAGTATGCTTCACAATCTCAACCGGAAGATTATTTTTGATGAACAGCGACTTTGCAAATTCAACATCACCATAAACCCGAAGACAGAAAGGCTTTAATATCTCGCCCTGAGTACCAAAGCACTCCTGAAGTCGGGTGTCATCCATAAAAATAAAATTGCCTTTGCGAACCTTAACATTTTCACTCAAATCACACCATTTCCCTGGTGTAAGAAGAAAACTCGCCCAGCCATTATTCCTCAGCCTTTCAATAACATGAGTAAATTTAAAATAGTAGCTCTGCATTGTGACATCACCACTTGATGTAGCATATAAATACTCTATCTTAAATTTAAGTTGAGCATTTATACTTTTCCTTTTCCCCTCTTCAATTAACCACTGAAGTTCGTTGGCGATAGTTTTTGAAAATATCTTCCTTTTTTTCGCAATCGCCAGCCAGTTTATAATGAACAGATGCTCTGATATTTTAGAGCAAACCTTCTGGTCCTGTATTGCGATACCCACGGCAACTAATGCACTCCAGGTAAACGTTTCAAGTTCATCCTGATAATTGTGCCTCGATGCGCTGACCTTTCCTAAATCACTGACCACTTAAAACCCACCCAGATAAATCGTTATCACATTTGGACCTGGCATTACTTCATTTAAAAAGCTACTACAATTAAAACCAGCATCATATGATCCAGATTAATTAATTCACACGTATGAAAAACACCAGATTAACATATTACCTTCCCTAACCGTTCATCTATATAAGACACCGTGACCGAACAATAAGAATAATGCGATAAAGATGAAAACAAATAATAACTCATGACAACCAGTTTTATTTGAGGTTATAAAAACATTATCAAGCAAACCTCCGCGACCCGGAGGTTTGCTTGCAGCCGTTACGGCTAATAGAAAATACCGATAATCAAAGTATGGGTGACAAAGCCCACAATAAGCGGCACGGCAGTACGTTTAACCACATCGAAAGGTGTAATTTTCGCCCCACTTGAAACCGCAATAACAACACCGGATACCGGCGAAATAGCCCGCCCCATATGTGATGCCTGCTGCATAGGTAGGATCATGGCTACTGCGTTAGCGCCCATGCTCGCGGCAATTTGTGGGATTAACTCAACAAATGCCAGGAATGGCGCATTCCCCGAGCCCATAATAATTGCTGCCGCAAGCGTCACCAGTGCAAAGACGACGGCCATCGCAAAGGGGGGTAATCCGACATGTTCTGCCATCAAAATTAACTGATCAATGGCACCAATGACTTTGATGCCATGCGCGAAAACCCCGGCAGCGACCAGCAGGCCCACAACACCGGTAAACGCCGCGCCCATTCCTTTCAGAAAATGGCTGAACCCTTCACACACCGACTTTAAATCACGCGCTCGTATCCATTCAATCAGCATACAAATAGCCATCGCGATAAGCACGATGGTGATTATGTTCAGATTAATTCCACTGACAAACATCGCGGATGATCCTACCGCCATCAGTATTGGCAACATGGGAAGCACAGCATAAAAAGCCGGCGCCTTTCCTGAATCGACAATCTCAGCGCTCCCGATTTCCCGAGGTAACGTCCCCGCTTTGCGATCGCAATGACGTTGCCAGAAAAAGTGGCAAACGCCGACAACCAGTACGGTTGCAAGTGCTGCTGGCCCCTGGTGGTAAACAACGTATTCCACTACATCCATATTGACGGCTTTCGCTCCCCTGATGGCATCAATCGCTGTTGGGGTATATGCCACCCCCAACGAGGTGGCGATGACCCCGGCGGCCGAAGCCGCAGAGAGCCCCAGGCCCAGCATAATCGGGAACATTGTTCCCATCAGTAACACGGCAAGCCCGGTCGCTGAAGGGATGGCCAGTTGCAGGAGACTGGCAAGCAGATAGGAAAAAAACAGCAGAATATAAGGAGATCGTAGTGCCCGTAACGGTTTCGTCACCACGCGCACCACAGCTTCATTTGCCCCGATATGATCCATGTAATGAGCAAATCCCATCAACGCCATGATCATCAGACCGAGATCGGCTGCACGTGTGCTGAACAGATCGCGCATAACTTCAAATGGATCGAGAAAAGCAATCCCGGTACTGGCAACCCCCTTCGGCAATACGGAGCCCCATCCGGTTAATCCGGTACAAATCATCAGCACCAGACCCGCGATAAATAACACAGGCTCGGCCCGGTACCCCTTCAGGATCAGACGAGCGACCACAACGATAACCAGAAGGGCAATTAAAACCTGAATCATGACTGAGTTCTCCCCTCAGCGAACTCAGCGTAGGTTTCTTCAATTACTGCGACCACAACATCACTGGCTGCCCGTAGCGATCGCACCGGCAAGTATTCATAAATTGAATGGAAATTATGCGCACCGGTAAAAATATTCGGGCACGGTAACCCTTTCTGCGACAAAACCGCGCCATCATACCCCCCACGCATGGCGACAGGTTGCGGAGTGATTCCGCATTTCTGATAAGCACGCATAGCAATATCGATAGGATAATGCGCATCGCCCTGCAGGCTATTAAACACATTCGCATAACGGTCGGTTAAATGGCAGACCACGCTATTTTCGCCCCATAGTGCACAGGCACTCACTGCAAGCTGGCGAATAAATGCCATACGGGACTTATAACCTTCTTCACTAAAGTCGCGAATATCCAGTTTCAGTACGGTACGGGCACTGTTACCCTGCAGCTGTTTTACCCAGTAATATCCTTCACGACCTTCCGTATATTCAGGTGCTTCTCCGCCCGGCAGCATCGCAATAAACTTATGCGCCATCAGCAGAGAATTCTTCAGCTTACCTTTAGCTGACATTGGGTGCGCAGATTGACCGGTGAAGATAATTTCCGCATCGCCTGCATTCCAGTTTTCATAGACAAACTCCCCTATGCCGCAGCAATCCAGGGTATAGCCAAAATCAGCGCCAAACGCGGCAACATCAAAGGCTTTGGCGCCACGTAGCCCCTGCTCTTCATCAGGAACAAAACCGACCTTCACCGGTCCATGTTTAATCTCCGGGTGTGCAACCAGATACTGTATGGCATTCATGATGGCAGCGATGGCAGCTTTATCATCAGCACCTAACAGGCTGGTTCCATCCGTCACGAGCAGGTCATCACCGATATAATTTTTCAGTTCCGGAAATTCACTTTCGCGCAGATAGATATTTTGTTCTTTGTTCAGGCATAAATCTCCACCGCGATAGTGAAGGCGTTGCGCGTGCGTGTCTGCAGTCTGTTCTGCGCTGGTATCCAGATGTCCAAAAAAGGAAACGACAGGAATATTATCGTCAGTATTTCCAGGTAATGTTGCCGTTACAATCGCCGTATCCCTGACTTCAATGTTTTGCATTCCTAATGCTTCAAGCTCTGCTGCGAGCAGTTTTGCCAGCACCATCTGGCCAGGGGAAGACGGCATGATGCCATTTGCGCCATTTTCCCGTGAGGTTGTGGTATTGATTTTGGTGTAGTTAATAAAGCGTTCAACAATATCCATTGTGGGACATCCTTTAATGTTTCATTTATGGGGTACTGCGAGGAGATACCTGCATGCAGCGCGAGTGGGATACATCTGAAGTGTCAAATAAAATCAGCGCTCATCCCAGACCACTGATCTTATGGGTGTTCTGACAACGATTTATATTAAGAAAGATACAAAACCGATCGTTATGTTTGTGATAAAAAACCGCCTTCTTGATGACCACATCCTATTCCATGCTTGTTTCTACGACTATTTTCCATGGTGTTAAGCTAATAGAAGTCATAACGGTTTTCGTCTACCCAAGAGATAATGGAAATCATTTAAATCACCATATCCTATAAAGGCACAAGGAAAACCATCACTATATTTTTTTAATGAACGAATACCATTACAGCTACGTGCAACCGTTTGCACTTCTCTAGAAATAGCCATTTAGTGCATTAAAATCCATGAGCCAGGTCACATTTATCCCAACGACCAGAAAAACATATCACGCTGAAAAACAGACAATTATAAGCTCCACTATACTGTACCCTGGTAAATAGAGGGATAGTTGAACAATTCACTGCGGAATAGAAACACTGCGGTACTATTATAAAATCATGACATCCGGCATCATTAATTATAGTCGCCACAATAGCACCTGGCACAGTGTTAAATTATTATTAACAGGTGCTACCCGATGAATTACAGGTAAAAAAATCCTCTACCCTGAGAAGAGATACAGAGCAGAGGAAATACGGGTGTTAAGGACAGATTTATAATATTTAATGATAACAGAAGAGCCTTTTGCAGAAACAAGTATACACATTTTTTCAGCATAGAGAAAATTCTTAAACAGAAATAATTTACAAAACATTATCCTACGATAGCTATAATAAACACTGCTTATCATAAATAAAGCTATCAATCCTGACACGCTTAAACCAGACTAATACATTAGCGCGTGATATAAGAACAAAGAATACAGAATAACTCAAAGTTATATTTTCAAAAGCCATTTAACCATAAAATATTTTAATGATTTAATATATTAATAACATTACAACAATTTAAAGTTATTCGATGCGAAGGGATGTCATTCAGGCCATTTTCCCGTTGCAGGTCACACTTTTACTGGCGCAAGGTTCCCCTCCAACATTTCACTGTTATCATTCACCATGTAAATATCTTTCAACTCTACCCGAGGCTTTGATGCTGGAGAATGTCATCATCAGATAATCAGTTTGCCGACCTTATCAGGCCGGACTGGTTATCAATGCGCCGAAATAGAATGCGGACACCGTAGTGTGTTTGCACGTTTTGCACATGATGATTAAACAGGTTTCCCAGTATGAATTTATCCCGTCAGGAACAACGTACCTTACACGTTCTCGCCAAAGGTGGCCGAATTGCGCACGTCCGCGATAGCGCTGGCCGCGTCACATCCGTTGAATGTTATAGCCGCGAAGGATTGCTGCTCTGCGACTGCACGCTTGAGGTGTTTAAAAAGCTCAGAACCAAAAAATTGATCAAATCCGTCAATGGTCAGCCCTACCGCATCAACACCACCGGATTAAACAATGTTCGCGCCCAGTTAGATAATCGCTAAGGAGAGAGTGATGGATATTCCCCAAATTTTTACTATCAGCGAAAGCGCTCATCGCATTCATAATCCATTCACCGCGCAAAAATATGCCACATTAGGTCAGGCGCTACGTATGACACCAGGAACCCGCATTCTGGATCTGGGCAGTGGTTCCGGTGAGATGCTCTGTACCTGGGCGCGGGATCATCGTGATCGGTGAACCGTACTGGCGTCAAATGCCCGCCACGCAAGATATTGCCCAGGCATGCGGGGCCCGTTCGGTGGCCGATTTTCTTTCCCTTGCCGACCTCGTTTCGTTTTTCGACAAACTGGGCTACGACATTGTTGAAAGGGTGCTGGCCGACCAGGAAGGCTGGGATCGATACGAAGCCGCTAAGTGGTTGACAATGCGTCGATGGCAGGAGGCGAACCCAAATGATGACTTTGCGCAGGAAGTCAGAGAGCAATTGAGGACGTCACCAGGACGCCATGTCACCTTCACCCGGGAATATCTCGGCTGGGGGGTATTCGTACTCATGCAACGGTAATTTTTTTGCAGTCGGTATAGCCGGATGGGTTATACCGACCTGCAAAACCGCTATCCGTTACTTCATTAATACTTCAACAAATTTAGCCAACCAGGCAGGATGGGCAGGCCACGCCGGCGCGGTAACCAGATTGCCGTCGACGTGCGCCTGGTCAATCCCGATATCGGCATAATGCCCACCGCTCAACCGAACTTCTGGCGCACACGCGGGATACGCGCTGCAGGTCCGATTTTCTAACACCCCGGCTGCCGCCAGCAATTGCGGGCCATGACACACAGCGGCGATAGGTTTACCCGCAGAGTTAAAGTCTTGTACCAGTTGAATGACATCCGGATTCAGACGCAAATACTCCGGAGCCCGCCCACCAGGGATCAACAAAGCGTCATAATCCGCCTCACGCGCATCAGAGAAATTCGCATTCAAGGTGAAGCGATGCCCTGGTTTCTCACTGTAGGTCTGCGCCCCATCAAAATCGTGAATGGCGGTTTGAACATAGTCACCTTGTTTTTTATCCGGGCAGACGGCATCAACCCGGTGACCGAGCATTTGCAGAGCCTGGAAAGGCACCATCGTTTCATAATCTTCGACATAATCCCCGACCAACATCAGAATCTTCTTCATGCACATCCCCCACTCACGGTTATTAATAATGAGAAATAACGGCCATCTTTACTATAGTTCACACGACTCAGGACATTAATAAATACCGCAGAACAATCGGCTGGATCACAGTCTACACAGAGTCCCGCCAGAAGGGTCTTCTGTGAGTCAAATAAAGCAAGCACATTTAATAAATATAAATTATCTATAAATATATCGTTGAGAAATTCTAATATTGGCAAATTTTACGCGTCATATTGAATATCGCCAATTGCAACCTATAATCTCTGTGTTATATTTCACCTGAAATTCAGGAGGCTTTTTTATTTATTATTTAATAAATAAAAACCTCCATGTTATTTATCTTCTATACACAAAATCATTCAAGTTGCATTGAGGCGGTAAGTGAGCACAGCCCATGCAGGGCTGCCTGAAGGATAACGTGTATATTATTATTTTATGCACCTGATATCAGGTGAATAAATACAGAGGTTATTCGCATGATAACAAGACGTTCATTTGTCAGGCAGAGCCTGGTGACTTCAACGAGTCTGCTACTCACCAGCATGACGGGGATCAGTTTCAGCCAGGTTGCCAGCGCTGCAGAGGGCCGCCGCTGGCAGATGCCGGATGAAGGGGCACCTCATGCTGCCACCTGGATGGCGTTTGGTGCCAGTGCGGCGATCTGGGAACCTCACCTGCTTCCCGTGGTACGGAAAAATCTGGCGCTGGTCGCGAATACCATTGCTGCCTTTGAACCCGTGAATATGCTGGTGCGCGAAGAAGACCACGCGCTCGCGGCAAAGCTATGCGAGCCATCAGTTAACCTGCTGGTTCATCCGATTGACGACCTGTGGATCCGCGATACCGGACCGGTATTTGTGAAAGCCCCCACGGCGTGCCCGGCGGCGTTGGATTTAACTTCAACGGCTGGGGCGAGAAGCAGGAACACGATCGCGATGCCGAAGTGGCTGAGTTTGTCACGGATCATGCTAAAGCTGAATTTATCCGCTCAACATTGATTCTTGAAGGTGGTGGGATAGAGGTAGACGGCGAAGGGACAGCCATGATTACCGAAAGTTGTGTGCTCAATCCCAACCGCAACCCGGGCGTCAGTAAAGTTGAATGTGAAGCCGAATTAAAGCGCCTGCTGGGACTGGATAAGATCATCTGGCTACCAGGTATTGCCGGAAAGGATATTACCGACGGCCATACGGACTTTTACGCCAGGTTCACACATCCGGGTACGGTGGTAGCGGGTCTTGAGCAGGATCCATCATCGTTTGACTACGCCGTCACCCGGCGACATCTGGAAATCTTACACACAGCCACAGATGCAAAAGGACGACACCTGAACGTGATCACGCTGGAAGGACCATCAACTATTCGCCAGAGCTATGCGAACGGTGATTTTGCCGCCGGTTATATCAATTTCTATCTGTGCAATGATGCCGTCATTGCACCGGAGTTTGGCGATAAACGCACAGACCGTAACACGCGCGATATTTTGCAGGAGCAATTTACCGGGCGTGAGATTATTCAATTGAATATCGACGCTATCGCAGCCGGTGGCGGCGGTATTCACTGTGCGACCCAGCAACAGCCGCGTTAGCGGCGCCTCGCTCCTGGCTAATAAAGCGGTGTATTAAAAATAAACGGCAGGTCAATTTATAGGCATCGATAATGAATAAAGCATGGTCTGCGCGGTTTACAGCATGCAAGAACCTTCACTCATACCGAGAGGACAGGACCATGAAGATGCACGCCATGACGAAAATACTGCCGTTGATTTGCCTGATCTCAGGCGGGCTGCTCTACTCCGCTGCAGCCAGCGCCATGGGAAATGACGATACCACCACACCAACATGCCCGAAGGGTCAGGTCTACGACAACAAAACCCAAAAATGTTTGCCAGAAAAAAGCAGCATGATCGACGATCAGGATAAAACGCAGTATGCGTATCACCTTGCGAAAACCGGCCATTATCAGGATGCCATCCATTTACTCGATACCTTACAGCAGCCCAATACGCGTGAAGCCTGGAACTATCGAGGCTATGCGACACGCAAGCTAGGGCGTACGGATGAAGGGATAAGTTACTACCAGCGATCGATTGCCCTTGATCCGCACTATGCGAAAGTGCGCGAATATCTTGGGGAAGCATGGATGGTTAAAGGCCGCCCCGACCTGGCGAAAGCGGAGCTGGCAACCATTAAGACTATCTGCGGCACCCAATGCGAAGAGTATCGCGATCTGAAAGCCGCGATCGACGGACACCCGGAGTCATAGATCGAAAATTCCAAAAAAATACCGTCAACGATGCGCATTCTCAATGAATACAGCCGTTGGATCGCATCGTCGACATACCGTTTATTGTCTCAGAAATTCGCGGAGAATGTAGGCAGTTCACAACTCTGTCGTCCCTCGATTACGGTTCGTATTTTCGCATGATAGGCTTTTCAGATGATCCTTTCTGCCCTGGCCGCTGCGGACTACATGAAACTCAGATTGTCCTTTCAGGTAAAGCTGTTCCTCTCACTGGTGGCTTTTTCCTGCCTTCTGCTGGCGCTGCTTGGCGTATTGCTGTTTCACTTTATCGACCGCCAGTTGCACCACGATTTGGGCCAACGCGCGCGAGTACAGGCCAGCGAAATTGCCCTGATTCCCGGCCTGGCAGAAAAAGTACAGCAGCGGGATATTCCCGGTATCGCACAACTGATTCAGCCACTGCGCGCCGAAAGCGACGCCAGCTATATTGTGATTGGTGATGCGTGCGAACAGCATCTTTACCACTCAGAATCCCCGGAGCGCCTTAACCTGCCGATGATCGGCGGCGACAATGCTGACGTACTGAAGGGCAAAACCATTATCACAGTGCGTAAGGGCGGGATCGGTGTCTCGTTACGCAGTAAGGCACCTATTTTCGATAGCCAGCATCAGGTCATCGGCATTGTCTCCGTCGGTTACCTCACCTCCTACATCGCCAATATCAACGCCCGCCTGCTGTGGCGCACCGGAATGTACGGCCTTGCCCTGCTGCTGCTGCTGTTTATTTTTTCCTGGTTACTGACCCGCACACTGAAAAAACAGATGTTCGGACTGGAACCAAAAGATATCGCCCAGTTGATGCTACAGCAAAAGGCGTTACTGGAAGCCATGTACGAAGGTGTGTTTGCGGTGAATGCCGATAAGCAGCTCATACTCATCAACCGCGCTGCCAGGGAAATGCTCAATATTCGCCAGAGTGAACAAGCGTTGCTCGGCAAGCCGCTGGATGAGGTGATTCAACTGCCACCGTCGTTTTTTGCGCCGGGCAATACCGCTTATGACAGCCGCCATCACGATCATATTACCGTCCTGAATCAACGGGAAACCATCGTCAACCGCGTGGCTATTGAAGTCGAGCCGGGAACTCAAAGCGGTTGGGTATTCAGCTTCCGCGATAAGAACGATATCAATACGCTCAGCAGCCAACTCAGCCAGGTGACCCGCTATGCCGATAACCTGCGCATCATGCGCCACGAGCAGCTCAACTGGACGGCGACGCTCGTCGGCCTGCTGCAAATGCAGCGCTATGACGACGCACTGCGTTATATCCAGGTACAGTCAGAGGGGGCCCAGCAGGTACTGGATTTCCTCTCCAGGCAGTTTGTCTCTCCGGCGCTGTGCGGCCTGCTGCTGGGGAAATATGTCGGTGCCCGCGAGAAAGGTGTTGAACTGATTTTCGACCCTGCCTGCCAGCTCTCGCGCCTGCCGGAAGGGCTGAGCGAAACAGAGCTGATGTCAGTAATTGGTAATCTGGTGGACAATGCTGTCGATGCCACGCTGAAAACGCCAGCCCGTACCGCGCCGGTGGAAGTGTATATATCGGATCGCAACCACGAACTGGTGATTGAAGTGGCTGACCGGGGCTGTGGCGTTGATGAGGCCATGAAGCCGCATATTTTTGAGCAAGGCTTCACCAGTAAACCCACCGACAGCAGCGAACTCACCGGTTCAGAACATGGTATTGGCCTGTACCTGGTCGCGGGCTACGTTCGCCGGGCCGGTGGCAGCATCGAAATGAGCGATAACATCCCGCAGGGTACCGTATTTTCGGTTTTCATCCCGTTCCAGATTTCACTTTCGACAGGACCTTCCCATGACTGATATCCGCCCTCTTGAGGTTGTTATTGTTGAAGATGAGCCGCATCTCGCACAGCTGCATCGGGAGTTTATTGAGCAAAACTTCCACCTGCGCATCGTGGGGATCGCCGGCTCGCTGGAACAGGCCCGCGAGCTGATCCTCCGTCATCGGCCACGTCTGCTGCTGCTCGACAACTATTTGCCGGACGGTCAGGGCGTTGAGCTTATTGATAGCCCGCTGCTCAAACAGTTTGAGTGCTCGGTGATATTCATCACCGCCGCCAGCGATATGCAAACCTGCAGCCACGCTATGCGCAGCGGCGCGTTTGACTACCTGCTAAAACCCGTGTTTTCCCACCGTCTGCGGGCCTCGCTGGAGCGCTTTATGTTGCTGGTACACACTCTGCGTCAGGTGAAGGTTGTTGACCAACATGCACTGGATAAACTGTTCAATTTACCCGCGGGTGAGGCATCAACCCAGCCATCAACAAAGGGCATTGAACCTGCAACGCTTGAGCGGGTGAAGCGTATTTTCAGCGAACATCCGGATACCAGTTGGTCAGTCGAACAGGTGGTGGAAGACGCAGGGATCAGCAAAACTACGGGTCGCCGCTATCTGGAGTATTGCGTGGAAATTGGTTTTATTGTGATTGAGATTCAGTATGGGAATATTGGGCATCCCAGGCGGTTGTACCGGAAAGCCGATCGGGGATAAGTGCTTTATCGCAAAAAATGAGGAGGATTAAGCGCTGCGCTCACGGTTTCTATGGTGTTAATTACCGAAACAACGCCAACAATCACATTTCCACCAGCCGGCTCTCTCCCCCCTCTTGTCTCTCCCCTTTCATCCGCCATATTGACTTTTAGTTCCTCAAATGTAACTAGAGGGTTAATAATAATGGCGAACACATTCCGCATCTCTCTGATCTCTGCTGCTGTTTTCATGTCGTTTTCTGCCCTGTCCGCGCTGCCGCAGGGGTATCCGGCTGACTACCAAAAGGTGGTTGATGCCGCCACCAAAGAAGGCAAAGTCGTGGTTTACTCCACAACGGATACCAAAGCGGCGGGGCCGCTGATTCAGGGCTTTGAAGCCACCTATCCGGGCATCAAAGTTGAATATAACGATATGAACAGCACCGAGCTGTATAACCGTTATATCAGCGAACAGGCTGCCGGCGGCGGCAGCGGTGACGTCATCTGGAGCTCCTCCATGGACACCGCGATGAAGCTCGCGACCGACTATGCCATGGAGTATGTTTCAGCAGAGCAGAATCAGCTACCGAAATGGGCGGTCTGGCACAACAAAGCATACGGCACCACCTACGAGCCGGTGGTGTTTATTTACAACAAGCGCCTCATCCCGGCGAACGAGGTTCCGGATTCTCACGCCGCGCTGGCAAAGCTGATTGCAGGCCAGGTGGATAAATTCAAAAGCAAAGTCACCACCTACGATATCGAAAAATCCGGGGTTGGCTTCATGCTATCGGTGCTGGATTACAAGGCCGATCCGAACTACTTCAAAACATTGGCCGACGTGGCGAAAGGCGGGTTAGCCGTGCAATCGTCCACCGGTACTATGATGGAGAGGGTTTCATCGGGTGAAAATCTGATTGGTTATAATATCCTCGGCTCTTACGCCGAAGCGCGTGCCAAAAACGACCCGTCACTTGGGATCGCCTATCCGAAGGACTACACCCTGGTACTGTCACGAGTTTCTTTCATCAGCCAGCAGGCAGAACATAGCAATGCCGCCAAACTGTGGCTGGACTATGTGCTGTCTGAAAAAGGGCAAAACATCCTCGCCAACCAGGCCGATATTCCGTCTATTCGTAACGATATCGAAGGTAAAAATGACATCGACGGTATGACCAAAATGCTGGGTAGCGCGCTGAAACCGATCCCGGTTGATGAGTCATTACTTGAATACCTGCAACCGAAAAAACGTCTGGATTACATCAAACAGTGGCGTGAAGCCGCGGCCAAATAAGAGCCAGAACCGGGCGCACGGTTCACTGGTGCGCCTGGTGCTCGTTTCCTGAATACGTGTTACCGGATCTCCGCTTATGAATGCATTACGCAGAAAGTGGCAAAGCTTGCCGCGTGGCATCGTCGTGCTGTTAACCGCGCTGGTTATCTACACGCCGTTGTCGTTCATCGTGATACAAAGCTTTTTGTCCGCGCCGTTCTTCTCGCCGGCAAAGGACTGGAGCCTTGAATCCTTTGGCTTTATTTTTACCGACCCTGACTTCTATAAGGCGCTGAAAAGCGGCTTTATTCTCGCATTCGGTCTGGTCATTATCGCCATTCCTCTGGGCGGCATACTGGCCTTCCTGATGGTACGTACCGACTTACCGGGTAGACGTCTGATTGAGCCGCTGATCCTGGTGCCTATTTTTGTTTCACCGATGGTGCTGGGTTTTGGTTATGTGGTGGCCGCAGGCCCGGTAGGCTTCCTGTCACTGTGGGCACAATCGCTGATTGGCTTCGTGCCGTGGAATATCTACGACATGTCGAGCATCGTGGTCATTGCAGGCCTGACACACGTACCGCACGCTTATCTGTATATCTCGTCAGCGCTGCGCAGCGTGAGCTCAGACGTGGAGGAAGCCGCGCGTATTTCCGGCGCATCCCCGCTGCAGGTCATGACATCAGTCAGCCTGCCGATGGTTCGCCCATCAATTCTGTACGCCGTGGTGCTGTTATTTTTCCTCGGTCTGGAAGTCTTTGGTCTGATGCTGGTACTGGGCGATCCGGAAGGCAACATGGTGCTGGCGACTTACCTGTATCAGTTGACCAATAAACTGGGTACGCCGTCGTATCACCTGATGGCGGCAGTTGCCGTGGTACTAATCTGCCTGACCATCCCACTGGTAATGCTACAGCGTCGCCTGATGCGTACCGCTAACCGCTTCGTCACCATGAAGGGGAAAGCCTCGCAGGCCCGCGCGTTACCGCTGGGTAAATGGCGCTGGATAGCGGGTGCTGTGGTCGCGTTATGGCTGACCATCACCATTGGCGTACCGTTGATGGGCGTGGTGCTGCGTGCGTTTATCTCCAACTGGGGGGTAGGTGTGTCGCTGTGGGATGAGCTGTCCCTCAGCACCTTCCGTACCATCTGGGAACAGCCGAATCTGTTGCGGGCCATCGTCAACTCCATGGCGATTGGCGTGATCGGCGGCGCGCTGGCGGTAGGTTGTTATCTGTTTATCGGCATCGCGATGCACCGCAAGCCGGATAACACCACACGTTTTCTCGACTACAGTGTGCTGGTGCCCCGTGCAGTGCCGGGCCTGCTCGCGGGTCTGGCGTTTCTGTGGGTGTTCCTGTTCTTACCGATGTGGCTCGATAACGCGCTGAAATCCGGCTGGTTATCCGGCATGCCGTGGTCGCAGTGGTTGCGAGACACGCTGATTGTCTGGCTGCGCTCGCTGCGTAGCACCATTTTCAGCGTCTGGCTGGCGTATACGGTGGTGTGGATGGCCTACGGTCTGCGCCTCATCTCCTCAACATTGCTGCAAGTAGGGCCAGAACTGGAGGAAGCGGCTCGCAGCACCGGTGCGACGCGTGGGCAGATTACCCGCCACGTTACCATTCCGCTTTCGCGGTATGGGCTGATTGGCTCATGGCTGCTGATGTTCCTGATCTTTGAGCGTGAGTATTCAACGGGCGTCTATCTGCTGTCGCCGGGCACGGAAACCATCGGTTCGATGCTGGTATCTCTGTGGGCGACAGGTGCTATCGACATCGTCGCCGCACTCTCGTTTATCAATATTCTGTTGGTAGTGGTGGGCCTGGGTATTGCCCTTCGTTTTGGAGTGAAATTACATGATTGAATTATCGGTCGAGAACCTGCACTTAACCTACGGCGATAACCCGGTGCTAAAGGGCGTGACCATGGAGCTCAAACGGGGCGAAGTGGTTTCGTTACTGGGGCCGTCCGGGAGCGGTAAAACCACCCTCCTGCGCGCGGTGGCCGGGCTGGAAAAACCGACACAAGGGTCAATTACCATCGGCAACAACAACGTCTACGACGGCACGCCGCGCAGCGAAATCCCAGCCGAAGAGCGTAACCTGGGGCTGGTGTTCCAGTCCTACGCCTTGTGGCCGCATAAAACCGTATTTGAGAATGTGGCCTACCCGTTAAAGTTGCGCAAAGTCCCCACCGCAGAGATCAACCAACGGGTACAGGGTGTGTTGGATCAACTGGGCCTGGGACATCTGGGTAAACGCCATCCGCATCAACTTTCTGGTGGCCAGCAACAGCGTGTAGCGATTGGCCGGGCGCTGGTTTATAACCCACCCGTGATCCTGCTCGATGAGCCGCTATCCAACCTTGATGCAAAACTGCGGGAAGAAGCGCGCGTATTCCTGCGTGAGCTGATTATTAATCTCGGGTTGTCCGCGCTGATGGTGACGCATGACCAGGGAGAAGCGATGTCGATTTCTGACCGCATTCTGCTGCTCAACAACGGCAAAATTGAACAACAGGGTACGCCGCAAGAGATGTATGGTTCCCCAAAAACGCTGTTCACCGCTGAATTTATGGGCAGCAACAACCGTCTGCATGGCAAAGTCACTGAAGTGCGTGACGGCAAGGCACGTATTGAAGGACGTGACTGGGTACTGTGGGGTCAGGTGGGTGACGGCGTTCAGGTTGGCCATGAGGGCACCGCGGTGATCCGCGTTGAACGTGTGGCGCTGGCCGACGAGCCAGGCGAAAACCAGTTGGCTCTCCCGTTGCTCACCAGCATGTATCTCGGTGACCGCTGGGAGTACTTGTTCCGCACCGTGGCTGATGATTTTGTCATCCGCGCCTACGGCAACGAAGTACGTGATCCGCAACACTGCCACCTGGCGTTACCCGAAAAACATGTTTGGGTGTTCCCAAAGTCCTGATGCCAGAAGGGAGCGGCTGTCGCTGCTCCTTTTTCTGGAGGAAGGATAGCGGTAATACAAAAGATATATTTGAGTACAATGGGATGATGATGCTGCTCATCGTGCCGATAACATCAAACGGCCGGGCACAGGAAAGGGGAAAAATCAGTCCGAGGAAATAAAGAAATGGTGCGATAATAGGAACAATACACAACAACAAAACATCATGATTTAAATGACTTTTTATTATTTAAGTTTTTAAACATACCCCCAAAAGTACCCCCACATTATTTTTCGCCATAAATAATCGTTCATTTTTTGCTCATGATATTGAATCCACTCGGCTTCAAACTTCAGCAAGTTGTCGCTATCCTTGATAACAATCACAAAAGGATAAAACTGATGACTATACAAGATTGCTTCGATGCTGCCAGAGCGCAGTTTATACAGGAAAACCAGGCACTAATTCTAGAAATTGAGCACGAAGCTGCTCTTCACGCCAAAAACTTGGGACTGACCGAAAGCCAGTTCATGGAATCCGAGCTTTCACGCAATTTCGCATCCTCTCTTGCTCGATTCAGTAAAGGGCAGGATACCGCAATAACAGTAATCAAAATGTTCGCTCCAAATGAAACCATCAGAAAAGAACTCCTCACCGAACACCTTTCAAAAGTAGCAAGCAGTATAGGGATATCGCTGGAGGAGTATCTCAACTTAAACCATATAGATGTTAACAACCTTTAATAATTCTCCGTTACGCCAGTTTCTTAGGTTTATGGCGAAAGCACTTTTTCTATTACGCCAGTTTCCTAAGTTTATGGGGAAGAGAACGTCTCACTTTCTCCAGAAACTAAAGAAACTGGCGTAATAATAGAGATTCTGCGTTTTGGCATCACATCGACTTCGGGAAACTCACATCGACCTTGCATAAAATCCATGATCAACAGAATGCCAGTGAAACCCGGTTATCCGGCCGAGCGTTTTGTTCGCGGTATTGCGGGCTTCTGACGCTCAACCCAGTTATCAATTTCTAACCGGTTATACATGATCGGACTGTTATCTTTTGGCTGGCAGTCACCGGAGTAATGCCGGTACTCCCGACCTTCCATCCAGGACTTCTCCCGGGCAGATTTGATGGCATGTTTAGTCAGCCCCGTTATTGCCATCAATAGCTCTTCGGAGACCCACTTATTGGGAACTAGTTGGATAATGCTCTTCTCTGACATACAGACACCATTAAGTTTGACTCATCATGCCAGTGAGCATATCGAAGACGCTATTTTTTAACGTGAACAGACCCAAGCTATAGAAACTCTTTCATGTGTACTAAAAAAGCGTTAGTTCAGTTGGTTCAGTCGGTTCAATTTGTAAAGACTGTTGTTTTTAAATGGATTATTTTCAAAAAGTGAACCAACACAACCCTGTTTTGAACCAACATGAAGAGGCCGTGAACCAACACGACGCTTAAAAACTGCTCTTCAGAGGGAAAGTTAGGACGGAATCCACCAGCATGGTACTTGCCCGGTGCTTATATGGTGCCGATCATCTCACGCGACGCGGCGATGGTTTGTTCCATTGGTAAGCAGGGCCGGTCATCATTTCGCGGTACTGCCTAGATAGGGCGGTACCCTCTGCCAACTGGCGTTTCAACTCCCGCAGTTCCAGCGCTTCGAGCTGGTGGCCGTCATGTTCAAGCTTAGCAATGGTCAGTAACTCGATTTCGCGTGGTGTCATGGCATCTCTCCCTGCTGGTAGTGATCAGCATTGTAATGCCCGCCACGATATACATCACTGGCTGGCAATGAGTGAAGTCTATGCGTGAAACTGTATCCACAACATGTAGAATATCACTTGTTGTCCAACTCTATGGTTGAAGTGATAGGCCTATACAAACACTTGCCATTCGAGCATCGCTCAACGCATAGCTGAGGGCGGGATTTAATTTGTCAGTAATGGATTATCAAGCCTGTGTGGTGATTTGGTAGATGACGGACATTAATGCCACTCCCAGATGCTCTGATTAGGCGATTAAGTCATACCTAAATTATCTTTGGAACCGAACGTGAAATTAATAGATATTGAAAAGTGGGCGCCACATGTAGGGGTTTTCATGCTTGAATTTGGTGCGGTGGAATCATTCACCCGCAGCCTTCTTGAAGAGATGATCCCGCCGACAATATACAAGCATATCAAAGAGATAACATTAAATAAAAAAATAAAAATCATCATTGATGTACTTAAATGCTCCGAGGAACACCCAGACCTTCAGCAGGAGCTAATCCTAGCTTACAAGCATATTGATGAGCTAACTCAGATTAGAAACATTATCGCCCACAATACTGTTAAGCTTGTTTTTTGGCAGGATATTGAGCCTGGGGATTCTCCATGCGATGAAGCCTTATACAGCGATAAAAATGCTAAAACCATTTCACTTGATGAGATTAAGGCCTACAACTCTCAGTTAAGTTCACTTGTTGAAACTTTGTATCGTATTGAAGGCACTAAAAGGGGAAGACAAGTTGCTAAAGATCTCGAATATTTCAAAATATCTGGGTTAAGTTTCTCAGGTTTTGACAGCAAACAGAATGAATAAGCGTAGTTTTGCTGCGTACCGTCCTGCGTACTGCGAACCCCTGTATTTTGTATGGCGTATTGCTAGTCTTTGCTACAAGCTTTAGTCGACAAGATATCCAGCTAACTTTAGGGTTTAATCAAAGGCATGCTGCTATCCAAGATTAGGAGGCATAGCTTACTCCTACACTTGTTTGCATTGAAACCAGGTAAACTATTTTCCAAGCATCATTAACGTTATGCTTTTGGAAAACACTCAAGGATGTGAAATGAACAGATTATCAATCTTTGCTGTTTCCATAATCGCTGGATTCAGCTTCTGTAAAAGTGCGGCTTCTGCTCCTACTGCGGACACCATCATGATGGCCTGTGCGGCTATTACAGCAAGTGCCCATGATAAGCTTGACGCAAATGTGGAAAGAATCGCGGGAAGCACTTTCAACGATAAAGTGATGGATGATTGCGAATGGCTGATAGAAGGGGCGAACGGCGACCCCAAATTAGCTTCGCATGGGTATAAAAAAATAGTTAAGCATTATGAAGACTGGGTAAATAAGAACATCTCCAGCCCATTAACAACCGATACGCAAAGATACATTTTTACCAACCTGTTAAACGAATACAAGCAAGCTATGTCAGAAGTGGTTCGTGCTGCTGGTGACTATAAATATCTACAACAGCAAGCTGATGTGACAAAGAGGGGCATGGGTGTCCCGCTGGATAAAAAATAATTCGCTCTCATTATCAATGATGAGATTTATTAGCACGCCACCCAACCCACCAGCTTATCAATTGACGCTGCTTGAAAATGCCTGATTCGTTGATGCGCGTCGATTCATCTCTTTAAACCCTTCAGCTAGCTTTGAGGCTTGGTCGGTGGTCGCGCTAACCTTTACCTCTCCTATGTTTTGGCTGTTGTAGTTGTTCACAACACTCTGCGCATAGGATTGGTTGGAAGAGCCATTGGCCAGCCTGGCTTGCGTAGCATAGTAGTCACGATATCTATCTGTGCCAATCGAGTTATTTGCATCGCTCAGCCCCATTGCTGTACGAATTTTACCCGTATAATCCCTAGTTTCTTTTGGTAATTTTGCTGGGTCGCTTCCGTTGGCGATCCACTTGTCAACATTCCCCATCCCCCAGTTATAAGCCATTAAAGCGTTATCAAGGTTACCGTCATATTTCTTTAATAGCTTACTCATGTAGATTTGTGCTGCCGCTCGTGATTTTTCAGGATCAAGTCGGTCGTCAACTTGGTCATCAACACGCAAGCCCATCTCTCTGCCTGTATCAGCCATAAACTGATACTCACCGACAGCACCTTTATGACTATATAGTTTCGCTCCATCACTAGATTCTACCTTCCTGATGGCATCAAGTAGTGTTTCAGTAGCCCCGGGGATATCCCACTGAATATTATCCCCCATCACGGTGCCGGGCTTACGACCATAATCAGTATCAAACCCAATAGCTCTTGCAGCATCACCGATATTTCGCTTTGTATAGCTTAATGATGATTCAGCACTGTCCTTAATATTATTCTGGTCGTTGTACAGGTATGTGCCATACGCAACCAAACCAGCCAGCCAAGGAGGGATCCCCGCGACTGTTACCTTGCTTCCTACATAAGCTGCTGCCAGTAACTTTAGTGCGTTCTCAGCGCCACCTACGGCCTCTGTAAATCGCTTGGCGGTCTTACCAGCATCATCAAAGAAACCGATAATGTTTCCGTGGTTATTCTCAATCCATGAGCCAAACGCTTTCATTCCGTTAACGACATCAGGGGCAAAGGCAGCCGCTAAATCAGTTTTCAGTCGCGTGAACTGTGAATCCAATTGCCCAAGTGTAACAGCTACTCTTTCCTGCTCCCTGACCTGCTGGGCGGTGATGTTCGACTTCTTCGTTTCAGAATCGACCAGAGACTTTAGCTCACCAGATTTAATCTTGGCTGCGTCTGTCGGGTCGAATCCGGCTGCCGCCATCACCTGCATCAGGTTTTCCTGAGAATGGGATTTGCCGTAGCGGGTAAACTCCCCCAGCGCCTTGTTAGGATCGCCAAGGTTATTGATGTTCAGCCCGGTACGCGCACCTAACACCATCAGGTTTTGCGCCGCGCCGGTGAGCCCACCAAAGATTGTTGGGTCTTTGATATTAGCCAGCGCCATACGGGCATTACCAGAAGCGCCAATAAAGGAATCAGCATTAAGGCCCGCCTGCTGGAATCCTCGACGAACACCGAATAACTTATTCACATCAGTACCGAAATACTTTGCCTGATTGCTCGCACGAACGATTTCGTTGGAGGTTGAGGTGAATAGCTGTTTGATGCCGTAAAGGCCAGCGCTTAGCCCGAGAAAGCTGGCAGCAGCTGTCATAACGTTGCGTGTAGCAGAGGCGGCGGATTTACCGAATTTCTCAAGTTCTTCCCGCTGTTTTTTTAGTTCTTTCTCTCGCTCTTTTTCCGAGCGGGATAACTCCTGGTTTAGCTTTCTGATTTCATCCTGTACCTTCCGCTTTCCGTGCAGGAATTCATCTGTTTTTACTGTGACCTTGTATGCCAACTCGTTAATAATCATGCGGACACCTTCATTTTTGCGTGCATCGCCAGTGCGCTATCCACCAGCCCGCGAGCGATTTCATGAATAGAGGGCGCAACCCCGAGCCCTGACTGTTTGCGTTGTTGCTCCTGAATATTTCGAATGGCCTGCAACTGCGCATCACTGAGCAATACAGGCTTGACGCTTTGTTTAGACATTTACCACCTCCTGATATTTATACAGTTATTTTAGTTGCAACAAATGAAACGATCACCATATTTATTGCAATTAATGAAAGAGTAAATTCGATCATTACCAGAAGGGGAATTGATGGAAATCGGAGGGTTGAACAGACTATCTTCCAACGAGTCAGTTGGTAGTGGACGACCTATCTACTCTTCCGCAGATTTTATCGATCACCGGCGCGAAAGCCTGCCAGTAAGCACTCTCATAGCGAACCAGCACAGCAACTTTTTTGTTGAATGTTTCCCAGCGCATTCCCTTCGGCTTAAGGAAGGAATAAGGATGGTTAGCCAAATTACGAGTATGTTTGGTGTTTCCCCATATGGCGTAACGCTGACGGCGTATTTTCATTCTCATCCGGCCTAACCTGTCCTCGCTCTGGCTTGCGTAGTGAAGATTCCAGCACTTACGGCAGGCGATATCCTTTTCCCCTATGTACAACTTCGCAACCCGCTTCCCGCAGCATGGGCAGGTATACCATTGCCGAACACCGTAGCCAGCATCAGTAAGGGAGATTCTGATTAGCCGTGTAACGCCGTTAATGGTCATGGCGTAGCCGTCCGCCTGCTGCGTGGTCCACAGGGTACCGCTCACAGTCTGGCAAGAAAGCTGCGCTTCTGGAGAAGCCCCCACCAGCATGCGGCGAATATTTGCCAGGAAGGGCAATCCGATGCTGGGCAGATCCGTTATGTGGTGGCGCGTTCGGTTTCTCACTGGTTACCCTTTCCTCTGCGCAATGTTAAGAAATGTTAGGATTTGCACTGCGCAAAATGAATACGAAATTATATGAGTATTTAGGTGCGAATTCGCAAAGCCTATACGCAATTCGCACATGAGAATATCAGCATTCATGCAGCATACAGCCTAGGTTTGGCTGTAATTTCATTTCTCGATTTGCGCAGTGGTATCTGTTTCGTATCTGGAGATATTTTGCATGCTGTGAATTCGCAATTGCCTACGAATTGTTCAGATTTCGCGTCAGGCAAAATCACGCTTTTCCCGCCAAGAACAGAGTAAACGCCATTGACTCAATTTCCCGTTCTGAATATCAATAACATATGTTTACTCCGGAGATTAATACTCAATCTCATGGCGAAGGTTCGC
Organism: Citrobacter sp. U14242; assembly: GCF_046555775.1. Classification (NCBI taxonomy): domain Bacteria; kingdom Pseudomonadati; phylum Pseudomonadota; class Gammaproteobacteria; order Enterobacterales; family Enterobacteriaceae; genus Citrobacter; species Citrobacter sp. U14242. Next base: position 397,369 of record NZ_JBKGLW010000003.1, read on the forward strand.
ACTGTGAAAACTCTGTTTTGCTGCGAACTGCGAACTGCGAACTGCGAACCAACAATAGAATCTCTGATTCAACTATATACCCTCTAGTATTTGAGTTTCTTTCCTCAAGCTAACTCCCCTGAGCGATAGCTCCCCCCCTTGACAGCATAAAGCGCTTAACTTTAAGCATCGCCTCTCTGAACCAGTTTCTGGAACACCCAGTAAGAAGGTTGCCATTACCCCTGTTAATTATTACTTATTGATAATGTTTGGTTTAATGAAATTGTTTACTAATCCAATAAATCTGATTTACTTAACATCCTTTGTATAATCATTCGCCCCCAATGTTCCGCAGGAGAAGCCTCATGTCAGAGGAAAGGGATTACACTTCACTCAACCTAGATCGTAGATGTATCGCTGAAACCACAAATCAATTCTGTGAAACAAATTCATTACAAATCAGAGGAATATCAGACAGACCAGGCGGCCCAGGCAATAGAATTCTCATAGGCAGGCCTGGAATTGAAGACGCCACCCTCGATATCTATTTCAATAATGATGGAACTTCGACGCTATCCTGGAGGCTTGGAAAGAACCGTCCTTTAGGAGAACAGTTAGCAGACAAACTATATGACACTATAAATCCTGATGAATTTCAGTCTGTTAATATGACTCTAATAGGGATTGAACGGGCAGATATTCAAGCAATTATTGACTTACTCGCAAATGACGAAAGTAGGGCATTTAATGTAGCACCAGAAGAACGCGCGACCAGTATCATGTGGCGGCTTCAATGTCCTGAGCACAATGATTCTCTAGTTGTAACTCATCACTCTTCAAGAAGATTGCAAATCCAGGGCCGCCCACTTACGTGTTACAGAAAGCTTGTTTACCTATTGACAGATATCCTTGATCTGGCTGGGTTGGAGTTGGTTTTGAGTCGTTCCGAACAGAATGTCTCAGTAATTGTCAGACGGGAAGTAGCGGCTGAATTTCTAAAAAAAATGCTCCCAAATTCCTTTGAAAACTTGCCTGGTTTGACTCGCGACTTGTTAGTTTCAGGGCAATGTGTCAAACTTGCTGGCCCATCTTTGCCTGAGTATTCGATGTTACTGTTTCCAGAACTACGTTCGCTCGAAGGGGCATTGAAGGCTAAGTTGGACGATTTTGGTTTTGATTCGGATGGTAATGATTTTGGTTACTTTTTTGATTTCGACCGCCCATCAAGAACTTATGCACTTAAAACATCTTTTCACAACCATATAACCAACATTCAGCTAAGATCTGATCTGAGCGAAGCTTACACTTTCTTTCAGAAGCACCGACACTCTCTTTTCCACATGAACAGTGCAGAAGAAAGCAGTCGAAAAATTACTGGCATTCAACAGCTTTTGGCTCTTTCAGAATCAGCCTATGAGCACATAGACAAACTATACAAATAAAATGTTTAAAATAAGGCACTTAAAGGACAGTCAATATAAAGTTGTTGTTGTAGCTACAGGTTACGACACGCCTTTGTCATGCCTAAATATTATCGCACAGCGCCTTACGGAAGAGGCGTTTCATGGCCCTGTACTGTTTGACCTTCTGTGCTCCAATGGACTTGAAGATAACAGATTTGCTTCCATTTCATTTGATGGTAAGTCTTTCTTAAAAAAGACGTTCCATGTTGTGGACGAGCAGTTATTGCCAAAGCAGCTTTTAAAAAACCAAAACGAATTTTTTATAACTCATGAATCTATACTAAGCGCATCTGTTTTAACAAAATCCGAAATATACAATCTGGTATCCGCCGCACGATAACCGTATAAAATAGATTAAAATCAATATAATACATTAAACACTCTGAACCTTACTTCTCAACCTAGCCAATCAGAGCACCCTACGCTCATTCATAAAATAGAGTCAGCATCGTTCTCCCCCCTATATAGCCTGCTACTTCGCATATTAAGCAGAAATAGTGTTGGTTCATTTGTGCTTTCTGTTGGTTCACTCCCAGCCAGGAAGAATGTCGCAATCTGTTGGTGTTGGTTCAATTAGGGCATTTGTTGGTTCAGTGTTGGTTCAAAATGAAAATAAAAAACCTTATAAAACAAAGATGATTACAAATTGAACCAACTGAACTAACTGAACCAACACCTAAACTACGTATGTGAAAAATTATTCTTCTTGCTGGCCGTACTCCTCTGGCTGATAACTCAGGACATACACGTTAAATTGCCGTCCCTGAATGCGTGGCGATTTCCTTTGGTACCCGCGCCCGCTGGTGGGCGGGTTGAGCATTCCTGAGCTTTTCAGGACTTCAGCAAACTGTTTGGCATTAAATCCCTTCGCTATTTCCTGCTCAAAGGCCGAGGGGAAAGTGTAGAAAATCATCGGGCTTTCCTCGTGTTCCCCTCTCTGTCGATACCCGGCAAGATCTTTTATAGGTAGATCTGCAGGACTGTATGGGAATGGGGCGAACCGGCTCAGGCCATGCGCATTTAAAAACGCCTCTGTCTGCTCAATTATTTGCTGGTGCTCTTTGTTGCCGGTGCCGAACTCTCTCACCCATGCGTTATAGCTGTGCTGTATCGCATCACGGCAAGTCTGAGCATCCCACCCAGTAACTACGTCACCCAACAATAAAGCCGCCTCCAGAATGGCAAAGCGAGCGCCTACGCGGTGTACCTGTTCGCCATAGTCGGCAGGTATCAGACTGCGCCAGCGGGCTTCACACTCACGAACGGTATCAATGGCCTGCTGCTGGTGGTCTGCCAGCCACTTGATCCACTCCCGCCCGGCAGCGCCGTGATGGTGCTGGTAAGCATCTTTCAGCGCGTCGGCGTGCTGTTTGCCGTTCTGGTGGTTGTGGAAGCGTACAGCCTTACTCAGCGGGATATTCAGCAGGCGCACCAGTTGCCCAGCTTTGGTCTTGCGTCCGGCGGAGGCTATAAAGGTTTCTAAGTCCATTTCCCCGGTACTGATCGCCACGGTGCGCCAGCGTTTCAAATCCCGGTTGCCGCCTTCCTTTGCCCCCTGCAATTTCCCCACGCCGTTAAACAGCGCATAGGCAGACTGTGACACGCTTATCGGGTCGGAGCCCTGCCCAACTTCATCCAGCGGCATCAGCCCGTCATTGTGGGCAGCAGCTTCGTTTGCCAGCCCCAGAGCTGTGCCGTACCACGTCAGGCGGAGTAAGTCTGGATTGCCGTATAAGCTGCTTGCCACGTTCGCCGTAGTGGTCTTGCCCGCGCTCGATTGCTCATAAAAGTGGATCCCGAACCCATCCGCGCCCACCAGCCCAATTAACGGAGCTGCGAGAGCTGCCCCGATCCCGGTCATCATGGAATAGTTGCCGAAGGCCAGATGTGCCACACCATCCCGCCAGCTACCGGTGGTACCCTGCACGGTATAACCGGCGGCGGCTGAGCTTCGCCCATTAAACAGAACGGGGTTTGCCGGCGAACCAATGATTTCCCCATCCGGCATAATGTACGCCCCGCACTGCCAGCCAGTAGCGTGAGCCACGCGCCACAAATCACGGGAACCGCTACGTTGTAGCCAGTCGGCCAGGATCGCCCGTAGGCTGCTTTTGGTTGTGACGTTCACCCCTCCTGCTTTTAGGGTGCGCCAACCTTCACGCTCACCAATATCGGCCAAGGGGATTGCTGCGGTAGTCGGGATATCTGAGCCAAAAGCCAGCCATCGAATAATCAGGTACTGATCTTTGTCGTCTCGCCCGGTGCCGATAACTTCCAGCGGTGAGCACAACCAGCTTTCATTGTTGATAATCGCCCCGCTCTCTTTGCCCACCTTTGGAGACACGTAGAAAACGCCATCATCCCGGCTTTCAATGCGGGGTTTTAATGGGTCTTTATCACTCGGTACACTTACCGTGTTCTTACCGTCATCAGGTAAATCCATTGCCGTAATCTTGCCGTTGGCGGGAAAATTTCTTGTTGTGATCTTGTTGTCCTGAGTTTCCGTCTGTGGCTGATATGCAGATTCGTTAAAAGCTAATACAGACGCGTCCAGCCCGTTTTGCTGGTGGTAGTCGTTCCAGTCAGCTTTATGGTCTGTCGGTGGCAGCGAGACCCAACCCACCACGGATAAGGCAGTTTTCTCTGCAGCTTCCTTTCCTGTGTTGGCGTGTCCTTCGTGGCAATCGTTATCTGCAGCAATAATGATTTCTGCGTCCGGGTATTTCCGTCGCATCACTTGCGCTACGGGTAGCAGGTTGCCAGCGTCGATTGCTGCCACTGTCAGCGCGTCAGGGAACATTAAGTGAACAGACAATGCCGTTGCCAGCCCTTCGGCAATTAAAACGCTCTGCGGCGATTCTGGTGCGTTTACGGCATGATATGCCCCGCGCTTTGCTGAACCGGTAAGGAGTCGCTTTTCTCCCTTTGGCGTAATGGTCTGCGCGGCAGTTACAGCTCCGGATTCGTCCACCAGCGGCAGTAAGATTGATCCATCGGTAAGAATGGGGAGGGTGAATCCACTCACCCCCTTAGCAATAAGGTACTCAGATTCGCCCTGCGCGGCATTCTGACGCATCCCATCAAACAGACGGGTAAATGTCGCCCGGCGCTGCGTTGCGTCATTTTCTGCCCGCTGCTGGCGCTCCTGCTCACGTCGTTGGCTCTCAGTCTCCAGTTGCTTCCGCCTCTGGCTGGCTTTCGCTTCGTCCTGTTCCTCTGCCCGGGAATCAATACCCAGCACACCAGCGGCAAGCTTCGCCGCTTCTGTGGTGTCGCAGTTGTTCACCTTCTTAATCAGGTCCAGGCCGTCGCCAGCACCGCACTGGTTGCAGATGTGAGCGCCGCGCCCGTTGTCGTCGAACCGGAAGCGATCCGTCCCGCCGCATGCGGGACATCCTGCGTGGCGGTGAGGCGAGTCGGGAACATCGATATTCAGGCCAGCCAGCACATGAGGCCAGTTGTTCGCTGCGGCGCTGGTCACTTCACGAATAAGGTCGATATTACGCATTATTTCCCCCTACCGTTGCGCCCATGTCGGCAGTCATACTGGTCCACGCGCTGATCCCTTCATCCGTAATTCCCTCAGCATCAACGCACCGGGACAGATACGCGATCCCGATACTTTCCCATTGTGCCGCCGGATAATGCTCTTTGAGTGCCCCCAGTGCGTAACCATCAACAAGGTCACGCATCCCTTTGATACCGCCGATAACCTCCACGCGAACATCCTCACCATTTGCGTCAATCATGAAGTAATCACCGCCGTTGGTCGCTGTGATATGGTCATACAGCGCCGCCGCATACTGGTTAGCCAGCGCATTCAGTCGAAAGTTTTTAGTAATCATGCTCTCTCCTTAGTGCGCCACTGTCGTTTCAGGGAAAGCGCCGGTAACCGCCATAGTGACAAAAGCATCCAAAAAGCCGGTGATTTGTCTCATGCCCTCGGCAGACAAAATCAAGCCACCATCCTCAGGGGAATTTGTCACCATTGCCCGGTAGGCTTCTGTGCAGGCAACCCTGCCCTCATCACCGCCCAAAATCTGCAGAAGTTGCGTTTCCACCAGGCACATAAGCGCATTGCGCACATTTCTCATTCTCAGAGGCACAGGGATCCCGCCACCTGCATAGGTGTAATATTTATCCTCACCCGGCGTGATGCTTTCTGACTCACAACCGTTTTTAGCAAGTTCACGGATGAACATGCCCGCCACCAGCCACCGCCACATAACAATCTGCTGGTCCATATCGGGATCTACCCAGCCACGCTGATGGGCCTCGTTTATTTCCTGTAAAGCCTGATAAGCATCAATCGGGCAGGAATCATATGTGCCGTTCTCAAACAAACTGATGACGTCCGAGTAGGCCTGCAGCTTCCCGTTGATAATTATTCCTTCAGGAATCGCTTTAATCTCATTCATGCCTTGTTCTCCCGGTAATCACGCATCACATAGTCCGCCAGCTGGCTTTCTGCCTCGCTCATCGCCTCTGGAACGCCATGCAGTAAAGTGAGAATTGAACCGATAAGGCGTGTTAATTCTGGATTTGGGCATTGTGGGGTTCTCTCCACCCACATAGATAAAACGGCCTGTGCCTGCTCAACCTGGCGGGTAGCATCAATAAGTTGTAACTGGCTCATGCTCTCCCCTCCGCATCAATACGGGCAATATCGATAATCGTCAGGATTTTGTTTAACCAGCAATTCAGTACTACCCCCTGTTCTTCGTCGAGTTCGGGAAGCAACTCCGTCATCACATGAGCCAGACCTGTACGGGCGCGGTTCATTCGTTCCACGGTACGCTCGGCGAGCGCGAATGATTCGGGGTAGGGATGTTCACGAGCTAGCATTTCTTCGGCATTCAGTTCCGCCGGGTGGCGATAGATTGCGTTGATATTCATGCTGCGACCTCCATTTCCTGACTTATTTTTCTTTGCTGTACACAAATGATTTTTCCAACACTCCAGCCATTGCTCTGCGCTTCATGGTTCATTTTTTGGATTGCGTCACTGGGGCTGGTGGCGTTGCCATACCATGTCAATGGGATCGGTGCGCCCGCACGGTCGAAACAGTTAACTAACACACGGTACTTATTCATTCTTCACCCTCCAGAATTGCCAGCTCACAACGCGCCTCATTGACCAAACCAGAACACGCATCAATAGCGTCTGAAATATCGCAAGGCTCCATTTCTCCGGCTGCGTGGCGGACAGCAATCAGTACAGCGGAAGCCTGTTCAATGGATCTGAGGGCAATCGCAATGCTGCTTTTCAATGGTTTTTTACGCATGGCTCCCTCCGACAACTGGCAGGCGGGCAGCAAAAGAGAGAATGAAATGCGGGGCTAAGATGCTGCGTGCTTCGCGCTCAGTTTCAGCCTCAACAGACAGGCGGCATGGTTTGGCCTTTTTGTCGTGGCGGTTGATAGCGAGAAAACGCCATGTGAATTTTTTAAGGGTGTAAGAATCCCGCCCTTGCGGGTGTGTGGTACGATTGCTCATAGCTACCTCGTTACTGTCGATAACGCTGGTGGTGAGAAGCCCGGTTAGTGTTGACGCACTGCCGGGTTTCGTTGCTTTTAAACTCTGTAGGTGACTTGCACCTATGGAATAAACACCACACCAAAGTGACTCCCACCTCAAGTGTTTACATCCTACTTTTTTAGTGCATAATGACTCCCACCTAATGCGAGGAGTTACAGATATGGCAACGGGTACAACCAACAACAAATCTCGGCAGAAAACAGCAAGAGTTCCTCTTGATGTGCTCACCGATGTTGAGTTGGTCAAAGAGGAAGGGGAAAGCGATGCGCAATTTATCGTTACCGCCATGCGTGGTGAGATAAAGCGACGCCAACGCCGCAAATCGAAAACTGACACGCCAGAGGAGTGATCCGCGCTGGTAACGTTCCAAAGGGTGGCCTTATGGCTGCCCTTTTTTATGGACTCCGAATACTCACCTTCTCGCGTAACGACCCCTAATAAATCTTCCAGCGCACGCGTATTTGTCGCGAAAGTCGATGTGGAACGGTTCACAACGGTAGCAATCCAGTTCATACCACCAGCCAGCAGGGGGAATTTATTCCCCACAATCAGCTTTTTAGAGGTGATTATTTCTTGGTTTAAAATGTCATCATTTGTCGTCATTCCCCGTGCGTGGATGTCAGGTTTTGTGAGGTTCAGGCTAAGTTTTGCTAAGCCATTAACCATAACAATTGATAACAGGCAGCCGTTCGCGACATTGGGTTTTATAAGGTTCTGCGGGTTAACATTTGCTAACAGGCCAGCCAGTGGAAAGCCCTTGTTCTGGACGGTAGCCATCATTGCGCTACCACCCGGAATTCTTTGGTAAAGCGTTCCAGCGGCTGTACGCATGGTGAGTGATATCCGTCGCGGTAAAATGTCACTCGGTTAAAAATGACACTCTCAACCGTCACTATAGTGCCGTGTGCGTCCTTAAAGCGCTGCTGCGGGCGTGGGATGCTGGTGGCCTTAGTCATGAGCAACCTCCAGATGCTTTGCCATCCAGCGCTGTGACAGGCGGGTTAATTCCGCTTTGCGCTGATCAAACTCCATGCCCATATCGATCAGCGTGATGTTGGTATTCTCAAGGTAAGCGAAGTGCTCTAGTTGCTCAGCGTTCATGCTGTCGCGTGGCTCACCTTCCACACCGTTTGCCTGCGCCCATTGCTTAGCTGTCAGGCCACCAAGAACAATTCGAGACAGCATGTTGCTCTCATTGGTGTAGTGATGGCGCTGCGTGGTTTTACCTTGCTCCATTCGCGCTAATTCAAGCGCTTCACACATAGCGGTGAAACGACCGGCCGCATTGATACGGGCTTTAAGATGCTGGCGATACCGGGCGGCAATCTCCGGTACGCTGCGCTGTAACTCCTCCTCGCACTGGATGAAGTAACGTCGAACGGCTCGGCCCTGCTCGTTGCGCTCAACCATAGCCATCTCTTTTGCCATACCAAGAGAAAGCCCGGTATCTTTGCTACGCCGATCCCCTCCGCGTTTCGTTACCCAGCCGCCGTCGAGCTGGTTATTTTCTGCGCTTTGGTTCCCCGAAATGGGGGAATCAAATACCACGTAATCAACGCCCTGCTCGAAGCCGTAATCCTTGATACGGTCAGAAAGCCACGTTGAGTAGTCACGCCCTACCCCCAGCACTTTATGCAACGCCTTAGCGCTCACAATATTGGCATCACGCCCGCCAATTTGACCGGAAATAACGGGAACAATAGCGGCAAAGTCGTTATTGATAATTACGCCCTGGCCTGCGTTAGATTGTGGGGCAGCCTCCGAATTGAATCGGCTTTTTTCGAGTTTCATATTTCAGACTCCGTTATGCGGCGGTGAATGCGTCCGGGTAGAGGTTGAGGATGTCGGTTATTTCAGACCGAGTAAGTCCCTGATAACCACCTGAGGCAGCGTTGCTGTTAACCAACTGGATAACTCGCATCACATCACCACGGCTTACAAAGCGGTAGCGTAGGTGTGCGCCAATGCCATCCGGATTTTTCTCATCGATACGCTCAAGCTGAATATCGAGGCGGCGCTCGATTTCAGACGCATAGTTGCGGCCAGAAGAAAGACGGCAGTAGCGCAGAATATCGTTCTCTGTCCATCCTTCAACACCAGTGCGCAGCATATATACACGGGCGCGGTGCTTCTTTGGGGTACGCTTTGGCTCTTGTTCATGGCTGGTGGTCGGCGTAATATCAGATGTGCGAGTATCTGAGTTAGCCGCCTGCTGTATTGGGCGGTTTTTCTTTTCCATTACACCACCTCACCGCGAGATTCAGCGATGCGCTGGTTCACCCAGTCATTAATTTCACTTTCTACAAATGCGATTGCGCGAGAACCAATTTTAACAGCCGCAGGAAATCGCTTCTCTTTAAGCAATTTATAGATCCACGCTTTGCTATAACCAGTACGGCGTTGTACTTCTGGGAGTCGAATTAGATTATGAGACATGTTGACCTCGTAAAGTCTATTGCGGTTTACGAGGCTATTAGATAGGAAAGGAGATGTACTGTATCGGAGTTATCAGAAAAGTCCGCGGAATTATCAAAACTCTGTTACCGATTAACGCCACCTTTCTTTAACCAACTGATTGTGGATGCCTCATCATCAGGGAATGGCAGAGTCTCCACACGACTTTCAGTCAACTTTCTTGCCCTACTGTTGGCTTTATTCATTAGCTCCGAGATACTTCCTTTCAGTTCCTCATCTGTCAATCCAATCGCCCTGAGGAGAGCGACAATAAGATCGGACTGTTTTGCTGTGGCTCTGACTGGCTTTTCTATCGCTACGTCTGATGGCTCAGTTTGAAGTACGCCCCCATTAAGGATACTTGGTATATCTGCACCAATCGAATAATCTATTTTTTCAATTTGGTGTCGCGTAACAAGGATGTCATCGACTGTAATCGTAGCGATTGGCTTAACCTCATCTTCATTTCGCAAGCCATTTGAGTAAAAGTGTTCCGTTACTGGATGGGCTACAACGACATAGTCATCCGCACCATAGTCATCGGCACTAATTTGGATATCGGCTTCTTTAAATGAAAGATTGAAAGGGGTAAGAGATATTTGTTCTTTGTTTTTTAACGCACTATAAAATGAGCGAGGAAGAAATCCCAATGACAATGCCCACAAACCAGAAAGAGATATAATTGGTTTTTTTAATCCGGGAGTGTCTTCATGTTGATAAAATCTCTTGACCCGGACTTTTGCTGTTGGATTCATATCAAACTCGGCTTTTGGCATAAACAAGCTCAAGGGTGATTTATTTATATACTTCGCCATCATTTTTGGAGGGTGTTTAACCTCCCACGCGTTTCCTTCTTCCCAAAGTTCAGTTGTAAACAATACCGCTTCAAAATTGTGAAGGGGCAAGCAAAGCTCAATTGCGCCAATCTCACTAAAGTGAATTAAATCATCGAGATGGCATCCAAGTAACTCAGCAGCTCTTGATAACGTACAAAACTCCAAGGCAGGAATGTTATTGCGTAACCATATATTCTCTCTATCGTTTTTCTTTGTCACCGCGCCACCTCGCGCCCTCTGATTTTGGGGGGCTATGTCAGCCCGCAGAGGTGTACGGGTTTTCGGGGATCAGCCTAGACATAGCCTATTCTTTGTTCGTCCACTGAAGTCTACTACCGTCAACTAACACTGTCTATTCGTACAGTCAGGCACTTTTTCCAAACGAGCCATGCACCACATTTTCACCGTTCTCCAGCGCCTCCATATAGTCGGCATACCACTGAAGCATCTCCCGTCGTCCGTCCAGATACTGGGCATGGTTGTACGTACCCCGGATAGAGTTTTTATCGACGTGGGCCAGCTGCGTTTCTATCCACGCGGTGTTGTAGCCTTGCTCATGAAGGATGGTGCTCATCGTGTGGCGGAAACCATGCCCTGTTACTTTCCCGGCATACCCAATCCGCTTAAATACTTGGTTAATGCTGGCCTCACTCATAGTCCTCCGTGGATCGTTACGCCCAGGGAACATAAGCGGGTATCTACCCGTGATTTCACGGATGCGCGCAATTATGGATAACGATTGCTGAGATAAAGGGACTATGTGTGGACGGCGCATCTTCATGCGTTCAGCGGGGATTTCCCATACTGCGGCATGGTCATCGATTTCTTGCCACGATGCCCCGCGTAATTCCCCTGTTCTGAGGCCGGTAATGATGAGCAAGCGTGCAGCCAACACCACCAGCTCACTACCTGAATAGCGTGATAGCGCCTCAAAAAATGCTGGAAGCTCTGGCGCATTCAGGAAAGGATAGTGATTGGATTCATGTCCCTGCATGGCACTAGTGAGATCCGGGGCTGGGTTATATTCAGCCCTGCCAGTAACGATGGCATAACGGAAAACCTCGCCACAACGCTGCCGCACTTTTTTGGCTTTTTCTGTTGCCCCGCGCCCTTCCATACGGCGAAGAACATTTAACAGCTCTAAGGGTTTAATTTCGGCGATTGGTTTCTTACCAATATATGGGAATACGTCTTTAATGAACGCTTCCATAATGTCCGAAGCATACCCAGCAGACCATTTTTTTAGTTTGCTCGAATGCCACTCAGTAGCGAGCTCCTGAAATGTATTGTTTTTCTGCGCTTCGCGAGTTGCCTTTTCTTCACGCTTTGCTTCGTTGGGGTCGATACCCCCAGCGATACCCCTTTTGGCCTCATCTCGTTTAGCGCGGGCATCAGCCAAGGTAACGTCTGGATACACACCCAAGGCGAGTAATTTCTCTTTCCCCGCCACCCGGTACTTGAGCCGCCAGTATTTAGCGCCATTAGGGTTCACGAGAAGGTAAAGGCCACCACCGTCAGCAAGTTTATACGGTTTATCCTTCGGCTTGGCGGTATCGACCTGGCGGGCATTGAGTTTCATTTTGGGGGTATCTCCAGCAGACCGAACAGCACATACCCCCGAATGTACCCCCAGTGATGTGTAGATTTTGGGAGATGTCAGTAGACGACAAAATACTATCGAGAGTGTTAAAGCTAGAGTATACGGGCTTTTAGTAGACTTGAGTAGACTTTGAGAGATGCTTGAATGGTGCCGATAATAGGAGTCGAACCTACGACCTTCGCATTACGAATGCGCTGCTCTACCAACTGAGCTATATCGGCCCTGAAAAGGACATGTCCATGAATGTGAACACGGGGTAGAAGGTTAAAACTAACCGGGCGATGCGTCAATGGCCTTGCGAATCAAACGCCTATTTTTGCATCACCCGGTTTCAATTACGCACGAATCGTGTCGTCACCAAAGCCAATCCACTTGTAAGTGGTCAGTGCTTCCAGCCCCATTGGGCCACGCGCGTGTAATTTTTGCGTACTCACGGCGACTTCCGCACCGAGACCAAACTGACCACCATCGGTAAAACGGGTGGAAGCGTTAACGTATACGGCTGAAGAGTCCACTTCATTCACAAAACGATCGGCGTTGCGCAGCGTACGCGTCAGAATCGCATCAGAATGCTGAGTACCATGCTCACGAATATGGGCAATGGCGTCATCCAGATCGGCGACAATCTTCACATTCAGATCCAGCGATAAAAACTCATCGTCATACTGTTCCGCTTTTACCGCCACGACGTTTGCCGGTCCGGCCTGCAACGCGGCCAGTGCGGCATCATCGGCATGAAGTGTTACGCCGCTTTCTGCCATTTGCTGGCTTAGTGCAGGCAGAAAACGCGCAGCGATATCCTGATGCACCAGCAGGGTTTCTACAGTGTTACACGTGCTCGGACGCTGGGTTTTGGCGTTGACGATAATCTTCAGCGCCGGGGCGATCTCAGCCGTATCATCTACATAGATATGACATACGCCAATACCACCGGTGATAACCGGGATAGTCGACTGTTCACGACACAGCTTGTGCAGCCCTGCGCCACCGCGAGGGATCAGCATATCGATGTACTTATCCATCCGCAGCATTTCAGTGACCAGCGCACGATCCGGGTTATCAATCGACTGCACCGCAGCAGCCGGTAAGCCACAGGCTTGCAGCGCATGCTGGATCACGGCAACAGTGGCGGCGTTAGTCCGATACGTCTCTTTCCCACCGCGCAAAATTGCCGCATTGCCCGTTTTCAGGCACAACGAAGCCACATCAACGGTAACGTTAGGACGCGCTTCATAAATCACGCCAATCACGCCCAGCGGCACGCGGCGACGCTCCAGACGCAGACCACTATCCAGCAGACCGCCGTCAATCACCTGCCCTACCGGGTCGGCAAGATTACACACCTGACGCACGTCGTCTGCGATGGCTTTCAGGCGTGCCGGGGTCAGTGCGAGGCGATCAAGCATCGCTTCGCTCAGGCCATTTTCACGCGCCTGTTCAACATCCTGTGCGTTCGCGCTGAGGATGCTTTCCGTTTGCGCTTCCAGCTCATCAGCAATGGTTTCCAGCACGCGGTTTTTTTCGCGGCTGGAGAGTAGCGCCAGCTTATATGACGCAGCTTTGGCAGCAATGCCCATTTGTTCCAGCATATGCCTGTTCCTTAACGGGTAATCATATCGTCGCGATGGACAGCAACCGGGCCGTATTCATAGCCAAGAATAGTGTCAATCTGTTGTGAGTGGTGCCCGGCAATACGGCGTAGCGCATCACTATTATAGCGAGTGACGCCGTGGGCAATATCACGCCCTTCGAGGTTGCAGATGCGGATCACTTCACCACGAGAGAAGTCGCCTGTCACGCTTTTAATGCCTTTTGGCAGCAGTGAACTGCCGCGCTCAAGAATTGCCGCGGTAGCACCTTCATCAACAGTAATCTCCCCGGCAGGCGGCGCGCCGAAAATCCAGCGTTTGCGGTTCTCCAGCGGAGAAGCCTGAGCATGAAAACGTGTACCGACAGAAACACCTTCCATCACATCGCCAATGACGCCCGGCTTGCTGCCTGCGGCAATAATGGTGTCGATACCCGCGCGGCAGGCCACGTCGGCAGCCTGTAATTTTGTCCCCATACCACCGGTTCCCAGACCAGAGACGCTGTCCCCGGCAATGGCGCGCAGCGCATCATCAACGCCGTGAACATCTTTGATCAGTTCAGCCTGCGGGTTAGTACGCGGATCGGCGGTGAACAGACCCTGTTGATCGGTCAACAGCAGCAGCTTATCGGCACCGGCCAGGATCGCCGCCAGCGCCGAAAGGTTGTCATTATCACCGACTTTAATTTCAGCCGTCGCCACTGCATCGTTCTCATTAATGACGGGAACAATGTTGTTATCCAGTAGTGCACGCAACGTATCGCGGGCATTAAGGAAACGTTCACGATCTTCCATATCCGCACGCGTCAGCAGCATCTGGCCAATATGAATACCGTAAATTGAGAACAGCTGTTCCCATAGTTGAATCAATCGACTCTGCCCTACCGCCGCCAACAGTTGTTTCGACGCTATCGTCGCCGGGAGTTCAGGGTAACCAAGATGCTCGCGTCCGGCGGCAATGGCGCCCGAGGTAACGATAACAATACGATGCCCTGCGGCATGAAGCTGCGCACACTGGCGAACCAGTTCTACGATATGGGCGCGGTTCAGGCGGCGCGATCCGCCCGTTAACACACTGGTGCCAAGTTTTACCACCAGCGTCTGGCTGTCACTCATGATTCTCTGCCATTCAAAATTGGGGAAAATGATATCAAACGAACGTTTTAGCAGGACTGGCCCCGGTTGCCAACAACCAGCGCACAAAGCATGAAATTTTATTGCGCAGGATCAGCAAGCGTAGCGGCAGATTTTGATGCATTTATTACAGACACAAAAAAACATTCTTTTTTAAAAATATTCTTACTTTGTCATAAAACGTTCATTGCCAGACGTTAAAAACCCTCCTGTCTTTTAACGGGGATCACACCCAGTAAATATTAGCGCGTACTTTAAATCAGGAATGAAAATGAAAAAGAGCACTCTGGCATTAGTGGTGATGGGAATTGTTGCATCGGCGTCCGTACAGGCGGCAGAAGTCTATAACAAGAACAGTAATAAACTGGACTTGTATGGCAAAGTCAAAGCGATGCACTACATGACTGATTATGACAGCAAAGACGGCGACCAGAGCTATATCCGCTTAGGTTTTAAAGGCGAAACGCAAATTAACGATCAACTGACCGGTTATGGTCGTTGGGAAGCTGAGTTTACAGGGAATAAAGCTGAAAGCGAAACCAATCAGCAAAAAACACGTCTGGCTTTCGCCGGTGTGAAATTAAAAGATTTTGGTTCGTTTGATTATGGTCGTAACCTGGGTGCGCTGTATGACGTGGAAGCGTGGACGGATATGTTCCCGGAATTCGGCGGTGACTCTTCCGCACAGACTGATAACTTTATGACCAAACGTGCCAGCGGCCTGGCCACTTACCGTAATACCGACTTCTTCGGCGTCGTTGATGGTCTGGATCTTACCCTGCAATATCAGGGCAAAAACCAGGACCGCGATGTGAAAAAACAGAACGGCGACGGCTTTGGTACCTCCGTGACGTATGACTTTGGCGGCAGTGATTTCGCCATCAGTGGTGCCTATACCAACTCCGACCGTACCAATCAGCAGAACCTGCAAAACCGTGGTACTGGCGATAAAGCCGAATCCTGGGCGACAGGTTTAAAATATGATGCCAACGATATTTATCTGGCAACGTTCTATTCTGAAACACGCAATATGACACCTATTTCCGGTGGCTTTGCTAACAAAACTCAGAACTTCGAAGTGGTCGCTCAGTACCAGTTTGACTTTGGTCTGCGTCCATCCCTGGGTTATGTGCTGTCAAAAGGCAAAGATATCGAAGGCATAGGCGATGAAGATCTGGTGAATTATATCGACGTGGGTGCGACCTATTATTTCAACAAAAATATGTCGGCATTTGTTGATTATAAAATCAACCAACTGGATAGCAATAATAAACTGGGTATCAACGATGATGATATCGTTGCTGTCGGTATGGTCTATCAGTTCTGATGTAACATAAAAAATGCCGGATGGGGTTGCGCCGCCATCCGGCATTTTTCTGTTCGTTATGCCGTTAATTTAACCGGCTCATCCTTAAAGTCGTCAGCTGGCTCCAGCGCCAGATTCAGCGTCGTTAATAACCCACGCAATTTTTCATGAAACTCGCGTAAGGTGTATTCCAGTCGCTCTACCACTTCAGTCTCTTTAATCGGCACGGCGGTCCAGTTGCCGTCTTTATCGAACAAACCAAACTGGTAGCTGTACGTAAAGCGTTTTTCCTGCGCTTCCAGCTCCATCCACCAGCCCCAAAATTCACGTTTCTCTGGTGCCGGTTTCACGTTGACGCAAACAGCCAGACAATCGAAAAAGAATCGATTATCTTCGCACTGCCCTTCGCGGATGTAAGGGCCAAGCGCGGTGAATTTTTTGATCAATCTGCTTTTCGGGTGTCCACTCGGTAACGTCATTGCGATCTCCTTAGGTGAAGCAACTGTTTTACCAAACCAATAAAATTTAGCAATCTATTAACACAATCTATGATTGATCCACCCGGTAATTTCTTGCAGCGCTTTGTCAAAATTGCGATACACCGGGTTGAACGGAACCTCCAGCAGCTTACCGTCAGAAGATGACGACGTAATTAAGCGAGACTCCTCTTCCGGACTAAACGGATCGTTTTTCCAGAACCCCGAGAGCATTGGCGTTGGACAGCGACGGCCCAGCAGCCCTTGTACCTTTAATGAATAGCGGTTTAGCTCGACGCGCAGTGCTTCATCGGATGCATCGTGCATCCCCAGACGGCTGGCCAGAACGTCAAGATACATTTCCGGTACTGAAGCCTGACGCTGTGGGTCACTAAGAAGCGCATGGACCACCGGTCCCAGACAGGCCACAGCCTTCAGGCGCGATGATTCAAGATAGGCCAGGCGTACTGCGACATTAGCGCCAAAGCGAAAACCGAATGCCGCCACACGGGTGTGATCGACCCAGGGAATATTTGGCAGCGCTTTTAATACATGTTGATGCAGCAGGCTGGAATCCTGGGTCAATTTCCATTTTGACGAGAATCCAACCGAAGGCATATCCAGCGTCAGCATGGCAATACCACGCGGAGCGAAATAGCGCTCATACAGGGTGTAGTAGTCGGTTTGCATGGAATCCAGGCCGCCGCACATCAGCACTGTCGGGAACGGGCCGTCGCCTTTTGGCATGTGCAGGAAGCCAGTGACCGGCGCACCGCCGGCAACGGCAAATTCCATCTCGCGCAGCGTCCCTGGCAGTCGTTGGGCCGCCTCTTCGTAAGCGCGGTTGGCCAGGGCCTGCGCCTGCTCTGCCAGCTCATCACCTTTTAAATGCGGGTATGCTGCAATGTTGTACAGCGTGGAGGCATGCAGCCAGTGGCGACCACTCACCTGCGGGTCCTCTTCCATAGACGCTTTCTGTTGCCAGTCCATCGCCTGCTTCGCCCACTCATAGATCCAGTTCCCGCCGCGATAGCCAATGACCGTGTCATAAAGTTCTTTATCCGTGCGCTCGGCTTCGCTCATGACAATACGCGCCTGCACTTCGAGGATTTCACGCGGATCGACGCCACGCCAGATCCACATCAGGCGATTCACCATGCGATACCAGTGCGGGATTGTTTTGCCATCCAGGGCAGACTGCACAGGCGGCTGCGCGCCGTGATTAAATCGACGAACCAGCGTTGACGTTTCAGGGTGTTTGAAGCGGGGTTTAAACAGGACTTCGCTGAGGTTAGCCTGCGACATAATTACGGCCTCCATGAGTACTCACTAAGGCATAGTGTAACCCGATGGAGACGAAAAAGAACAACGCCCGGCATAGCCAGGCGTTGAAAACTTTTTAGATTAGCGACCAGAGATTGGCGGAACGAATACCACGCCCATATCCCACGGCTGCTCAATCCAGGTATCCTGAGGGATATCAACCACATAATCATTCACCAGCGGGCGACCGGCCGGCTTAGCGAAGATGGTGACGAAATGCGCTTTAGGGTACATTTCGCGGATCGCAACAGCGGTACCACCGGTGTCTACCAGGTCATCGATCACGATGAAACCTTCACCGTCACCTTCCGCACGTTTCAGCACTTTCAGTTCGCGCTGGTTATCGTGATCGTAGCTGGAGATGCATACGGTATCGACATGACGAATACCCAATTCACGCGCCAGCAATGCGCCCGGCACCAGACCACCGCGGCTAACGGCAATAATGCCTTTCCACTGTTCAGAAGGCATCAGGCGGCTTGCCAGTTTACGTGCATGGATCTGCAACATGTCCCAGGTGACGACGTATTTTTCGCTCATGTGAAGTGTCCCAGCCTGTTTATCTACGGCTTAAAAAGTGTTCGAGGGGGAAATAGGTTGCGCGAGATTATAGAGATCTGACGCACTAAAAACCAGTGTTTCGCGGAATCCGCGCTTCTTTTTGCATGCTTTATACTAGCCGTCAGCGAAGAAAGTGGTATTCTCAATCGCATCGCGCAAGCCTGACTTGTGGTGTTTTTAATTCCGCTAACCCCGTGGCCTGCAAGTCAATTTTGTAGGACATCGCCAAGGAGACTCAACGTGTCTGAACTGTCTCAGTTATCCCCGCAACCGCTGTGGGATATTTTTGCCAAAATCTGTTCTATTCCTCATCCGTCCTACCATGAAGAGCAACTCGCTGAACACATTCTGAGCTGGGCCCAGGAGAAAGGTTTCCACGTCGAGCGCGATCAGGTGGGTAATATCCTGATTCGTAAACCCGCTACCGCAGGAATGGAAAATCGCAAGCCGGTCGTTTTGCAGGCGCACCTGGATATGGTCCCGCAAAAAAATAACGACACTGTGCATGACTTCACCAAAGATCCGATCCAGCCTTATATTGATGGCGAATGGGTAAAAGCCCGTGGTACCACGCTGGGTGCAGATAACGGTATCGGTATGGCGTCCGCGCTGGCGGTACTGGCTGATGACAACGTGGCACACGGTCCGCTGGAAGTGCTGCTGACCATGACCGAAGAAGCGGGCATGGACGGCGCATTTGGTCTGCAGGCGAACTGGCTGCAGGCGGATATCCTGATCAACACCGACTCTGAAGAAGAAGGTGAGATCTACATGGGTTGCGCGGGGGGTATCGACTTCACCTCTAACCTGAAGCTCGAGCGTGAAGCCATTCCTGCTGGCTTCCAGAGCTTTAAGCTGACCTTAAAAGGCCTGAAAGGCGGTCACTCCGGTGGCGAAATTCACGTTGGCCTCGGTAATGCGAATAAGCTGCTGGTACGCTTCCTGGCAGGTCACGCCCAAGAGCTGGATCTGCGCCTGGTTGACTTCAATGGTGGTACGCTGCGCAACGCTATTCCGCGCGAAGCCTTTGCGACTCTCGCTGTTGCTGCCGATAAAGTTGATGCGTTAAAAGCGCTGGTCAGCACATATCAGGAGATCCTGAAAAACGAGCTGGAAGCAAAAGAGAAGAATCTGGCGCTGCTGCTGGATGCCGTCAGCAATGACAAAGCCGCACTGACTTCCCAGTCTCGCGATAGCTTCATTCGTCTGCTGAACGCGACGCCAAACGGTGTAATCCGCAATTCCGACGTGGCAAAAGGCGTTGTAGAAACCTCGCTGAACGTTGGCGTTGTGACCATGACTGACGATAACGTGCAGATCCACTGCCTGGTTCGTTCGCTGATCGACAGCGGTAAAGACTATGTCGTGAGCATGCTGGATTCTCTTGGCAAGCTGGCTGGCGCGAAAACTGAAGCCAAAGGTGCGTATCCTGGCTGGCAGCCGGACGCGAACTCTCCGGTCATGCACCTGGTGCGTGAAACCTATCAGCGTCTGTTCAACAAGACGCCGAACATCCAGATTATCCACGCCGGCCTGGAATGCGGTCTGTTCAAGAAACCGTATCCGGAGATGGACATGGTTTCCATCGGGCCGACCATCACCGGTCCGCACTCTCCGGATGAACAGGTTCATATTGAAAGCGTCGGTCATTACTGGACCCTGCTGACTGAACTGCTGAAGTCTATTCCGGCGAAGTAAGTCTCTGCACTAAATGCCGGATGGCACTGTACTTATCCGGCCCACACGCTACGCACTGATTTGTGGGCCGGATAAGGCATTTACGCCGCCAACCGGCAATACATCAGCGTCAAATCCCCAACAGTAGTTGCCTTTCCAGTTGCGGATCCAGCAGCGTAACGTGTAATCCCACCAGCCTTACCCCACGCCCTCCCCGACGTTCGTTCCAGGTATTACGTGCCGTCGCGATCAGATCCTCTTTATTTAAGCGCGGCCAGACGTGTTCCTGCGTCGTCTGCTGAAAATCATTAAACTTTAGCTTCACCCCCTGACGGGCGATAAAGAGATCAGGCTTAACCTTTGCCAGCCGCCGCTCCAGTTCCGGGTAGAGTCGCTCAATAATTGCCTCACACTCCGACCATTCATGAATATCTTCCGCCAGCGTGCGCTCGACGCCGACTGACTTTCGCAGCCTGTCGTTATTCACATCGCGTTCATCAATACCCTGACTGCGCTCCCACAGCACACGACCAAACTTACCAAACCGCTTAAGCAGCAGGGCCAGATCGTATTTTTGAACATCTTCACAGGTCCGTAATCCCATCGATTCCAGTTTCGCGGCAGAGACTTTGCCGACGCCGGGTATTTTCCCCAACGGTAACGTTCTGAGGAATTCGGGAACATCTGCGGGAGTAATCACATATTGCCCGTTGGGTTTATTCAGGTCGGAGGCGATTTTGGCCAGAAATTTAACCGGAGCAACCCCCGCAGAAGCGGTTAACTGTAGTTCGTTGAAAATCGTCTGACGGATCTCCTGTGCTATCAGCGTGGCCGAGCCGTGGCAGTGCGGACTGTCGGTCACATCAAGATAGGCTTCATCCAGCGAAAGGGGTTCGATGAGGGAAGTGTAGCGAGAGAAGATGGCCTGAATCTGGCGAGAAGCCTCTTTATAAGCGTCGTAACGGCCGGGTAATAAAGTGAGATGCGGGCACAGTTTTAGCGCCATTCCCGTAGGCATTGCGCTACGCACGCCAAACTTTCGTGCCGGGTAATTGGCGGTGCTGATGACCCCCCGACGTTCGCGACTGCCACCAATAGCAATGGGGATGTCGCGCAGGGCCGGGTTATCACGCATTTCCACCGCCGCGAAAAAGCAGTCCATATCGACATGTATGATTTTGCGCATCGCTCGCCTCCCACAACACTGTTTAAGTATACAGTATTTTTGTGCTGTGAGAAGGATGAACATACCTTATATTGTCTCATTTATGACGCGACAGAAAACGCCACAAACACAACTCGCAGAGTCGGCAGATAATAAAATACGCCCGTTTCTGACTGTCTTTAATCCCAATTTTCAGTATAAAGACAAACTAAAGTGTAAACGGCGCACGAGAGACTTGCGAAAAACTCTCTTGGTGCTAATGTGAGCGCTCCAAATGCAGACTTTTCTGATTTGGGGACTCTTTTTGCCGTCCTGGCGTGTGTAATCGTTTTATCAAGGAATAAGCAGTATGCGTAAAATCGCATTTTTTCTTGCGATGCTTTTATTGCCGTGCGTTTCATTTGCCGGTTTGCTGAGCAGCGGCAGCCCGACCACGCCAATCAGCAAAGAATATAAGCAGCAATTGATGGGGTCCCCTGTCTATATTCAGATCTTTAAAGAAGAGCGGACGCTCGATCTGTACGTCAAGATGGGCGAACAGTATCAGCTTCTCGACAGCTATAAAATCTGTAACTACTCCGGTGGATTAGGGCCAAAACAGCGTCAGGGTGATTTTAAAAGTCCGGAAGGGTTCTACAGCGTTCAGCGCGGGCAACTCAAACCAGACAGCCGCTTTTATAAAGCAATTAACATTGGCTTCCCTAACGCCTACGATCGTGCGCACGGCTACGAAGGTAAGTACCTGATGATCCACGGTGCCTGCGTTTCTGTCGGTTGCTATGCAATGACCGACAACGGTATTGATGAGATTTTCCAGTTTGTGACCGGCGCTCTGGTATTCGGCCAGTCCAGCGTTCAGGTAAGCATTTACCCGTTCCGCATGACTGACGCTAACATGCAGCGCCATAAGTTTTCGTATTACAAAGATTTCTGGTCGCAGCTAAAACCGGGATACGATTACTTTGAACAAACGCGTAAGCCACCAACCGTTTCCGTTGTCGATGGCCGTTATATCGTCAGCAAGCCGTTGAGTCACGAAGTGGTTCAGCCGCAACTGGCGTCAAACTACACGCTCCCCGAGACAAAATAGCGCCCACTCGCCTGGCATAATCTTTTGCCAGGTTTCATTGCCCGTCAGTGGCTGAGTAGCAATCACAGTGACCACATCATTGGGTGTGGTCTCTGAGCTAAAATCAATTTCCACATCCTGATCCAGCAATGTCGCCACGCCAAACGGTGCCCGACGCGTGATCCAGAACAAATTGGTTGAGCAGAAGGCCATGACATACCGTCCGTCGGACAACAGCATGTTGAAAACACCTTTCTCACGTAATACCCCGGCCAGTACCGCAATATATCTAAATACTGCCGTCATGTTACCCGGCGTACGCGGATAACGCTCGGTCAGCTTATGCAGCAGCCAGCAGAAGGCTTTTTCACTGTCGGTTTCGCCGACCGGACGGAAATTACCGGTTTCCAGCGATTTATAGCCGTTCAGCTGTCCGTTATGGGCATAGGTCCAGTTGCGTCCCCACAGTTCACGCGTAAACGGGTGGGTATTTTCCAGCGCCACTTCCCCCCGATTCGCCTGACGAATATGGGCAACCACGGAACAGGATTTAATGGGATAGTCTTGAACCAGTTTGGCGATAGGCGAATTAAAGCTGGGTTGCGGATCTTTAAACGTACGGCAACCCTTACCCTCGTAAAATGTAATACCCCAGCCGTCTTTGTGCGGCCCGGTACCTCCGCCGCGCTGAACCAGCCCGGTGAAGCTAAAGCAAATATCGGTTGGCACATTGGCGCTCATCCCGAGCAGTTCGCACATACATCACCTCCACAAACGCCTTAAAGCGGGAAGGCGTAATTGTTGCATCCAGTTTGGATTCAAAGTAGCAAATAAAATCGCCCCCTATACCCTAAATAATTCGAGTTGCAGGTAGGCGGAAAGGGAAGGACAAATTCGTCTGGAACGAATTTGAACAGCCAAAGGCTGCCTTCGGTGAGGGACATGGATGTCCCTCATTAAATCCCCAGGAGCATAGATAGCTATGTGACTGGGGTTTCTGAGTGCAGCCAACGCACCTGCAGCTTGAAGTATGACGGGTATAGTTACTTAACCATCTCTTTTTCGATCAACTGAATCAGGATATGGATCACTTTGATATGAATTTCCTGAATACGGTCGGCATAGCCAAAGTGCGGCACGCGAATTTCAATATCTGCGCTACCGGCCATTTTACCGCCATCTTTGCCGGTCAGGGTGATGACTTTCATTCCCTTCTCACGCGCCGCAGCAATCGCTTTAATCACGTTACCGGAGTTACCCGAAGTGGAGATTCCTAGCAGGACATCGCCTTCACGGCCAACCGCTTCAACGTAGCGGGAGAATACATAATCGTAACCAAAATCGTTGCTGACGCAGGAGATATGACTGACGTCAGAGATAGCGATAGCCGGGTAGCCCGGGCGGTTTTCACGATAGCGTCCAGTCAACTCTTCGGCGAAATGCATCGCATCGCAATGGGAGCCGCCATTACCACAGGAAAGTACCTTCCCACCGGCTTTGAAGCTATCTGCCAACAGGACCGCCGCGCGTTGAATGGCGTGAATATTGGCGTCATCTTTAAGAAAATTAGCCAGCGTTTCCGCCGCTTCGCTCAGTTCGTTACGAATAAGATCCTGGTACATGAGGATATCCTTCAGCATGAATGTAAATGACAAGATGCAGTGTACCGGATAGCGCTACCAGCGAGAAGTACAAGCCACAGGAATGGCTGTCGCTTTTGATTTTTTGTGCCGGTTAAAACAACAACAATGTGAGCTTTGTTGTAATTATTTTGTAAACGTATTGCTAAAAGATTTTACATACACTACAACCATATCATCACAAGTGGTCAGACCTCCTACAAGCAAGGGAGCTTTTCGTTATGATGATTTTGAGTATTATCGCTACGGTTGTTCTGCTCAGCGTTCTGTTCTATCACCGCGTGAGCTTATTCCTCAGCAGCTTAATTTTGCTCGCCTGGACGGCTGCGCTCGGCGTGGCTGGCCTGTGGTCAGTCTGGCTGCTGGTTCCTCTGGCCATTATTCTCGTACCGTTTAACTTTACCCCGATGCGTAAATCCATGATTTCCGCTCCCGTGTTCCGCGGTTTCCGTAAAGTCATGCCGCCGATGTCGCGTACTGAAAAAGAAGCGATCGATGCCGGTACAACCTGGTGGGAAGGTGACCTGTTCCAGGGCAAACCTGACTGGAAAAAACTGCACAACTATCCGCAGCCGCATCTGACTGCTGAAGAGCAGGCGTTTATCGATGGCCCAGTGGAAGAAGCATGCCGCATGGCGAACGATTTCCAGATCACCCATGAATTAGCGGATCTGCCGCCGGAATTGTGGGCATATCTGAAAGAACACCGCTTCTTCGCAATGATCATCAAGAAAGAGTACGGCGGGCTGGAATTCTCTGCGTATGCTCAGGCTCGCGTACTGCAGAAGCTCTCCGGTGTTTCAGGGATCCTGGCGATCACCGTCGGCGTACCTAACTCATTAGGCCCAGGTGAACTGCTGCAGCATTACGGCACCGAAGAACAGAAAAACCACTATCTGCCGCGTCTGGCACGTGGTCAGGAAATCCCATGCTTTGCACTGACCAGCCCGGAAGCCGGCTCCGATGCAGGTGCGATCCCTGATACCGGTGTGGTTTGTATGGGCGACTGGCAGGGCCAGCAGGTGCTGGGTATGCGCCTGACCTGGAACAAACGTTATATCACGCTGGCCCCTATCGCTACCGTTCTGGGTCTGGCGTTTAAACTCTCTGACCCGGAAAAACTGCTGGGTGGCGAAGAAGATCTTGGCATTACCTGTGCGCTGATCCCAACCTCAACGCCGGGCGTACAAATTGGCCGTCGTCACTTCCCGCTGAACGTGCCATTCCAGAACGGACCAACGCTGGGTAAAGATGTCTTCGTCCCGATTGATTACATCATCGGTGGCCCGAAAATGGCCGGTCAGGGCTGGCGTATGCTGGTGGAATGTCTGTCCGTAGGACGCGGCATTACTCTGCCGTCGAACTCGACAGGTGGCGTTAAATCCGTCGCCATGGCGACTGGCGCCTATGCGCATATTCGTCGCCAGTTCAAAATCTCTATCGGCAAGATGGAAGGTATTGAAGAACCGTTGGCGCGTATCGCCGGTAACGCCTATGTGATGGATGCCGCAGCGTCGCTGATTACCTACGGCATTATGCTGGGTGAGAAGCCAGCGGTGCTGTCGGCTATCGTGAAATATCACTGTACTCACCGTGGACAGCAATCAATCATCGATGCAATGGATATTACTGGCGGCAAAGGCATTATGCTTGGCGAAAGCAACTTCCTGGCCCGTGCTTATCAGGGTGCACCGATCGCCATTACCGTCGAAGGCGCCAACATCCTGACGCGTAGCATGATGATCTTCGGTCAGGGCGCAATTCGCTGCCATCCGTATGTACTTGAAGAGATGGCTGCGGCGCAGAATAACGACGTGAATGCGTTCGACAAACTGCTGTTTAAACATATTGGTCACGTAGGCAGTAATAAAGTGCGCAGCTTCTGGCTTGGTTTGACTCGCGGGTTAACCAGCAGCACGCCAACCGGTGATGCCACCAAGCGTTACTATCAGCACCTGAACCGTTTGAGCGCCAACCTGGCATTACTTTCAGATGTGTCCATGGCCGTATTGGGTGGTAGCCTGAAGCGTCGTGAACGTATCTCTGCTCGACTGGGTGATGTGTTAAGTCAGCTGTATCTTGCCTCCGCCGTGCTGAAGCGTTATGACGATGAAGGCCGAAATGAAGCAGACTTGCCGCTGGTTCACTGGGGCGTACAGGATGCGTTGTACAAAGCTGAACAGGCGATGGACGACTTGCTGAAGAACTTCCCGAACCGTCTGGTTGCCGGGTTGCTGAATGTGGTCATCTTCCCTACCGGTCGCCACTACCATGCACCGTCTGACAAGCTGGATCATAAAGTCGCGAAGATTCTGCAGGTTCCAAGCGCCACCCGTTCTCGTCTTGGCCGCGGTCAGTACCTGACGCCAAGCGAGCACAACCCGGTTGGGTTACTGGAAGAGGCGCTGTTGGATGTCATTGCTGCCGACCCAATCCACCAGCGGATCTGCAAAGAGTTGGGTAAAAATCTACCGTTTACCCGCCTGGACGAGCTGGCACATAACGCGCTGGCCAAAGGGCTGATTGATAAAGACGAAGCGGCGATTCTGGTAAAAGCCGAAGCAAGCCGCCTGCGCAGTATCAATGTTGATGATTTTGAACCCGAGGCGCTGGCGACTCAGCCGGTAAAGTTGCCAGAGAAAGTGCGTAAGGTCGAAGCAGCATAACGCTAACGCACAACGTTCAGCCCCGCTAAATGCGGGGCTTTTTATTGCCACATTTTCGTTAATGCTCATGCTACAGTGTCAAAATGCCGTTCAACGAGGAGCCTCGATCGTGCCAGGTTTAAAAATTACTCTGCTGCAACAACCGCTGATCTGGATGGATGGCCCAGCCAACCTGCGCCATTTCGACAGACAACTGGAAACCGTCACCGGGCGTGACGTTATTGTGTTGCCCGAGATGTTTACCAGTGGATTTGCGATGGAAGCGGCAAACAAATCGTTGCCGCAGGAGGAAGTTGTAAGCTGGATGCGTAGCAAAGCGCAGCAGACGAATGCCCTGATAGCAGGTAGCGCGGCGATACAGTCTGAACGGGGACCGGTAAATCGTTTTTTGCTGGTTGAACCCGAAGGCACCGTGCATCGCTATGACAAACGCCATCTGTTCCGCATGGCAGACGAACATCAGCATTATCAGGCAGGTGAAGAACGCATCATCTTTGAATGGCGTGGCTGGCGTATTCTGCCGCTGGTCTGTTATGACCTGCGTTTTCCAGTGTGGTCACGTAACCGTAACGACTACGACCTCGCCTTGTATGTTGCCAACTGGCCCGCACTGCGCTCGCTGCACTGGCAGGTTCTTCTCACCGCACGGGCAATTGAAAATCAGGCGTATGTAGCAGGATGTAACCGTGTTGGAACCGATGGTAACGGCCATCATTATCGCGGTGACAGCCGGGTCATCAACCCACAGGGTGAAGTCATTGCCACCGCCGAGCCGCATCAGGCAACGCGAATTGATGCTGAGCTGTCGCTTTCGGCGCTACGCGAGTACCGCGAAAAATTTCCTGCCTGGCAGGATGCTGACGCTTTCACCCTGTAGAGATCGCCTTCCCTCCCGCTACGGACCATGTATCCACGGCGGGATTGTTTCACTCCGTAACCAACCGCAAAACAAATTCGCGTGGCGACATGCATCAGGCAACGTATTCTGCAAGGGATAATCACGCGTCACTGACGGGTGATCTACATTATCAATAATACCCTTATCAGGATGTCTAAATGAAGAACGTCGTACGTATGACCTTACTGGCTGCCACGCTGGCTGGCGCCTCTTTTAGCACGCTTGCAGCAAACGTATCCAACGTTCCCGCTCCGGCCCAGGATCCGGTCGTTCAACACCTTAAGTTGACCGGCGACCAGGTGGCGCAGATTAAAAAACTGCATCAACAGCTGGAAAACAACGTTGACCAGATTTCAGTGAAAGACGTTAAAGACGGCGCACTGATTGACGTCATCAAGTCCGGGAAATGGGATGATGCCGCCGTTAAGAAACAACTTGCCGCGTTCAGCAACATCGAACAACAGGCGCGTTATTATCGCGTGAAATGCTACTTTGATCTGAGCAAAGTGCTCACCCCAGAGCAGCGTAAGCTGGTGCAAAAAGATATCGCACAGACACTGGGCGAGTAACGCCTACACACTGCTGAAGGAAGGACGAACAACACTATACATAGGAAAATATTATATATTTAGCCCATGTAGTCACCATATGGATTATTAGTATGTTGTATGCGTGGCTGGCATCTTAAATTTGGCATGCTAATCCAAAAACAGGACATGCATCTCATTTATTTAAGATAATCCTGTGTAGGGTATACACATCAGTGAGTAATCTTGTAACTGTTAAATCAGGCAAGACAATGTTTGAAGTGATTATTACTTCTTACTTGTCTTGCCTTTTTTTTTGGAGCCATGAAATGATCATCGAAAAAGTCATGAATAATAATTGTGTGCTGGCATCGATGAATGGTCAGGAAGTCATCATTTCTGGTCCTGGCGTAGGTTACAACAGGAAAAATGGTATGTCTGTTCCACCACATCCAGCTAATCGATTTTTTTATGTCAGAAATGAAGAAAAAGGGAAATTATACAAACTGATAGAGAGGGTAGATATTGATTATATTTTTGTCTCTGAAAACATAGTCCGTTATGCGGAGATGAATCTTGACAAGAAGTTGAACCCATCACTTTTACTCATTCTTGCCGATCATATTTCAAATGCAATTTCTCGATGCGCTGCAGGTATCCAAATAAATAACATATTTCTTGATGAGATAAAAACATTATACAAGTCAGAGTATGCTATAAGCCGGGATGCCTTATCCATTGTCAATGAGCATTTTAACATCTTACTTCCTGATGATGAGATTGGTTTCATCGCCCTGCATATTTTAAATAACTATGAAAACACCTCCAACTATGAATCCCTCAGAATTATAGAGTTCTCACAGAAAATCACAGACATTATTGAGACAGTTTACGAGAAAATAGTAGACCGCAACGCATTCAACTACTTACGTTTCATGACTCATTTAAAATATTTCTCCTGTCGGGTACTATGCAACGAAAAGATAAAGAACAAAGACATCGGAGATATCTATGAGCATTTTCTGGAGAAGGATTTAACCCTACAACATTCTATTATAAAAATAGAAGAGCATTTAAAATCAGAGTTTAACTATGAACTGGCGATGGAAGAAAAGCTGTATCTTTCAATTCGCATTAAGGTATTGATGGACTGATTATATTTCACCTTATCACGAGAAAGTAAATATGAAACAGAAAAAAGCCTGGAGTTTTTTTCAGAGCCTGGGTAAGGCATTTATGTATCCAATCGCTCTGCTTAGCGTATGCGGCATGATGTTAGGCCTGGGAAGTGGATTAGCCAGCGATGAAATGGCTAAATTAATCCCTGTATTAGGCTTCCCCGTTGTTAAATTATTTTTAGATTTTATTGTTAACCTTGGCTTATTTGCTTTTGCCAATTTACCTGTATTATTTGCAATTGCTATCCCATTGGGCCTGCTGAAAGAAAAAGAAGATAAAGCATATGGTGCATTTTCCGGTCTGGTCGGATTTATGGCAATGCATTTGGGAACAAATTTTTATCTTAAAAGTCACGGCCTGCTCGTCCCCGCAGATCAGATGTCCACGCATGGACAAACTATTATTCTGGGAATTCAGTCATACAACACCAGCGTATTGGGGGGAATCGTTGCAGGCTTGATGGTATTCGCTATGTACAAACGGATCGTCAATTTACGCATCCCAGAGTCGTTGGGGTTCTATAGTGGCCCGCGCCTTGCGCCTATCATTACGTTAGTTGTCATGAGTGTTTTCGGCATCATAATCCCTTTTGTCTGGCCCCCTTTCTTTAACATGTTTATGTTAATCGGCCATTGGATATCCACATCTGGTCCGGTAGGTTACTTCTTCTATGCCGTTGCAGAGCGCGTAACGATTCCCTTCGGGCTAAATCATTTAGTCACATCCGTATTCAGATTTACACCGATCGGGGGTTCGGCGATCATCAGCGGTGAGGAATACTACGGTACCCTCAATATGTTTATGGCCTACGTCAAAGAAAATGCCGTCATTCCATTAGACCTTGCAGGCAAAATGGAACAGGGCAAGCTAATGATCCAGTATGGTTTAGCGGGTGCGGCTCTTGCGATGTATCAGACAGCTCATGTCCAAAATCGCAAGGCTATTAAGGCACTTTTAATCTCTGCGGTGCTGACTGTGATTATTGGCGGCGTTAGCGAGCCAATTGAATTTTTATTCCTGTTTGTCAGCCCTATCTTATTTGTATTTCATGCTTTTATGAATGGCTTCGCAAATATGTTTTTACCGTATCTCGGCGTGAAAATGGGATTCACCGGGGATTTGATTCAGTTTATAAGTTTTGGCGTATTGCGGGGCACAAGAACTGGATGGCCAGTGGCGGTCTGTGTAGAAATCGCCTACTTTTTCATTTATTACGCAGTGTTTAAATGGGCCATTCTAAAATACAACTTAATGACTGTTGGCAGGGAAGAAAGTGGCATACTTCCTTCAGCAACAACAGCTGAAGTGATAACACCGGTTGCACAACCAGTGGCAAATAGAAATACCGACTCCAGCACTGCTGAGAATATGATTGCAGCTCTGGGAGGTAAAGAAAACATTACATCTCTGGATAACTGCGTTACACGTTTACGGCTAACAATCAAAGATATAGAAGCAATTGATGAAGCTGCCATTAAAAAGCAGGGAGGGATCGCAATTGTCAAACTCGATAAAAACACCTTACAGGTCATTATTGGTACAAAAGTCATCGCTTTGCGTAAAGATATGGATAAATGCATGGGGTTATGTTGATGAATATGTTTAACACTCCTATTTCGCGAAAAGGGACTTACTGCACGCAGTGGGACTTCTGCGAAGACAGATTTGGTGTGCACGATATCATTCCTTTTTCCATATCTGATATGGATTTACCCATACCGGACGAAATTACTAAAGCACTACAGAAAAGACTGGAACATCCTGTTCTCGGGTATAGTCGCTGGCAGCATAGTGAATATCTCAATGCGATATGCCATTGGTATGGTCAGAAATATGATACGGTCATTGATGCTAACTGGATTACTTATAGTCCGAGTGTGATGTACTCCATCGCTAAAGCGCTAGAGTTATTAACTGTACCTGAAGATAGCATTCTGACTTTCACTCCGGCATACAATGCTTTCTTTGATGTCATCAAAAATAGTGGGAGAAAATTACTCACTTCAATATTGATTAAAGATGATGATGGTCGGTATGACATAGACTGGGACGACTTCAATGCCAGAGCAAAAGATGCAAAGATAATTTTATTGTGCAATCCACATAATCCGACAGGAAAAGTATGGTCGGAACACGAGTTAATTAAAATTTCAGAGATATGTTTAAAAAACAACTGTTGGTTATTATCCGATGAGATCCACAGCGATTTCGCTTTCAGACATAAATTTACATCTGCACTTAAATTGCACTATGATAAAACGATTGTATTTAACTCTATCTCAAAAACATTTAATGTCCCAGCCCTGACGGGATCGTATATTATCTCACCTGATATCGCCTTTAATGAAAAACTCAGAGAGATAACTCGTTATCGTGATTTTGTGAATTCGCCTTCAATATTGAATGTCATTGCTACTATCGTTGCCTACAATAAATGTGATAGATGGTTACAACAGTTGAAGTCGCACCTCCAATCAAATATTGATTTTGCTGTTCATTACGTTCAAGAAAATCTTTCACCTCTGAAACTCAGAGAATCTGAAGGTTGTTATTTTGCATGGATAGACTGTTCACACATCAGTTGTTCATTCGAACAATTCTACGCCATGTTAATTCATGAAGGAAAAGTGGGGATAATGGCAGGTAACGTATATGGACCTGGAGGGGATAATTTTTTACGGCTAAACCTGGCCTGCAGCAGAGAAAAACTATACCAGGGATTATGTCGGGTGGCTTGCGTTATTAATAAAATAAATCAGGAAAATAAACATGAATAATACTGATGTCATCTCACTCATTAAAGGCTTTATGCGTAATGAACAAAAAGCAGTCGAGGAAATTATTAACGCACCGCTTTCAGAAACTGCAAATCTGGTTAAAGTGCTCCAGGCTTGTAGAGGGAAAGTTGTCTTTATCGGCGTAGGAAAATCAGGAATTATTGCTAAAAAATTGGCAGCGACATTTGCCAGCACCGGTACCCCCTCTTTTTTTATTCATGGAACAGAAGCGGTTCATGGCGATCTGGGCATGGTTACTCATGAAGACATTGTTATTCTGATATCCAATAGTGGTGAAACAGCAGAGCTGTTAGCTACGCTGCCAAGTCTGAAAAAAATGAAAAATTTTCTGGTCTCATTTACCCGAAGCCACAATTCGTCGCTGGCTATCTGCTGTGATTTATCAATTGAGATACCGGTTAAGAACGAAGCAGACAACTTAGGTCTTGCTCCATCCTGCTCTTCCACTGCGGTACTGGTCGTGGGAGATGCGGTGGCCCTCACGCTGTCAGAACTCAAACAGTTTACCCGAACCGATTTTGGTTTATTTCATCCAGGAGGTGCTCTCGGAGTAAAAGTAAACTCATAACTTGTGTTATTTTTATTGTAACCGGTCTACGCCATCACAACCTGATGGCGTTCTCAGGTATGAGGTAACAGATATGAAAAATGTATTAATCACCGTTTCCAGTTTTTCGGCTCGCTGTATTACCGGTTGCAAATTATTGCGCGATAACCAATTTAATCTCATTTTCAAGAACAGTGTTAATCATCTTATCACATCAGAATCAGATGAGTTGAGGGCATCTATTGATGCTGTCATTGCCGGAACGGATTGTTATGACGCCAGTGTGTTTTCTCTTCTACCAAAACTGAAAATAATCTCAAGATTTGGTACCGGCATTGATAATATAGATATTGACGCGGCAAAAAAATCAGGCATTGTGGTTAATAATGCCCGAGGCATCAATGCCAATGCTGTCGCTGAATTTATCATCGGTCTTATTTTTTCTGGTCTGAGAAATATTCCCAGTAATCATATGGACATACAAAATGGTTATTGGGGGCACTCACTGGGAAATGAATTAAATGGTAAACGTGTAGGATTATTAGGTTTTGGGAATATTGCCAAAACATTGGTTAAGAGGTTGTCCGGTTTCGAGATTGAAATTCTCGCGTACGACAAAAATCCGGATCATGAGATAGCTGAAAAAATGGCTGTTAAGTTTGTGTCGGTTGACGACATCTTCATGCAGTCCAACGTCATTGTCGTGCTTCTTCCTTACACATCGTCATTAGAGAATTTTATCAGCCACAAATACCTTTCAATGATGAGAAATGGTGCCTTGCTCATCAATGCGGCTCGTGGAAAATTGATAGATGAACGCGCGCTGTTGCAGGTGATTGATGAAAGGAATGTGCATTCCGCTCTCGATGTATTTCAGCATGAACCTTTGCCGCAATTCAGCCCTCTACTACATTCCAGAAATATTATCACGACCCCACACATCGCCGCTGCGACGGTTGAATCGTACCATCAGACAGGTATCCATACCGCAAGGTCAGTTATTGATTTTTTTGATGGTGAAACGATCGATAATATTATGCAGTGATTAAAACGACGAAAGCCTGAATCATTTCTGATTCAGGCTTTCTGAATAGTGGCGGAATGGACGGGACTCGAACCCGCGACCCCCTGCGTGACAGGCAGGTATTCTAACCAACTGAACTACCACTCCGCGTTGTGTTCCGCTTGGGAACGAAGCGAATATTACGGATTGCCTCGCGCCTCGTCAACGCTTTTTCTCACGTTTTTTAATCGTTTGCTGCAAAAATCACCCGAATGGCCATTTCTGTACTGTAAATACCAGAACTAGGCCCGCCAGAGGCAACTTCCGCCCTTCTTCTGTACCAGGTCAAGGCGCGACTCATGGGCTGCCAGCTCTTCATCAGTAGCGAAAACAACGCGTAATTTACTGGACTGACGCACAATGCGCTGGATCCCCGTATCATTCTGCTGCTGGCTGTCACCTTCCATAGAGAACGCCATGCTGGTCTGCCCGCCGGTCATCATCAGATAAACGTCGGCCAGAATCTGGGCATCGAGCAATGCGCCGTGCAGAGTACGCTTACTGTTGTCTATCTCATAGCGCGAGCATAACGCATCAAGGCTGTTACGCTTGCCAGGAAACATTTTCCTCGCCAACGCCAGGCTGTCGGTCACTTTACAGAAGGTGTTCGTCTTTGGGATATCGCGATTGAGTTTCGCGAACTCGTAGTCCATAAAGCCGATATCAAACGATGCATTATGGATGACCAGCTCCGCGCCACGGATATAGTCGAGAAACTCATCGGCGACATCGGCGAATGTGGGTTTATCAAGCAGGAATTCATCGGCGATTCCGTGTACGCCAAATGCCTCCGGGTCCACCAGCCGATCCGGCTTCAGGTAGACGTGGAAGTTATTTCCGGTCAGGCGGCGGTTCACCACTTCAACCGCACCGATCTCAATGATCTTATGGCCTTCGTAGTGGGCGCCAATCTGGTTCATACCGGTGGTTTCGGTATCGAGGACGATCTGCCGTGTAATTCCAGTGCTCATAGCGGTCATTTATGTCAGACTTATCGTTTGATTTCGATTTGCTAAAACAGGAAGTCTACCAGAGATGCTTAAACAGGTAGAAATTTTCACCGATGGTTCTTGCCTGGGAAACCCAGGTCCTGGCGGTTATGGGGCTATTTTACGCTATCGCGGGCGCGAAAAAACCTTTGCCGAAGGGTACAACCTCACCACCAATAACCGTATGGAGTTGATGGCGGCAATTGTCGCGCTGGAAGCACTTAAAGAGCCATGTGAAGTGGTACTCAGCACCGACAGCCAGTACGTGCGCCAGGGCATTACACAATGGATCCACAACTGGAAAAAACGCGGCTGGAAAACCGCAGATAAAAAGCCGGTAAAGAACGTCGATCTGTGGAAACGTCTGGATGCCGCGCTTGGACCACACCAAATCAAATGGGAATGGGTTAAAGGGCATGCGGGCCATCCGGAAAACGAACGCTGTGATGAGCTTGCACGTGCTGCGGCAATGAGTCCCACCCAGGATGATGTTGGGTATCAAGCAGAGTCTTAAGCGTCTGGCTTGCGGAATTGTCGGGTTGCCCCAACAGCCTGGCGGATGCGTGCCTTACTTTTACTTTGTTTCATCGGATTGAGCGTAAGCGGAATTGTTCGCTTGCGCGCGACAACCAACTGTAGACAGCCCAGTGCCGGAATATGCGCACTTAACATTTTACCGCCCTGCTTCGCCCAGGGCAGCACGTGGAACCGGCTATAGTGCAGCACCTCAAAATTCAGCAAAGAGAGCCAATCCAGTTGGCGCATCAGGGTAAACATCCGGCTGTTGTAAGGCGGTGTTTTACGTAGCACTGGCACCAGCTTACGCAATCCCATCAGGCTAACCGGGTTAAACCCGCTCAGTATTAACCAGCCATCATCAATCAGTACCCGGTCGGCTTCACGCAATAAGCGATGCGGATCGGCGCACCACGGTAGTGTATGAGCCAGCAGACAGACATCCACGGATTTATCGGCAAAAGGAAGGTGTAAAGGATCGGCCGTAACCTGCATGGGCGAACCTTGCAAAGAAACATTTACCTGATGAGAA
Organism: Citrobacter sp. U14242; assembly: GCF_046555775.1. Lineage (NCBI taxonomy): Bacteria > Pseudomonadati > Pseudomonadota > Gammaproteobacteria > Enterobacterales > Enterobacteriaceae > Citrobacter > Citrobacter sp. U14242. Next base: position 432,892 of record NZ_JBKGLW010000003.1, read on the forward strand.
ACCGCGCACGCTTCAGAATCGATTTCTGCGCTTAAATTACCAATCTTAAGCAGATGAAAACCGTACATTTTTGCGAACCACGGGTTAAGCTGATGTTCCAGCGCCTCACGATAGTGCTCACCCCAGGGTAAATCATCCCAGCTAACGGGCGCTACGACAGTTTGAGGGATCCTTGCCGGTTTCATCACAACCTTCCGTTACGCATTGAGAGGTAATTTATGAATCTTAACAGTATTCCCGCCTTTCAGGACAATTACATCTGGGTCCTGACAAATAATGAAAACCGTTGCCTGATTGTCGATCCGGGCGAAGCCGCTCCCGTTCTGAAAGCGATGGCAGAACATCACTGGGTGCCAGAGGCCATTTTCCTGACCCATCACCACCATGATCATGTTGGCGGTGTGAAAGAACTTTTGCAACATTTCCCACAATTAGTGGTTTACGGACCGGCTGAAACGCAAGATAAGGGAACGACCCACATAGTCAAAGATGGCGATATTGCACTCGTTTTAGGGCATGAATTTAAGATAATTGCTACGCCGGGTCACACTTTAGGACATATTTGTTACTTTAGCCAACCTTATCTATTTTGTGGCGACACGCTATTTTCAGGCGGCTGTGGCAGACTATTTGAAGGTACGGCTTCGCAGATGTATCAATCACTTAGTAAATTAAGTGCGCTTCCTGATGATACGCTTATCTGCTGTGCTCATGAATACACATTAGCAAACATGAAGTTTGCCTTAAGCATTCTGCCGCACGATTCGTGCATAAATGAATATTATCGTAAAGTTAATGAGTTACGCGTAAAAAAACAAATGACACTCCCCGTAATTCTGAAAAATGAGCGGCGAAATAATCTTTTTTTAAGAACAGAAGATATTGATTTAATTAATGAAATAAACAAAGAAACAATATTGCAACAACCTGAAGAGCGTTTTGCCTGGTTAAGGTCAAAGAAAGATACGTTCTGACAATTCCGGGTTGCCTTTTGAAAACTTCGCCGTTATGATCGGTCGTCTTTTAAGCAACTATTGACACACACATGAAGGCAAAAGCGATATTACTCGCCTCTGTCCTGCTTGTTGGGTGCCAGAATACTGGTAACGTCCAACAACATGCACAGAGCCTTTCTGCAGCTGGTCAAGGGGAAGCAGGAAAGTTTACAAGTCAGGCGCGATGGATGGACGATGGAACATCTATCGCTGCTGATCAGGATTTGTGGGCTTTCATTGGTGACGAGCTAAAGATGGGAATTCCGGAAAACAACCGGATTCGCGAACAAAAACAGAAGTATTTACGCAATAAGAGCTATCTCCACGATGTAACTTTACGGGCAGAGCCGTATATGTACTGGATAGCCGGGCAAGTTAAGAAACGTAACATGCCTATGGAACTGGTACTACTACCCATAGTGGAGAGCGCTTTTGATCCTCACGCAACGTCTGGCGCCAATGCCGCAGGTATTTGGCAGATCATTCCGAGCACGGGGCGCAATTATGGTTTAAAACAGACCCGCAGTTATGATGCACGTCGCGACATTGTGGCTTCCACCACTGCCGCGCTGGACATGATGCAGCGTCTGAACAAGATGTTTGATGGCGACTGGCTGCTGACCGTTGCCGCGTATAATAGCGGTGAAGGTCGCGTGATGAAGGCAATCAAAGCGAACAAGTCTCGGGGTAAATCCACCGATTTCTGGTCGCTCCCTTTGCCTCAGGAAACGAAGCAGTATGTGCCCAAAATGCTGGCGTTGAGTGATATTCTCAAAAACAGCAAACGCTATGGCGTGCGTCTGCCTACCACAGACGAAAGCCGTGCGTTGGCACGTGTTCGCCTGAACAGTCCGGTTGAGATGGCTCAGGTTGCCGATATGGCGGGTATTTCCGTCAGCAAACTGAAGACCTTCAATGCAGGTGTGAAAGGCTCCACGTTGGGTGCCAGCGGTCCGCAATACGTGATGGTGCCAAAGAAGCACGCAGAGAAGCTGCGTGAGTCTCTGGCTTCCGGCGAAATTGCAGCCGTACAGTCAACGTTGGTTGCAGATAACACGCCGCTGAACAGCCGTAGCTACAAAGTTCGCTCTGGCGATACGCTTTCTGGCGTCGCTGCACGTCTTGGCGTGAGCACGAAGGATCTGCAGCAGTGGAATAATCTGCGTGGATCATCCCTGAAAGTGGGCCAAAGCCTGACCGTAGGTGCTGGCACCAGTGCACAGCGACTGGCTAACAACAGCGATAGCATCACCTACCGTGTACGTAAAGGCGACTCTCTGTCGAGCATTGCCAAACGCCATGGGGTTAACATCAAGGATGTAATGCGCTGGAACAGTGATACGGACAATCTGCAGCCGGGCGATCAGCTCACGTTGTTTGTCAAAAACAACGGCATGCCTGACTCCTGATAACATTGTAAAAATGAAGGCACTGGTTTCCCCCCAGTGCCTTTTTTATTTATCCCGCTTTATGTGCCTCAACCATTATCGTATCACTGGTGAATGAACCATCCTCCTGTAACGAGAAGTAGACTTTCACTTCAGCTGATGCACTCTGCTGATATAAACGAATAGCTTCAGTCAATGCGGCAGGTGTGCGCATTCGCGCCACCCACGAACTGAACTCCAGAGGCAGGCGATCCGTCAACAAAGTATCGGTAATCAAACCAGCGTCATTGATTAAAGACAGCCACTCACCGCTGGAATAGTTGCGCACATGTGAGGTATCGCGCAGCGCTTCAACGGTTTGCAGCCAGATATCACGCACCGGATGCCCAGGCGACATCACATCCATTACGATAGCCACACCACCGGGTTTCAGTACACGATTGACTTCACGCAGCGCACGTCCGACATCATGCCAGTGATGCGCTGAATAGCGGCTAATCACCACATCAAAAGCGCAATCGCCGAACGGCAGACTCTCTGCATATCCCTGTTGCGTGGTGATATTGTCCAGGCCCTTCTCTTTTGCAGCCTCTGCGACCACCTCAAGCATTTGAGACGATAAATCATAAGCCACAACCTGTCGTACGTATTGCGCAGCCACAAAACTGGCGTGCCCTGCTCCACATCCCATATCCAGTATCCGTGCCTGTGGAAAAACAGACAGCCTTTCCGCCAGTCGTTGTAAATCACGACCAGTAGCATGAACGGTACTGGTTAAATAGGCATTAGCCTGGGAGCCAAACTGCTTTTCGACGTTGTCATGGTGGGAGCGTGTTGTCATTGTGTTGTCCTTCGGTTGTTGTGAAATATGAAGGGCAGCACCATCACAGGCCTGCCCTACGGCAGACCTGACACACCTTTATTGCTCAGGCTTGCCGGGACTGAATTCAACGAGTAGTGGATTGTGATCGGAGGCGCGAGTGACCAGCACAGAGGCCTCACTCACGTTCAAACCACGATAGAACACAAAATCAAGAGGACGACCAAACGCGCGTCGGCGCTGATCGTCGGTAAAGCGCACCTGACGCAGCGACATTTCACGCGCAAAGCGGTACAGCGCATTCATCCGTCGGCGACTCCATGCATTGAAATCACCGGCCATAATCACCGGGCCACTGTGATGGGCGATTTGATCCCCAATGGGAAGTAACTGCTTACTATAGACATCGACGCCGAGGCTGAAGTTTACCGCGTGGATATTCACCACCATCAATAAACGCGAGTCAGGTAGCGGGTATACGGTCACCAGAGCTGATTTTGCCAGGCGTAAAATTGGCTCACGCTCACGCAATGGACAGCAGTAGACCGGATGAGCAGCAGAAAGCGTCATGACACCAGAGGGATGCTGAGGCAGCACAAAAGCGGGAACCTGATCGGCGGCAAGATAGTTAGCGGTTGCGAACTGAACCAACTCGGGTGTCGTCTGTGCCTCCTGCAATAAAACCAGATGGGCATCTTTGCCAAAATTTTTCAGCACCGACAACCATTCTGCCCGTTGTTGCTTAAAAATATTCCACACCAGCACGCGAATGCGATCTTCACTGCTTAACGGTACGCCTGCAGGTAATGCCTGGCCGATATGCGCAAATGACCCTGGCGGTAAAATCCGCTCAACGGGTTGTCCGGCAACATAGCGCATGGCATAGGTGTTTTTTCGCACTTTAGACTTTCAAACCTCTATAACGTCAACCAGTCCGCAGCCGGACTGGTTCTTCTGTTATAGGGACTTTAACACTCACTTTCAACGAACAATTGCAGTTTGTTTTGTAAGTGGGCACTTACATCAATAATTTATCCCAATACTACCCGCGCTGGTTTATCCAGGCGACCGCTGATACCCATCAGTAAAAAAGCGACCAGAACAATCAGTGCGCCAATCCACGGTGTCTGTGCTAAACCATAATGCGCTACCGTTTGTCCGCCAATCACAGAGCCAAGCGCAATGCCAATATTAAACGCAGCAATGTTCAGACCGGATGCTACATCCACCGCATTGGGGGTAAACTGTTCCGCTTTCTGTACCACGTATACCTGCAAACCCGGAACATTGCCGAAGGCGAAGATCCCCATCACCAGAATCGTAACTAACGCAGCGTATTGCGTAGAGGCTGTCAGTTGAAAGACCATCAGCAGGACAAACAACGCCGCGAAGATAAATTTCAGCGCCGGGACAGCACCATGTTTATCCGCCAGCTTACCTCCCCAGATATTACCGATAGCAACCGATACGCCATAACCCAGTAAGATCCAGCTTACCGCTGTCGGCGAGAAACCTGCCAGGTCCTGCATCATAGGTGCCAGGAAGGTGAACGCAGTGAAGACACCACCGTACCCCAATGCCGTAACCGCGTAGATAAGCAACAGGCGTGGATGGGTTAACACTTTTACCTGATCACGAATGCTTGCGGCCGCCCGACCCGGAATATTCGCAGGGATCAGCAGTTGGCTGCTAATCAGTGCAATCACACCCAACAGTGATACGGCAAGGAAAGTCTCGCGCCAGCCAAAGTGTTGTCCGATAAATGTCCCCAGAGGTACTCCCGTCACCAGTGCAACGGTTAAACCACCAAACATAATCGCGATAGCAGAAGCCGCTTTCTCTTTTGGTACCAGGCTTGTCGCAATTGTAGAACCAATTGAGAAGAAGACACCGTGAGCCAGGCCTGTCAGCAGGCGGGCGACAATTAATGTCGTATAACCAGGTGCCTGCCATGCCAGCAAGTTACCCGCGGTAAATAGCACCATCAGCGCAACCAACAGTTGCTTACGTGGCAGGCTCCCGGTCAGGGCGGTCAGTACCGGCGCGCCAATTGCCACACCCAGTGCATAAATTGAAACCAGCATCCCCGCAGAAGGCAAAGAGATCGCCAGTTGTTCAGCAATGGTCGGCACCAGGCCGACAATCACAAATTCAGTCGTGCCAATAGCGAAGGCACTTATTGTCAGAGCAAATAAAGCGAGAGGCATAAATAATTCCATATCATCAGTAATCAGATGACACGCAGTATGCCGGGATGTTTTAATAACAAAAATATTCAAAATATCAATATAATTTTGCTTCAGGTGCAAAAATGAAAGCAACCTCCGAAGAACTGGCAATTTTTGTCGCGGTCGTGGAAAGCGGTAGCTTTAGCCGGGCCGCAGAGCAGCTTGGGCAGGCCAATTCCGCGGTCAGTCGGGCAGTAAAGAAACTGGAGATGAAACTGGGCGTCAGTTTGCTCAATCGAACAACCCGGCAACTCAGTCTGACAGAAGAAGGTGAACGCTACTTCAGGCGCGTACAACAGATACTGCAGGATATGGCTGCGGCGGAAACAGAAATCATGGAGTCGCGTAATACGCCGCGCGGTTTGCTGCGTATTGATGCCGCAACACCGGTGATGTTGCATTTCCTGATGCCACTGATCAAACCTTTCCGTGAGCGCTATCCCGAGATGACGTTGTCGCTGGTTTCCTCAGAGACATTCATCAATCTTATTGAACGAAAAGTGGATGTTGCGATACGTGCCGGTACCTTGACTGACTCAAGTCTGCGCGCACGTCCACTCTTTACCAGCTACCGCAAGATTATTGCTTCGCCTGACTATATTGCCCGCTTCGGTAAGCCAGAGACTGTTGAAGAGTTAAAGCAGCACCTGTGTCTGGGGTTTTCTGAACCTATTTCGCTCAATACCTGGCCCATAGCCTGTAGTGACGGACAATTGCATGAGGTTGATTGCGGTCTATCTTCGAACAGTGGCGAAACGCTGAAGCAGCTTTGCCTGAGCGGCAACGGTATTGCTTGTCTTTCAGATTATATGATTGATAAGGAGATCGCTCAGGGTAAGCTGGTCGAATTGATGGCGGATAAACGGCTGCCCGTCGAGATGCCTTTCAGCGCGGTGTATTACAGCGATCGTGCCGTCAGTACCCGTATTCGGGCATTTATCGATTTTTTAAGTGAATATATAAGAACAGCTCCCGGAGGAGCTGTAAAAGAGGGTTAAAGGCACAGAGGGTCAGGCTATTAATCCCATTCAGGCGCCAGACCTTCCGGGCTAACCAGGCGGTCGTTGCAATCCAGAGCAGCGATTGCCGCTTTATCTTCCGCATCAAGCCGCAGTTCCAGCGCCAGCAGGTTGCTTGCCAGGTTTTCACGCTTGGTAGAAGAAGGGATCACAGAGTAACCTTCCCCCATCGCCCATGCCAGAATCACCTGGGCCGGCGTCGCGTTATGTTTAGCAGCAATACGAGCAATCACGTCATCTTTCAGCGCCTTACCATAAGCCAGCGTCATGTATGAGGTAATGTGGATACCGTGCTCTTTCGCCCAGTCAACAACCTTACGGCTTTGCAGATACGGAGATAACTCAATCTGATTAGTCGCAATATTCTCTGCCCCTACAGCAGCAATAGCTTTTTCCATCAATGGGATAGTGAAGTTAGAGATACCAATTTCACGAGTCAGTCCTTGCTCTTTGGCTTCGAGCAAGGCATGCATAAACTCTTCAACAGAGACGACATCATTTGGTGATGGCCAGTGGATCAGCGTCAGATCAACATAATCTGTGCGCAGTTTTTTCAGGCTCTCTTTCAGGCTTGGGATCAGTTTGTCTTTGCCAAGATTTTCAATCCAGATCTTAGTTGTGATGTACAACTCATTACGCGGTACGCCGCTTTCGGCAATCGCCTGGCCAACAGCTGCTTCATTATCATAGATTTGTGCAGTGTCGACTGCGCGATAACCCAGCTCAAGAGCTGTTTTAACGGAAGCGATAACCACGTCGTCTTTCAGGCGGAAAGTACCTAAACCAAATGCAGGGACAGTCATAGAATTCCTCTTTTTAATCACAATATTCGTTAACTGAGGGGATTATGACCTTCTACTTTTTATAGAAAAAGAGCGGAAAATGCAGAGGATTTTTGCAAATTTAGCAATAATAAAGTTACAGGCAAAGAAAAAGCCCTGAGCAAATGCTCAGGGCTCTTAATAAGTGGCGGAACGGACGGGACTCGAACCCGCGACCCCCTGCGTGACAGGCAGGTATTCTAACCAACTGAACTACCGCTCCACCGAATTTCTTTGTCACTACCCGGATTATTCATCCCGGTTTACTGCAATTTGATGCCTGGCAGTTCCCTACTCTCGCATGGGGAGACCCCACACTACCATCGGCGCTACGGCGTTTCACTTCTGAGTTCGGCATGGGGT